>VFJK01000038.1 GCA_009886125.1 Geobacter sp. | reverse complement strand
TCGGCGATACAGTTCCGCCCTTTTTCAATAAACAGCCTGCCGTTTATCGGCTTGGTGATGTAATCATCGCAGCCGGCACTCTGGCAGAGCAGCATATCCTGCTCCCTGCCTTCAGTTGTCACCATTATGACCGGAATAGCACTGGTAGCAGGATCTCCCTTTAACGCCCGGCAGCAGGTAAGGCCATCCATGACCGGCATATTCAGGTCCATATAGATCAGGTCGGGATGCTCGTTTTTTACAATCTCGAGAGCCTCAAGTCCGTTTTTTGCGATAAGTATATCTACGGGAAGCCCTTTGAGAAAGGCCTTCTCTAACTCCAGGATCAGATGGACATCATCAACAAGCAGCACTTTTTTTCTGGCCATTTCCCTTATCTCCCTTATAAATAAATACCACAATAAAATGATCGAGTAAATTCAGTTGACATGAAAACGGAAATCGAACTCAGCATAGTCATACCGACCCTGAACGAAGAGCAGACTATCCTTCGAACAGTTGAAAATCTTTCAGCCCAGAAAGACCTTCAGCTCGAGGTCATCATCTCGGATGGAGGATCGACAGACGCCACCTGCAGGGAAGCTCTGAAAAGCCGACTTGTCGTATCGACAGTTACCGGCATGGCAGGTAAAGCAGCTCAGCTGAACGCCGGAGCGGCCACTGCTCAAGGAGAGTTTATCCTGTTTCTGCATGCCGACAGCAGCTTCAGTGAAAACCGTGCCCTCAAAAACGGAATCGATGCACTGCGGACCAGATATGAACGCTCAGGAGGCAGACCATCCGCCGGCCATTTCCGCCTGAAATTCGATCGCATTTTCAAGTCGTCCTCCCTTGCCTTCAGTTTCCATGAATCAAAGGCCAGAGTTGAAAGAGATGGCTGCTCCCATGGCGATCAGGGGATCCTGATATCTGCCGGACATTTCAGGCAAACCGGTGGATTTGACGCACAGTGCCATATCCTTTCAGAAACTCTTTTTGCCGACAGGCTGCGTCGTAACGGAGAATGGCTGCTGCTGCCGGAAGAAATCATAACCTCTGCACGACGATTTGAAAATGAAGGCATGAAAGAGAGACAAGCTCTCAATGCCATCATCATGGGACTGGCGTTTGCAGGGAAGTACGACCTTCTGGCAAAGATTCCCGAACTATACCGGAATGATCATCAGAGATCAAAAATGGGCTTCGGCAGATTATTCGACAGGGTCAAAGAGATGATAGACGAACTCCCTGAACATGATCAGTCAGCGTTCTGGGGGGAAATCGGGCTGTACCTGGGTAACAATGCCTGGCAGTTTGCGCTGTTGATGGATGAGATACTAAGATACTGCCGCATCGGCAGAGAGAGTAATCAAGAGAACCGCATCCTGTCACTCTATGAAAAACATCTTGAGAAGGCATGTAACAGCAGATTTTCGGCAAAACTGGCAAGTACCCTAAGCAGGTCTTGCGCAGATACCGTGTCATTACTCCTGAGAGGTCAGAAGCGCTGACTATTTTGTTTTTGCTTCTTTAATGATATCGACTTCTGTTTTACCTTTTACTTTTTTCAAGCTCCAGACAAGACCACAGGCTCCACACTCCTTTACCGGATTCTCGTCTGCGGTAAATCCTTCAGAATGAAGATCAATAGCAATTGCCTTTCTCCCACCACAATGTGGACATTTCATTTTACCGCTCCTTTAGGGTTCCCCCTGTGTTCAGATTTTTTTCAGACACGCTTCTATAGTGTTTGTAAACTCATGCAGATCCTGCAGCTGCATATCTCCCATATGGGCTATCCTGAATGTCTTTCCTTTTATCTTACCATACCCGTCATCAAAAGCATATCCCAGCTCACCCAGCATCTTTTTCAGGGCGGCAAGATCGCTATCCCTGCTGTTAACCGCACAGGTCAGTGTCTGAGAGCAGAACTTTTCTTCAGGAAACAGCCCATACCCCATTTCAATGACCCATCCCCGAACATATTCAGCCATCGCCTTGTGTCGCTCCCATCTGTTTTCAAGCCCTTCAGCAAAGAACCGGAGCAGCTGCCTGTCAAGAGCGTAGATCTGGGAAATGCATGGCGTTGACGGAGTATTGTCTTTATCGTCATTTGCCGCAAACTCAAGAAAATCAAAATAGTAGCCGCGACCCTCTATTGTTGCAGCACGTGCCAGAGCCTTCTCTGATGCGGTACAGACCGCAAGCCCGGGCGGCAGGGCAAAAGCCTTCTGCACACCGAAGAGACAGCAGTCTATCCCGAGCTCATCTACAGGGATTTTCAGAGCGCTCATGGAAGAGACGGTATCCACCATGGAGACAACTTCAGGATAGCGACGCAGCACCTCGCATATTTCAGGGAGTGGCGACATGACCCCTGTCGAAGTCTCATTATGAATGAGGGTCAAAGCATCATATTTCCCGGTCGACAACGCCCGGTCAACCATTTCAGAGGTGATCGGCTTTCCCCACTCGGCAGTGAATGCATCCGCTTCCTTGCCACATCTTTTCGTCACGTCATGCCATTTGTCAGAGAATGCACCATTACAGAAATTA
>VFJK01000001.1 GCA_009886125.1 Geobacter sp. | reverse complement strand
TTCGACAAGCATGGGTTCCTCCTAAAAGATAGATATGGTTGGTCGCACTTCCATAACTACCTGAAGGAACTCATGCTTTTCAACTTTTAAAAGTGCGATTTACGCACTGATGTCTGAGACGAACCCTTATTTATACTTCAACAGTTACCGCTCTTATGCTACTTTGTTGAAATTACGGTTGCCGAACTATTTTGTGATTACAGGGTTTTCTCATGCAGAGGATGATAGAGATCAGGTCGCCGCTTTTTCTCGGCAGCGAAGATATAAAGAGCAGGGTTGAGTGGAGCACTGTATTCGGGAATGAAAACCCGCTTGCGCTGGAGATCGGCTGCGGAATCGGCGATTTTATGGCAAAGACGGCAGCCGACTTTCCGGATAGGAACTTCATCGCCATAGACTATTACAACAAGGGGTGCAACAAGACCTGCAAGCGTCTGGAAAAGCACGGGATACAGAATGTCCGTGTTCTGCGGGTGGAGGCGCGTGAGTTCATCACTGAGCAGATCCCTGAAGAGTCGCTCTGCGCCGTGTATATCAACTGTCCTGATCCGTGGCCGAAACTGCGGCACCGGAAAAGGCGACTGGTGAACAGCGCTTTTATTGAATTTCTGAAAGGTTATATGCAGCCGGGTGCGGACTTCTACTTTGCGACCGATTTCGAGGATTACGGCGAAGATGTAGCGCAGTTCATGCCGCAGCAGCAGGGCTTTCAGAATATGCAGTCGCCTGATCTTTCCCGGCACGATCTTGAAGGGTATCACCGGTCCAAATACATGCTGAAATTCATGGCAGAAGGGAAGAACATACACTTTGTCCATTACCGGAAGATCTGATATGAAGCATCCGTATCTAACAGCAGGCCTGCCCGGCACAGGCGGCATTTTCAAGGCTTCTGCCGAAGATTTCGAAGTCACCGAGCTTCCCCTGTACGAAGCGTCAGGCAGCGGTGAACACGTGTATGCATTGATCGAGAAGCGGGGGCTGACGACGCTTGAGATGCTGCGACGGATTTCAAGAGTGCTCGGTGTTTCGGAGAGGGACATGGGGTATGCCGGGATGAAGGATGCCCGTGGTATCACGAGGCAGACGGTCTCGATCCCGGGGGTGACTCCTGAACAGGTCGAAGCGGTCGAGATCTCCGGGATCAAGGTCATCTCTGCTGTCCGGCATGCCAACAAGCTGAGGCTCGGACATCTTGCCGGCAACAGTTTCAGGATACGGGTCCGGGATGTCTCTGCTAACCCTGTTGAGAAAGCGAATGCCGTTTTTTCGGTCCTTTGCCGCAGGGGAGTGCCCAATTTTTTCGGCGAACAGCGGTACGGCAGTCAGGGGAACTCGGCTGATATCGGGGTCAGGCTTCTTCAGGGTGACTTTGAAGGAGCTGTCACTGCGTTGATCGGGAGTCCGGAGCTGGTCCAGGATGAGCGCTGGCAAAAGGCGATCGTTGCGTTTCAGGCAGGTATGTTTACTGAAGCACTTGAAATCCTGCCTTCTCACTGCCGCACCGAGCGCGAGGTCATACATTCTCTTCTCCGCAAGCCGGGAGATTGGCAGAGAGCAGTGAAAACAGTCCATCCGCGGCTGATCTCCCTGTATGTTTCCGCTGCCCAGTCATCTCTGTTTGACAAGGTACTTGCTGCCCGGATCGACTATCTGGACTCTATCGAGTCCGGGGATATCGCTTTCAAGCATGTGAACGGCGCCTGTTTTCTGGCCCTGGATCAGGACGAGGCTGCCCCAAGGGCTGCATCTTTCGAGATCTCCCCGACCGGTCCGATGATCGGGAGTAAGATGCTGCTTCCGCAGGGGAGTGTGGCAATGGTCGAGGCGGGGATACTTGAAGGATCAGGGCTGTCACCCGAGACGTTCAACGGTGAAGGCAGGTACCGGCTCAGCGGAGAGCGTCGCCCCCTGAGGATACCCTTGAAGGAGGTCTCTGTCGCTTTTGAGGATGGGGCACTGCTCCTTGAGTTCACGTTGCCGAAAGGCTCTTATGCGACGTCTGTACTTCGCGAAGTCATGAAGTAACATTCCCGGTCGGGAGCTCCCGGATGGGTATCAACCGGTTGAAAAAGTCGAAAAAGGAGGCTCTGGAATGAACAGCCCGGACGGAAAGTTTGACGTAAATCTTTTTCGCCCGAAGTCACGTGCCATGAAGGGCGAGATTCTGGCAATGATTATTGTCCTGATCGGATGGGGTGTTGCTGTCTTCGGTTTTCAGCTCTGGTTGAAGCTCTCTGTACCCCCTTCCGGTATGAGCTGGCTCGAAGGGTTCACTTTTTTCAATCTTCCGTTTCACTTCTGGTTTACCGCCCAGATGCTTCCGCTCTGGTTCATCATTATCTGTGCACTCTTTAATCTCTTCATGGATCGTCTGACAGAGCGGCGAGACAGAAAAGGGGAGCGGTCTCATGATTGATTCAGGCCAGAAGATAATCCCGATGCTTGTCGTGTTCGGAGTACTGCTCCTTTTTGTCGTTGCCGGGCTGCTGTATAAGACGCGTGAAGGCTCCGAGTACGGCCTTTCGGGGCGTTATACCGGAAGGATAGGCGGCGGGGCGGCTATCGCCAGCAACTGGATGAGCGCAGCGAGTTTCCTCGGGATCGCCGGTCTGGTATACCTGTATGGATACGCAGCTCTTGCGTATGTGATCGGCTGGACAGGCGGTTATGTCCTTCTGCTCGTCCTGCTTGCCGGACAGCTTCGCCGTTTCGGGAAATACACGGCTCCTGACTTTATCGGCGAGCGGTATGAGTCTCCATCAGCCCGGCTCATCTCGGCGATAATCTCCATACTCATTACCCTGATCTACAGCATGGCACAGTTCAAGGGGATCGGAATGGTCTTTGCCTGGCTTCTGGGGACCGGGTACAGTCAAGGGGTCGTCATCGGGGCGGTGATTTTTATGGCGTACATCGTCCTGTCAGGGGTCATGGGGGTCGCCCGGAGCCAGAAGCTGCAGTACTTCGTCCTCATCGTGACGTTCATCCTGCCGCTTATGTTCCTGGCTTACCGGCTCGGCTATTTCTGGGCGCTGCCGCAGTTCGGATACGGCAGGGCGATGACCGATCTTTCATCCGAATTCGGGATCAATATGTCCAGTTCGTTCAGTCATTTCGGGCTGTTCCAGTGGACGGCACTCTGCTTTACGCTGATGTTCGGGACAGCCGGTCTTCCGCATGTATTATCGAAATTCTACACCGTCTCCAATGTTCGTGATGCTCGCTGGAGTGTTGTCTGGGGACTTTTCTTCATAGCCCTCATTTACTGGTCTGCCCCGGCATATGCCGTATTCGGCAGGCTTCTGGAGGCACGGGCCGGGATGATCCTCCCGCCCGGCACCGCCGAGAAGATGGCCGACATCATCGTCCTCAGGACCGCTGTCATGGGCGGTCTTCCGTCCTGGCTCATCGGCATGCTTGCCGCAGGTGCCGTCAGTGCGGCATTCTTCACGGTTGCCGGTCTCCTTATGACCGGTGCGGCATCAGTCTCGTACGACATCTATTACCGGATGATAAACCCTCACGCGAGCGAATCACAGAGGATGTCGATAGCGAAAGGAGCGACCCTGGTTCTTGCCTTTATTGTCCTTATAGGCGCCATGAATCCACCCGGACTAATTGCCGAGATCGCGGCGGTTGCTTTTGCGCTGGCCGGTAACACCATCTTCCCTGCCTTCCTGCTTGGAATCTGGTGGAGCGGGACAAACAGATACGGTGTTATTTCGGGGATGCTGACCGGGCTGTTGATCACGTTTGCCCAGCCGCTTTTCGGAGCTGCAGTGCCGCTGGTAAACACGCTCTTGCCGATTACCGCGTCTGCTCTCTGCGGTGCACCACTCGTTATCATGGTGATGATAATCGTATCCCGGTTCACCAGGCCGCCATCCGAGGAGATACGGAGATTCCTTGCTGAAGAGGTACACGGAGAGATTCAGTGACCCTGAGTTCTAAGCCGTCGGAATAAAATAACTGTTACATATGCTGTGGCAAGAACGGCATAAGGAGCCGTAACGAAATAGCTTGAAATGTAACACTTATTTCGTAACGGCTCCTAACTGTTTTGCTCCATGGAGGCGAATATGAAAGTAAGCGCCATAATGACCTCAAAAGGGACAAAGGCGTTGGCCGAGGATTTTCAGAAAAAAGTTCTTGCACGCCTCTCTATGGAGGGGACAGCGGAGTCTCTCGACCTTCTGTACACACTCAGGGATGAACTGAAACAAGAGGCGTCTGCAGGTTTGAGCTCCTCTGAAGAGATCGGGAGACTGGTCTCAGGGTTGGGGGCGATCCGTTTTTCCGATGAGATCCTGGGCTATGCAGAACGATTCGACCGGCTTCTCGCCGAGCAGTTTGCAGCACGGGCGTCTGTTAACAGGATCCATGAGCTCTCCTGCGCTTTCAATGAGAAACTTGTCTCGACAGCCCTTATCCACTCAATGGATCTGCTGCATCAGGAAGGACGGTTCCCTCCGGATGTTCCGACAGCTCTCATGGTATCCGGTGAGATGGGCAGGCGGGAAGTGATCCTCGGCGAGAGGAGCAGTTTCTTTTTTATATTTCAGGATTCTGATCCGGAAGAGAGAGAGTATCTGGATGATCTGGCTATCAGGCTCATGGCAGTTCTTTCAGTCCGCTTCCCGTCAGTAAGCCGGAGTCTGTTCAAGGGCGGCAATCTGTTCTGGTCCGGTTCCCGATCAGAATGGGAATCTTTTGTGTCAGCACCGCTCAGGGGAGCAGATCCAGGGTCTTCGATGTCAGGCAGTGAAAGCGACGAACTGCTTTTCTCCAGGATGTTGGAGACTGCTGCAGATTTACGCTGGATATGCGGAGACAGGGAGTTGTCCGAATCCTTGTTGACCCATACGGGAAAGCTTCTTGCTGAAGTTGTTTCAGGTGACAGATTCTGGCATCTGGCAAAGACCGTTGCCGTAATGCCGCTTGCCCTGAGTATTTTCGGACGGATCAAGACTGAAAGGAGCGGAAAGCACCGGGGCGAGTTTTCTCTGAAGGAGTTGGCCATCGATCCTCTCGTAGCATGTGCAAGGATGCTGGCCGTTGCTCAGGGTGTTACCGGGACAGCAACGATCGCCCGGTTAAAAGCTGTGCTGGCCGCAGGAAACCTGGGGGTTACTCTGGCGGATCGACTGCTTGTCGCTTATCAGGATTTCATGCGCCAGTTCGTAAGGATCGAATTAGGTACGGGATCTCTTGACGGCAACCTTTTCCTCAATCCGGACGATCTCGATGAGGCCTCCAGAGAACGTCTGATAAGCGGGCTGGAAGATATCTCGACTCTGCAGAGATTTGTATATCAGCAGTTGGTAGAGGTCGAGCAGTAATGAAGATAACGCTTTCAAGCGGAACCCTGCATACCTTTCCGATTCGCAAGGTATTCTCCATTGCCAGCGAACTCGGTTTTGACGGGGTGGAGCTGATCATCAACCAGGAGTTCCAGCGGGTGAATGCACTCGTCCTTCTTGGGGAGCTTCAGGTGATTGCGCCTATACTAACGATTCATGCCCCTTTCATGCCGCTTGACGGGTGGGGAGCTCAGGTCGACTCGTTAAAGAGATGCGTCGAGCTTGCGGAAATATCCGGGATCCCCCTCGTAAATTTTCACCCTCCGTCATGGATGGGGCTGGAGATCGGTTTCTGGCGCTGGCTCTACAGGATTCATGATTTCCAGAAGGAGATCGGTTCCGAGAACGTGTTGGTGACCATTGAAAACATGCCCTGGGTAGGGAAGCTCAGTGTAAACCCGCATATCCTTTCGGATACCGGCCAGATGATCGATTTCATCCAGGAGCGGAACCTCTTTATGACGTTTGACTGTACGCATATGGGGTCGGGAAAGGCGAATTTCATCAATGACTTCTATCTCTGCTATAATAGTGGACGGATACGGAACATCCACTTTTCCGACTACGGTCATGGCCGGGAGCATCTTATCCCCGGTCACGGGATGCTCCCCCTGACACGATTCCTCAATCATCTCCGCAACACCGACTACAACGATACGGTGACACTTGAACTCTCCCCTCATGAGTTCCCGAATGACGAAGAGATAATCAAGGCGAGTCTCACCGAGATTCTTGGCTACCTGAGAAGAGAGACGAGGAAAGAGGGCGTCTCTTCGCAGCAGTCAGATGCTGTCGAATAAATAAAGGAATAGCATGTACCAGAACTACTTCGGATTCAGGGAGCCGCCGTTTACCCTGACGCCAAACCCCGAATTTCTCTTTTTGAGCAGATGCCATCAGGAGGCTTATGCGCACCTCCTTTATGCGATTGAGTCCAGGGCGGGCTTCATCGAGCTCTCCGGGGAGGTCGGCACCGGCAAGACGACTCTGGTCCGGACTCTTCTCTCACAGCTTCAGCCTGAAACGTACCGTACTGCCCTGATCTTCAATCCGACCCTGTCTCCTCTGGGTCTCCTTCAGGAGATCAACCGCGAATTCGGACTTTTTTCGACCGGGGTTGAGACCCGCGAGCTTCATCAGGCTCTGAACTGGTTTCTGTTGAAGGAGAGCAGTGAGGGCCGGACTGTTGTGCTTGTCATCGATGAGGCTCAGAACCTCACTCGGGATGTTCTGGAACAGGTCCGCCTGATATCGAACCTTGAAACGGAGAAAGAAAAGCTGATCCAGATCGTTCTGGTGGGACAGCCTGAACTCCGGGCTCTTCTTGCCAGAGAAGACCTGAGGCAGCTGAGCCAGCGGATAACGGTCAGATATCATCTCGAACGGATGGATGAGGGTGATATTCACTCCTATATCCGTCACAGGATAAGGATTGCGGCAGAGGGGCGAGAGCCGGTCTCTTTTTCAAAGTCGGCTGTAAAAAAAATCTGCGGATACTCGAAAGGGCTCCCGAGGCTTATCAACAGCGTTTGCGACAGGGCGCTCCTGCTTGCCTATACGAAGGAGTCACGGGAGATTTCCGGAGAGATGATCGCTGCGGCGATCCGCGATCTGACCAAAGTCGATAAGCGCTCCCCGGCAAGGGTGCTGGTTTTGTCGATCTCCCTGATTATTGCAATAGTTCTTGCTTCAATCCCGGTATATCTGAATCTTTATTCCCCTGTTGAGATGCCTGTCCAAGTAGCACCGGCAGCACCCAAAGAGACTGTGCAGGGAGGGGTAAAGCTTCTCCAGGAGATGCTCCGGAGTGTCGGCCACTATGCAGGTCCCTCCAGTAATCGGTTCGACGTCAGGACCGAAGAGGCGGTGAAGAGTTTTCAGGTCAGTGAAGGGCTGAAGGCGGACGGAAGACCGGGCGCCAAGACACTGGTGCGCCTTTATCAGAAGAGCGGCGGGGGTGTTTTGAATTATACTTCTGCCAGGAGAAGCACCCGTCCGGGAGGTGCACAATGAGCCTGATACTTGACGCACTCAGAAAGATGGAGCTGGAACGTAAGGCAAAGCGACAGAACTCACATGAGATACGGACTGATGTCCTGAACTACCGGGGGACGGCGCCTGCTTCAGATAAGAGCCGCATTGCCTGGATCGCGCTGCTGGTAGTGATCGCTTCGGCAGCAGTCTCCGGCATCTATTTTTTTACCCGACCGGATACCCGGAGCAGGGAGTCGGTAAAGTCAGCGGAACCTCTGCAGCAGGAGCCGCCGACTGCCATCGCGCAGCAACCGTTTCAATTGACGCCGGCGCAGCCGCTTCAGAAAAATCCTCTTCCAGAGGGTAAGTCCCTCAAGGGTTCTCAGGGTCCAGCCGGAAAGAGTCTGAAGCCTGTACAAAAGAGTGGTGATGAGGGAATAGCTGTCTCCGGTATTGCCTGGCAGGATGAGCGACATTTACGGCGTGCCGTTATAAACGGAGCTCTGGTCGGGGAGGGTGCTGAGATACAGGGGGCAAAAGTAGTTGAGATCAGGGAGAATCTCGTCAGATTCAGCCGCGGCGGGGAGCTCTTTGAGGTTATCTACTCTTCCGGCAGATGAACTCTAAGTGCCTACCCTCTTACTACGTAGACGGAGCACTTTGCGTTCCGTACGATTTTGTCGGATACGCTTCCGAGCAGTTTCCTTCTGATAAACCCTTTGCCGGTGCTTCCTATCACAATCACATCAATATTCTCCCTCTCTGAAAAAGCCAGCAGTTCGTCAACGGGGTCGCCGTGAGCCACTTTGATCTCGAGGGGTATTCCCGTCTCTTCAGCAATTTTTTCAACGACAAAAAATATCTTGGTCCGGATCTCTTCCCACTGCTCGGTCTCAGTCACCGGCTTTGGCGGGACAAAGTCTGTAAAAGTAGTCCTGGGTGCATTTGGAAGGACGAGCATCGCATACACTTTGCTCTTGAACTGCCCCTGGTTGCCCGCCGCAAGCCGTATCGCTTCTTCAGCAGCCTTGTCGGACATGGGAGATCCATCGATCGCGACCAGAATTTTTTTCCTTAGAGAGAGCATCTATTATCCTCCACGTAAAAACAGTTTGATGCGAAAATAAAAATATCCTTATTTTTACCTGTTGACAACTATAAAACATTATTCTATATTTTATGTGAGTATATCACTTAGATATATAAGGATTTTACCAGGTCCGGCAAACAACTGAAGGATGCCATGCAATTTTAATAAAACAGCAGTTATTCTGATCTACCCCTTTTGCAGTGCCGAGTAGTATCGGCTTGATTGATAAATTGTTCTACTCTTTAAAACTACTTGACTAACTTGAAAAAAATGAGCTATTTATATAGTTTGAATAAATTATAGAGGATCTTAAAATGGCTAAAAAAGACAAATCTGAATACATAATCCAGGCTGTTGACCATGCGCTTGACCTTCTCGAGCAGTTTCAGGGGGATGTTGATGAGCTGGGAGTCACTGAACTCAGCAAGCGCCTGAAGCTTCACAAGAACAACGTCTTTCGTCTCCTCGCGACGCTCGAATCACGCAATTACATAGAGCAGAACAGGGTTACGGAGAACTACCGTCTCGGCTTGAAAACCCTCGAACTCGGTCAGACCTTCATCAAGCAGATGGGCCTGCTGAGGCAGTCAAGGCCGGTTCTTGAGGCACTGGTGAGGGAGTGTAACGAAACCACCTATGTTGCCATACTCAAGGAGTCACACATCGTGTACCTCGATGTTGTGGAGACCGACCTAACGGTGAGGGTCGTCCCTCGCGTCGGATCGAGGCTTCCGGCTTACTGTACTGCAGCAGGAAAAGTTCAGCTTGCATACATGACAGAGGAGGAGCTTGACCATTATCTCCCGAACAAGGAGCTTAAAGCATATACTCCGGACACAATAACCGATCGTGATCTGTTCAAGGCCCACCTGAAGAAAATTGTCGAACAGGGGTATGCCATAGACAATGAAGAGATGGATATCGGTGTTTGTTGCGTCGGAGCCCCTATCCGCGATTATACCCGCAGGATCATCGGCGCTGTCAGTATATCAGGCCCTTCGATGAGGTTTTCTAAGGAGAGGATCGAGAAAGTGCTGATCCCGTTGGTTGTAAAAGCGGGAGAGGATATTTCGACAAAGCTCGGTTTTCACAAGTAACCGGTCTGTGGTCTGTAGCATCTGAAGGCGGGATCAGTGGTCTTTCATGACTCTCTGATGCCGTCTTTTTCATTTACGGTACTTTTCCTCTCCCGGACGCTCTCCAAATTCAACTCTGCACAACGTATTGATTTTTATCCGAAGCTCTTCAATTGTCCTGCAGTTTTCGATAACTATCCTGCCCTGGTTTCGTTTCTCTTCCATGGGCATCTGAGATGAAAGCCGTTTCTCTGCATCATCGATGGAGATGCCGTCTCGTTGCTGCAGTCTCGCAAGCTGTGTGCTGCGATCGACATACACAACCCATACCTCATCGACACGATCGACAATCCCGGCTTCAATCAGTAACGGGGCAACGTAGATGGCTGCAGGTGCGCCCGTTTTACGCAGAGCTGCAAGCCGGTTTTCCGCAAGTTCCTTGATTGCCGGGTGGAGAATCCCTTCAAGCGTGACCCTTGATTGAGGGTCGGCAAAAATGATATCGGCAAGAGCCTTCCGGTCGAGCGTCCCGTCTTTGCTCAATACCCTGGACCCGAAAACTTCGATGATTCTGGTGAGAGCCGATGTGCCGGGGAGGACTGCCTCACGGGAAAGTTGATCAGCATCGATGACCGGTATTCCGAATGCAGCGATCAACTCCGCTACCGTGCTTTTCCCTGATGCAATGCCGCCGGTCAGTCCGATGACTCTCATGGGTGATCCTTCGGCAGAAGGCAGAGTCTGCCGTCTTCCAGAATAGGAACCGTTCTGCCGTTTGACAGTAGTGTCGATAACTTCGGGCGGTAAAAGACATAATCTTCATGAAATGGAGTGCTGATCACGCCTCCGAAGCCTGAATTGTCGCCGAGAGCGACATGGACTGTCCCGAGGATCTTTTCGGCCTCAAGAATATTGTCCGGTCTGGTTGCTTTGTCATTTGTGCCGATTCCCAGCTCGGCGATGTTTCTGTTCTTCCTGCTGGAGGAGAACTTCTGCTCCAGCCAGTTCCGGTGAGGGTCATCTCCTTTGATCTCGACCACCTCGCCTCCGGATACTATCAGCTGCAGCGGCTCGCTCAATCTTCTGGTCGGTGCATACTCAAGAACAAGGACTCCTTCGGCACTTCCTTCAAGCGGTGCAAGGTATACCTCGCCGGCAGGGAGATTCCCGAAGCTCCCTGGACTGGTCAAAAGCCCGTCATCCGCTTCAGCCTTTCTCCCTTTACTGCTGAACGTAAGAGATGTGCCGTTCGGTGTTGAAAGAGCCAGCGATTCTCCTCTGTTCACCACTGCGGCAAGTGAGGCAGTCCGTTTCGAGAGTTCCTGCCAGTCTACTGCCATTGATGTAAAGAACATCTCAGGGTCAAAGTGAGGGAGGCTGGCAAAACGTGCGCCAATAAGGTTTGCAAAATGGCGGAACCTGGTGTGACTGGTCGAGTTGTTCGCCATGGCGATTATTACATCAGCACTGTCGGATTTGTGGAGTAGGAGTATTTGCTTTGTTTCTTCAAGCTCTTCGGTGGAGACTTCTTTCAGAAGCAGTTTTTCAAGGATACCACAGGTCTTCAGCAGCTGAACTGCAGCCGTCCCGAAAACCTTGATCCAGAGCTCTTCCGGTGGTTCTGCTCCGGAAGCCGGAGTTGCAGGGAAGTCGATAAAAGAAGTCCGGCCGAATGATGCTTCTGCGTGAGCTGCTGCTTTGCACGCCGCAGCATGAAGCCTGAGACGGCGATCAGAATCAGCAGGGTCTACAGTCTCGTCTTTGCGGATAATATCGCTGAATAAGACGATTCGTTCTCCTTTCTGTACCCCCATATTGACTTTGAAAAGCGACGTGAAAGCCGCCGACATATCCCGCATTCAAACCTCCGATCGGATGAATCAATTATCATAATGGCAAACCGATTCAAATCATATAGCAAACGAGCATCATCGAATCAATCACTCTGCGAAAAAGAGTGAATTTTTCCTTGATTTGCCGGTATTACCTGTGATAAAAACCTGCATACTGTATACAATTCCATCACGGGCTTTTGCCTAGCAATTACAACTATTTACATAATCCAGAATCATAACATTATTTACAGTTCTCCGGAGGCATAAGTGGCACAGGTGGTTTTTTCCAGCTGGGGAAGAAATATTATTGACAATCGCAAGGGCGAAGATCCGAAAGATGCAAGTTTCAGGCTTCCGGTGGCGCATGACGGCGAACATCCGATGGCTGCCTTCATGGGGTGGGACGGTCTGATCGTTTTCGACCCGGCAATTGACATCCCGGCAATGACTGCAGAGTATATGAAGCGTGTCCAGACTTTGTACTGCTGCGGCAAGTGTACTCCCGGTAAAAAGGGGACGAAAGTTCTCTCCGACCTTCTTGAAGCAATTCTCGAAGGCAATGCCAGCGAGGGTGATCTCGAAAAATTCGCAGATCTGCGCGAACTCCTCAAAAACTGTAAATGTACACTCTGTCCAAGTTCGACAATCCCGGTTATGGATGCGGTCGAGCACTTCAGAAGCGATTTTGTCGCCCGTATCAACGGGAGCGCAAAAGCGGGCAAAGAGCACCGCTATATTCACAAATACACGGCACCATGTCAGGATAAGTGTCCGGCGCATATCGATATCCCGAGTTATATCGAGGCGATCAAGGATTACCGCTTCGAAGAGTCGCTTGAAATAATCCGTGAGAACATGCCTCTCCCCTCGGTCTGCGGCAGGGTTTGTCCTCATCCCTGCGAAACCGCCTGCAGACGGAAGAGCGTTGACGAACCGATCAGCATCATGATCCTGAAGCGTTCGGCATCAGATTACGAGTGGCAGCACAGTCTGACCCCGCCGATGCAGCCGAAACCGGGAAAGAGCAAGAGCGTAGCAGTTATCGGTGCCGGTCCTGCCGGACTTGCTGCGGCATACTATCTGGCCCTCGAAGGCTATCCGGTAACGATCTACGAAGCGCTCCCCGAAGGGTTCGGCGGCGGGATGATCGCTGTCGGAATACCACCGTACAGGATGCCGCGTCATATTCTTCAACGAGACATCGACATCATTGCCTCCATGGGCGTCGAGATTATATACGATACCAGAATCGGCAAGGATATTTCGCTTGCTGAGCTGAAAGAGAAGTTCAATGCTGTGCTCCTTGCTCCGGGTGCTCACCGTTCCAAGCCGATGGGCGTCGAAGGTGAGGATGCCGGTTACAAGGGCTTCCTGAAGGGCGGGATCGATTTTCTCCGTGAAGCCTATATGGGTAAACCGACCGGAATGGGTAACAAGGTTGTCGTTGTCGGCGGCGGTAATACCGCAATCGACTGCGTCAGGGTTGCGCTTCGTGAAGGTGCAGAAGTTTCCTGTCTTGTGTATCGCCGCTCCCGCAAAGAGATGCCGGCTGATGTATGGGAAGTGGACGGTGCTGATGACGAAGGGGTCAAGTTCGAATTCCAGGTTCTGCCGACAAAAGTAATTGCCGATGCCAGCGGCCAGATCACCGGTGTCGAGTGCGTGAGGATGGCACTTGGTGAGCCGGATGCATCAGGGCGTCGCAGACCTGAGCCTATGGCAGGGAGCGAATTTGTCATCGAATGCGACACGGTAATACCTGCAATCGGCCAGGATCCGGATCTCTCCTTCATTCCGCACGACTGCGGCATTGACGTAACCAAGTGGAACACCGTGGTCACCAAGTATGTCCCGCTCAAAGGGGCTGACGGCAAAGGCCTGAAAGACGGGATGGGGAATGAGCTCTCCCGTACCCTGATCACGGACCTTGACGGCGTATTTGCCAGCGGCGACGCCGAGATCGGACCGCTGACCGTCGTTGCCTGTGTCGGCAATGCTCACCGGGCGGCTCGTGTCATAGAGCGCTGGCTTGAGGAAGGCAAAGCATACATAACCGATGAAGAGCTGCTTGAGGATATCCTTACCTACCTTCCTGTCTATGACAAGAATGAGCCGGTACCATGGCTCGATTCTGCCAGCCGTGCACATCAGGCTGAAGTGCATGGGAAAGAGCGGGCGAGCAGGGGTAACTATCAGGAAGTGGAGCTCGGCTTTACCAATAAGCAGGCGGTGAAAGAGGCTGAGCGGTGCCTGCGATGTTACAGAATGGCAATGGCAGCTGTTTAAATTAATTCTGCTCTGAAAGTCTGAGGAGTAATACAATATGGTCAGTTTGACAATTGACGGTAAAAATATCAGCGTTTCTGCAGGGACCACCATACTTGAAGCTGCCCGGCAGCTCGGCATCACGATACCGACCCTTTGCTGGCTGCAGAAGGTCTCCCCGACCGGCGCCTGCAGGATCTGTGCGGTCGAGGTCGAAGGTGTCGATCGGACGATGACGGCCTGCAATACCCCTGTTAAGGACGGGATTGTGGTCACGACACAGTCGGAAAAGCTGGCTGAGATCCGCCGGAAGATCATGGAGCTTATGCTCGTCAACCATCCGCTTGACTGCCCGGTATGTGATGCCGGCGGTGAATGTGATCTCCAGGACAACTGTTACGGACTTGAAGTCGCCAGGCAGGAGTACTCTGCCGTTCTGGAGCGCCGTCCCATCCGCTATGACTGGAAACTGCTCGAAAGCGATCCGAACCGCTGCATCCTTTGCGAAAAGTGCGTTAAGGTCGATCACGAGATCGTCGGCTGTGATGCGATAGCCGTCGTGAACCGGGGAGAGGCGACGATCATCGATACAGTCGACGGGAAACCCCTCGATTGCGATTTCTGCGGGAACTGCATCGCCGTCTGCCCGACCGGTACGCTCATCTCCAAGCCGTTCAAGTTCAAAGGTCGCCCGTGGACGTTCGATGTCACAAAAAGCGTCTGCCCATTCTGCAGCACCGGCTGCCAGATCGAATACCATTCGAAGGATGGGCGCGTTGAACGGGTCACCAGTGACGACAGTACCTTCAATGAAGGGAATCTCTGCATCAACGGCCGATTCGGCTATGCATACCTGAATTCCGACATGCGCCTCAAGACCCCTATGGTCAACCAGACTCCGGCTTCGTGGGAGTCAGCACTCTCAACTGCAGTGGATAAACTGAAATCGATTCCGGCAGCTGCGATTGCAGGCATCTCCTCCCCTCGCTTGACCAATGAGGAGAATTTTCTCTTTGCAAAACTGATCAAGAAAACTCTCGGCTCTCCGAACCTCGATTCAGAGGCGCGTCTCGGCTTTGCAGCAGCTGTCGAGATCATGAAAGCACGGCTTGGGATAGACGGTGCAAGCGCAACAATAGACCGGATTGACAACGCGGACGCGATTCTGGTCATCGGCTCGGATCTCAAGGCCGAATCAACCGGGATCGAATACCGGGTCATCAAGGCTGCTACTAAAAATGACGCAAAGCTTGTCGTTGCAAATACCAGGACGATAAAGCTCAGAAAATACTCGAACTCGTACCTCAACTATTGTCCGGGGGGAGAAGTAGCTCTGCTTGCCGGCATTTCGAAAGCTCTTCTTGAGGCAGGCTGCAGATCTGATGCCGCAGGATTTGACACATACAGCGCTTCACTTTCGGCCTTGTCGATGGCTGATCTGGCTGCAACTGCCGGTGTTTCGGAAGCGGCCCTGAAGGAAGCGGCAGCTCTTCTGAGCGGGAGCAAAAATCCTGCGGTCATCTTCGGCGCCGATATCATCCGGAGCGAATCGCCAACAGATGCACTCACCGCAGTGGCAAACCTGGCGTTTCTCCTGGGAGCTGTCGGTAAAGAGGCCGGCGGCCTGTTCCCGGTCGACGAAAAGAACAATACCCTCGGCATGATCGAGATGGGGGTCAATCCGGGTGAGAACGGTCTTGATCTCTGGGGGATCATTGATGGAATCGAGAAGGGGAGCATCAGGGCACTGTATCTTCTGGGGTGCAATCCGCTGGTATCCTTTCCTGAAAACAGAAGGATCAAAAAGGCTCTCGAAAAACTCGAACTTCTGATCGTTCAGGACATACTCTCTTCTGAAGTTACAAAGATGGCTCATATTCTTCTTCCGGCATCTGCTGCAGCAGAGAAGAGCGGTACCTTCACGACTCCTGACGGAAGGGTCCAGTCGCTCCAGAAAGCGGTCAACGCTCCGGGTGAAGCAAAAGAGGACATCGCCATCATCTCGGCGATCATCTCCGCTCTTACAGGTGCGGCAGATTCAGCTACAGCTGACTCTGTGATGATGGAGATAGAATCATCGAACGGTCTTTACGGCAGCGGATCTGAAAGGGGCGCTTCTTCGGTTGCACCGTCATTTGCTCCGGTGAACGTTTCCAAACCGGTCTGTTCCGACCTGACCCTTTTCGTCGGCGCATCTCTGTATCACAACGGTACATCGACGCTCAGTTCCGATAACAATTGCGTAGTTGCTCCAAAGGGGAGCATCGAGATCTCGGCTGAAGATGCCTTAAAACTGTCGATCAGCGAAGGGGCATCTATAACGGTCACATCCGGAAGCGGCTCCATGACCGGTAAAGCTGCAATTTCAAAGAGTCTTCAGCCCGGAGTTCTGTTCGCACCCTACCACTTCAGTGATCTGAATGCAGCCTCGCTTCTGGCAGGCAATTCGAACTCTGTATTTGTTACGGTTGCCAAAGCATAATTATTTTTGCTGAGCTGAAATAAAAAGGCCCTCTGTCAGACATGACAGAGGGCCTTTTTTTACATAAGTTTACGACAGGAACTGTTCGATTAGACAAATCCCAACTCAATCCGTTTACCGAACACACGAGCTATTTTTTCCAGAGTCTTGACAGTCGGGTTGGCTTTGCGGGGATTCTCCAGTCGCTGATAAACCTGATAGGAGATGTTAAGCTGGCGCGCAACCTCTGTTTGTGATCGATCGGCACGCAGAGAGCGGAGCATCACAGCAACAGCGATATGTGGGGCAACAGGGATGTTGAATATATTTTTAGCTGTAATGCTTGTCGATGCCGGAACGGCAAAGTTCCGCTCGAAATCAGATTCTATGCAGCCGTTCAGGGCCTCTTCAGCATTTTGCAGAGCCTCTTCCATGGTCTCGCCGTAGGTCAAGACATTCTCCAGATCAGGAAAAGTGACCAGATAGCCGTCGTCCTGTTTTTCTATCTTTGCCGGATATGCCAACATGATTGTTACTCCTTTATCCCTGCCTGTTTCAGGATGCCATGAACAAGACCCTTGGGCAGATCGCTTGAACCGTGAACCGGAACGGGTATCGACCGGCAACCTTCGCGAATCATGATATGATGGCTACCGGAAATGCGGTCAAGCAACCATCCATTTTCTTCAAGAAGTTTTTTAAGCTGCTTGCCTGTCATATAAGGAGTTTATACAGCATATATGATGTATGTCAAGGGGAATTAATTACAGTAGAGAATTTGAAGTTGCAGTATTGTTATCACCGGTTTTGTCAGTTGAATTATCTGTAAATACTTTTCAGGTTTTTCGCCATCTCCTTAAACTCCTCCCGCAATTCCAAAGGCTCCAGCACCTCTACCGAATCACCAAATCCCCGCAACCACCAGCGCAGTTGAAGGCTGTCAAGCACTTCAGCTTCCAGCAACACGGTCTCTTCCTTTTCATCATCAGTCAGACTGAACAGGCCTGGCAGAGGTGTCTCGTGCAGATAAGCGGCAGCATCCTTGTCAAAAAGTGCCTTCAGGCGAATCGTCTCCTTACCCACCGGATAACTGAACTCACCGCTTTCGATATATCGTTGCAGGGAAAACCCTTCTGGAACCGTTACCGGTTTGTCCAGCATGGTTGCTTCCTCCATCCGGTGCAGCAGGAACTGGAGGGGGTTGGTGTACTCTCCGATTGTTGCTACCAGATAGACCAGACTGCCTACCAGAACCAGTCCGAGGGGGTTCAGCTCCTTGTACTCTTTGGCGGTGCCTTCCGATCTTGGCCGGTAGCTGACCCGCAGGCACCGTTCCCGCAGCAGTGCTTCGTAGACAACCTCGGCTACTCCGGGGCTTATGCTCGGCGGTTCCATCTGCAAGCCACGAGAGATTTTTCGCACCTTGTCGCGCCACTGCGCGAGGGGCATTTCATTATTGCCGGAGAGGATAGAAGCGGCTGTGGTGAAGTATGATTCCAGATACTTCAGGGACGAAGCGGGGAGCAGGGGTGTCAGATGCTCCCTGACCAAATGGAAGGTAAGGGCTGTCTGCGGGTCCATCACTGGGAGATCAAAACGTCTGGCGTTTTCTGCCCAGCTCCAGTGAAAAGTGCGACCGTTCAGCTCACTGGTTATGGGAAAAGTGGAAAGCTCCTCCAGGTCGCGCTGGATGGTTCTCACAGACGCTCTTTCAGCGCCTCTGGTACTGAGCCGATCAGCAATCTGACTGACAGTGATGCTGTTTCCGTAGCGGGGGATCAAGCAGAGGATCAGCCAGCGGCGGTAGAGAGTATCCATGAAGAGCTCCTTTACGAAAAAATTTGCCATTAAATAAAAGCACATTATTGCGTCACTTTCTGACGCATTCATGGGTGATAATAGCAGATAAGGAAATGTTTGCAATAAAACTGGAGGAGGAGCCCTTGACAACAGGCAATGAGGTAATCGGTGATCATTATGAAGGGTATGAAGCCGCTCGCCGTCTGCATAAGATGATGGAGCATTTTGACACTTTTAAGGATGTAAAAACTCTTGTCGGGGAAGACGTGGCGAGTGAAGCTTTCAAGAGAAAACCTTGCGTCAGGATATTACGCTATATCGCTGACGAAGATCAGGAACCTGATGGCCCAGCATCGGAGTTCTTTGTGAAAGGCAAGCTGTACAGGTCGATAGATTTTAACGGAGCAACATATTCAATCGCCGGTTACCTGGACGGAAAGCGAGTGATCGGTTCCGTTTACTTTGAATGGATTAAGTGAAAACTCCACACGATATAATCACATGCATCTGGTGCTATGAGGTTACGCCTTGAATTAACCTCCTAACCATGCTAATTGAATTGAGACTAATCCATTTAATATCATTAACATCTCTGCCGGGGGGGGCTGATGACAGCTGCCAGAACATCCGCTTCCACAGCCAACTCCGAATGGCTGACCCGCCGCAAGCTGGTAGATCCGAAACTTGCCTCCTCCGGTTGGAAAGTCTGCGCGTACAACCCCACTAAACCTCTGGCTGCCTATGATGGCTGTGCCATCGTCGAGTACCCGACTGACAACGGCCCGGCCGACTATGCCCTCTGTGTCGGCGGCAAAATCCTTGGCATTGTCGAAGCGAAAAAACTTTCTCTCGGCCCGCAGAACGTCCTGACCCAGGCACAGCGCTACTCCCGCGGCGTTAGCGGCAGCGACCTTTCCTTTGGCCCTTACTACGTCCCCTTTCTCTACGCCACCAACGGCGAGCTGATCTGGCATCACGACATTCGTCACGAAAACAGTCGCTCGCGGCAGCTCACCGCTTTTCACACTCCGGCGGCACTGCTGGAAAAGCTGGGCCGGAATCTGGATGCCGCCTGCAGTGCCCTGCAGAGGCTGGCCAATGACCACCAGCGGCTGCGCCCTCACCAGCGGGAGTGCAACACCGAAGTGGAAAAAGCCATTGGCGAGCGGAAGCATCACATGCTGGTTGCCATGGCGACCGGCACCGGCAAGACCTTCACCATGGTCAACCAGGTCTATCGATTGATGAAGTGCGGCGTGGCGCTACGGGTGCTGTTCCTCGTCGACCGCCGCGCCCTGGCCGCCCAGGCGGTCCGCTCCTTTGCCGCTTTCGAGCCGGAGCCGGGGCACAAGTTTGATGCCATCTACGAAGTCTACAGTCAGCGTTTCCAGACCGGAGACTTTGAAGAGGGTGAAAAGTTCGATCCCAAGGTTCTGCCCAACAGCTATCTGACCGCCCCCAAGCCGGGCGACGCCTTTCTCTACATCAGCACCATCCAGCGGATGACTATCAACCTCTTCGGTCGTAATGCAGCTTTCAACGGCGAAGGGGACGAGGAAGATGATGCCGGCCAGCTAGACATCCCCATTCACGCCTTTGACCTGATCATCGCCGATGAATGCCATCGCGGCTACACCGCCCAGGAGGTCGCCACCTGGCGGGCGACGCTGGACCACTTTGACGCCATCAAGATCGGCTTGACCGCCACCCCGGCGGCCCACACCACCACCTTCTTCAAGCATCTGGTCTATCGCTACGAATACGAGCGGGCCATCAGGGAAGGGCATCTGGTGGATTACGATGTGGTGGCGATTCGCTCGGAAGTCCGCATGAACGGCGCTTTCCTGAAAGAGGGGGAACTGGTCGGTCTGGTGGATACCGCCAGCGGCGCTGAGCAGTTGGACAATCTGGAAGACGACCGCGGCTTCGAGGTTTCGGAACTGGAGAGCAAGGTGACCGTGCCGAGCTCCAACCGGAAGATTCTGGAAGAGATCAAGACCTATGCCGATGAGCATGAGGCGAAATACGGCCGTTTCCCGAAAACGCTGATTTTTGCTGCCAACGACCTGCCCCACACCTCCCATGCCGACCAGTTGGTGGAGCTGGCGCGGGAGGTCTTCGGCAAGGGCGAGGCCTTTGCTGCCAAGATCACCGGTCGGGTGGATCGGCCGCTTCAGCGCATTCGCGAGTTCCGTAACCGGCCTCAGCCTTCCATTGCCGTCACGGTTGACCTGCTCACTACCGGTGTCGATATTCCAGATCTGGAGTTCATCGTTTTCCTGCGGCCGGTCAAGTCTCGCATCCTCTTCGAGCAGATGCTCGGCCGCGGCACCCGCAAGGGGGAGAAATACCCGGACAAATCCCACTTCACCGTCTTTGACTGTTTCGACGGCACCCTGCTGGAGTTCTTCCGCAGCGCCACCGCCATTACCGCCCTGAAACCGGCCCCCAAAACCCGCACCATCATCGAGATCATCGAGGATATCTGGCAAAACAAAGATCGGGAGTACAACAGCCGCTGTCTGGTCAAGCGGCTGCAGCGGATCGACAAGGAGATGAGCGGCGAATCCCGCACGGATTTCAGCGCCTTCATTGCCGGCGGCGATCTGGCCCGCTATGCCGATGAACTGCCGCAGAATCTCAAGAGCCGCTTCGCCGCTACCATGGAGATGCTGCGCAGTCCGGCCTTTCAGGATCTTTTGGTCAACTACAAACGCCCGGAGCGGACCTTTCTCAAGAGTTACGAGCTGGAAGATCAGGTGGAGAGCGTCTGGCTGATCCGGGACAGCGCCGGCAACGAGTACAAACCGGCGGACTATCTGGCGGCCTTTGCCAACTACATCCGTGAACACAAAAGCGATATCGAGGCGGTGCAGATTCTCCTCGACCGGCCCGCAGACTGGAATGTGGACGCCTTGACCGAGCTGCGCAGCAAGCTGGCGGCGGCGTCACTCCGTTTCAACGACGAGCGGCTGCAGAAGGCCCACGAACTGACCTACCACAAGGCCATGGCCGACATTATCTCCATGGTGCAGCATGCGGCAGCGGCGGAGAAGGAGCTGTTCACCGCCCAGGAGCGGGTACAGCGGGCCATGATGCGGATCACCGGAGGGCAGACCTTTACGCCGCAGCAGCTGGAATGGCTGGAGCGGGTGCGGGTGCATCTGGTGCAGAATCTCTCCATCAGCCGCGATGATTTTGATGATATGCCGGTGTTCTCCCATGCCGGCGGTTGGGGGCGGGCGAACCGGGAGTTTGGCGGGAAGCTGGAAGTGCTGGTGAAGCGGTTCAATGAGGCAGTTGCGGTGTAATAAGCAGGAGGATGATCTATGAAGGTACCCTTTAGAGAGCAAATATCTGACTATGATTGTGTTCCAACCACATTTATTAATGCATTAATTTATCTTTTCAAAAGAGAGGAAATTCCACCTATAGTTATTCACAAAACTTATCTCTATTGTCTTGATTATGATTCTTCCTCTCATAGGCATGGTCACGGCACGACAGGTTGTGCAGTTAAGCATCTTGGAGAGTGGCTGGAAAATTACAAAGATAAAAATTACCAGACGTTTGCCCTTGAAACGGAGTTCATAACGGGAAGTGATGTCCATCTCGGACCAGGCAATAAGATAGCAAGATGTTTAAATGAAAACGGAGTTGCCCTTATAAATATTCATTCGACGAAAAAGAACTGGCATTACATTTTGGGGATTAAGTCAGAGAATAGCTGGTTACACTGTTTCGACCCAAGTCCAAAAAAATCTATACCTGGTGCCATCCAATTTGAACGACCAATTGATCCACAAGGTCCTAATCTGAAAATTAGTTACGAATGGATTGATACTTTCTCAAACAGTAAAAAATATGTGCTTGGCAGTAAATTAGAACGCGAATGCCTGCTTCTCAGAAGGCCTAAGAAATAACTCAAGAATAAAAAGGAATTCATGTCTGACATTGTCAACAAACTCTGGGGCTTCTGCCACCAGATGCGCCATGACGGCATCGATTATGGCGATTATATCGAGCAGCTCACCTACCTGCTGTTTCTCAAGATGTCCGATGAAAAGGGAATTGAGCTGCACGCCATCTCCTGGGTCAACGAGAAGCATGAGACAATTACCACCGACTGCAGTTGGGCCGCTCTGCGGAACAAGTCCGGCACGGCGGTCCTCTACCATTTCTCCGAGGTACTCCGCGCCCTGAGCAGTCAGCAGGGGATGCTGGGGGATATCTTTGCCCAGTCGAAGAACCAGTTCAACAGCCCGGTGAGTCTGAAAAAGATTATCGGCCTGATTGATGATGAAGAGTGGACCGGTCTGGATGTGGATGTGAAGGGGGCCGCTTTTGAGGGGCTGCTGGAGAAGGCCGCCAGCGAAGGGAAGAAGGGGGCGGGGCAGTATTTCACGCCGCGGGTTCTCATTCAGTCCATCGTCCGGGTGATGCAGCCCGATCCGCGCGGCAAGGCGGATTTCAAAATCTGCGATCCGGCCTGCGGCACCGGCGGCTTTCTGGTCTGCGCCTATGAATGGCTCTTTGGCAAGACCAAAGGGGCCTTTGACCGGGCCGATGCCAAGCGGATTCGCACTTCCACCTACTACGGTCAGGATCTGGTAGCCCGGCCGCGGCGGCTGGCGCTGATGAACCTCTACCTGCACAACGTGGAGCCGCAGATTCGGCTGGGAGACACCATCTATGAGCCGCCCGGCGCCGACAAGTTCGACGTTATTCTTACCAACCCACCCTTCGGCACCAAAGGGGCCAATCAGGCGCCGGACCGGGAAGATTTCACCATCGAGACCAGCAACAAACAGCTCAACTTTGTCCAGCACGTGGTCAACTCCCTGAAGCCCGGCGGCCGGGCCGCCATGGTGTTGCCGGACAACTGCCTGTTCGAGGGTAAGGCGGGCGAGGTCTTCGAAATCCTCATGCAGGACTGCAACCTGCACACCGTCCTCCGCTTGCCGCGAGGCACCTTCACCCCCTACAGCCAAGGGGTCAAGGCCAATGTTATCTTTTTCCAGAAGGGGCTGCCTACCGAGACCACCTGGATTTTCGACGCCCGCTCCAATGTCCCCGGCATCACCAAGAAGGACCGCCCCCTTTCGGCCCAGCATTTTGCCGAGTTCGATGCTGCCTACGGCAATGACCCCAATGGTCGCTCCCCCCGCATTGATGGCGGCGAGACGGGCCGTTTTCGCCCGTTCACCCTGGCAGACATCAAGGGGCGCGACTACAAGCTGGACATCACCTGGCTGAAGGACGAATCCCTGGAGGACGGCAACGAACTTCCCGACCCCCAGGACCTGGCCGCCGAGGCGATCACCGAGCTGGAAGCGGTGGTGGATGATCTGCGGGAGATTATCCGGCTGATTGAGCGGGAAGAGGGGGTAGAGGTTTGAGTCTCGTCGTTCCATTAGAGGAAATCTTTGCAAACAAGACGGGGCTGCTTGCGAACCATCAATCCTGGCAACGGGTAGAGCTTGGAGCTGTTTGTAGAATTCTCAATGGATTTGCCTTCAAGTCGTCGCGCTTCAATAACGATAAGGGTTTTCCGATTATCCGAATTCGCGATCTTTCAAAGGGAACAGCTGAAACGCTTTATGATGGAGATTTCCCGCCCGATTACATTGTCGATAGTGGCGATTTGCTGATTGGTATGGATGGTAACTTTGCCTGCTGGGAGTGGTCAGGAGGAAAGGCAGGACTCAATCAACGGGTTTGCAAGATCATTCCGAGCGAAGAATCCATATGTCGCAAATTCGTCTTTTACGGGCTGAATGGCTATCTAATGGCAATTCAAGATGCTACTTCCTCGGTCACTGTAGGGCATCTTTCTTCTCTTGATATCTTGAAAATTCCATTCCCTCTTCCTCCCCTCAACGAACAGCGCCGCATCGTCGCCAAGCTGGAAGATGTGCTGACAAGAGTGGACGCCAGCCAGCAGCGGCTGGCGAAGATTCCGGTCATTCTCAAGCGCTTCCGCCAGGCAGTGCTTGCCGCTGCCTGCTCCGGGCGGCTGACGTCTGATTGGCGGGAGGAGAATCCTTCAGCTTTTGTTGAAAAGCAAGCAGTTGATGAAAGCTTGCCAGATATACCTGAGTCATGGAAATGGGTGAAGTTTGGCCAGCTTACAACTATGTTCCGAAGCGGCTCAACTGAGGTTCCTGTAAACGAGACAACATCGTTCCCGATCCTGCGTTCAAGTAGTGTCCGCATTGGGTCAGTTGATTTCTCTGATGTTCGGTATCTGTCAGATCAGCAGAGCACAAATCCAGCAAACTTTATTCAAGATTTTGATCTCTTGTTTACTCGACTTAGTGGCAGTTTGGAGTATGTGGCAAATTGCGGATTGGTTCGTGGTCTGAGTGGGAAAAAATTACAATATCCAGACAGACTTTTTTGTGCACGTTTGAAGGACCAAAGCACTGCACCCTATCTTGAAATATGTTTTGGAAGCCCAGTATTAAGAGAATTCATAACTATTTCTTCAAAGTCTTCTGCAGGCCACCAGAGAATTTCAATGGGTGCAATTACTGAGCAACCAATCCCGTACCCCCCTCTCCCCGAACAACAAGAAATCGTCCGCCGCGTCGAATCCTTCTTCACCCTCGCCGATCAGCTGGAAGCCCGCTACCGGAAGGCCAAGACCCACGTGGACAAACTCACCCAATCCATCCTCGCCAAGGCTTTCCGCGGAGAACTGGTGCCGCAGGACCCGAACGATGAACCGGCGGCGGTGCTGCTGGAACGGATACGCAAGCAGAAACAGAGCGTGCCACAAGTAAGCAAGAAAATAGATGCGCAAAAGAAAAGTATTGCCAAGGAGCATTAATGATTGAACCGCTAATACAACTTGAAGGGAATAATTTCGAGATTGGCCGAGGGCTTGGCAAGTATTGGGGTGATTATTTTACCAAATTGAATAAAGAAATCCCTTGTCAGCGACATCTCTACTACGATTACAGGGAATGGCTTCAGGACACTAATATTGATGAAGACCGTGGTAAGCTCCTGACAGATATGGTTCGGCAATTTCCAAGTCTTTTTGATGAACTTGTGGGTATGACTATCGGCATAAACGAGTCCAAAATCGGATTTGAAGTGACTATTTTCGGCCTTTTTACCTGTTGGCTTGCGGAGACTGATCTCTGTTCATCAGTAGTTTTAAAAACAAGTGATGGATATTTTCTCGCTCACTCCGATGAGTATGATGGACAGTACCCAATGGTGGTTGCAGATGTTTCTCTTGAAGTAAAAAAAGGCAAGACTAAATATTTCCATTCAGTTTCCCATCCCTTCCAGTTGCTTGGCAGTGCTGTAGGGATGAACCAAAACTTTGCCTTCCAAGGTAATTCCATTGGGTGCAATAAAGACACATTGAAAAAGCTTCAAGCTTCATGGGACAAGAGAATCCCCAAAACAGTCTTCACCCGGATGATGCTTGAGATGTCGACAATCGACGAAATCGAGGCGATATATCAAAAGTACCCTTCAACTCTTCCCAATCATCACTATGTGATATTCCCTGATAAGGCCTATTCTGTAGAAGTTATCCCAGATAGCGACAAAGGGGTGGAAAAACAGAAACTGAATAATGATATTCACGTTCAAACTAATCATTTTTTAAGCAACACTTCAAAAAAATGGCAATGTAGCGGTTTCGAGGAAAGCAAAACAAGACGCCGTGAGTTAGGATCAACCATGAACGGAGTTAATACCGCGGAACAGGTTCAGGAAAAGTTTATTAAATTTTTGAAGACATATAAGCAGGAAGGAGAAATCCTGGTAAAGAGAACTTCTGGGAGCTTCTTTTTCACCGTCCAAAAAGATAAGCCTTTGTCATGCGAAGTTCATCTGTTTTATGGCAAAAAGGAAATAATCAGTTGCAAGGCCAGGTGAGCTGAGTAAGAGGTTTTGCTTCCTTCGTAATGCTTCTTCACATAATATTCAAGCAGAAAAGGGGGCAGACTACTTTTACAAAAGTAGTTTGTCCCTTTTTTAATGCCTGTTTTATTGCAGCTTGACAGCTTACTTGGTGTGTTGTATAAATTGTACAACACTACCAACGCGGAGGACTACAGAAAGGGGGAACATGTCATGAGTGCCCTGGAGGAGTTTGGGCGTTTTTTCAAGGAGATGCGCGTGAAAGAGGGTGAAACGCTGCGGAGTTTTTGCCAGCGTAACAGTCTCGATGCAGGTAACATCAGCAAGCTGGAAAGGGGGTTGATCGCACCATCAAAAACAAGGGAAAAGCTCGATGAATATGCACAGTATTTGAAAATTGAAAAAGGGAGTGACGATTGGTTCAGATTTTACGATCTTGCATCAGCCTGCTCAGGGATGATTCCGCCGGACATTCTGGATGACAAGCAGCTTGCCGCAAAGCTACCGTTACTCTTCCGGACGTTGAGAGGTCAGGACGTTCCCGACGAGAAACTGCCGGATCTGGCCGAACTCATCCGAAGGAGTTAAGATGGCGATTCCGTTCCTGACGAATGACCAGATTCACGAAGCAGCAATGACATTCCTGCAAGAATACCATCCGCAAGATTCGCTGCCCGTGCCGATTGAGGAAATTATTGAATTGCAATTGGGACTGGACATCGTTCCGACACCTGGTTTGTTGAAGGGTTTCGAAATTGACGGGTTTCTGACTAGAGATTTTTCCAGCATCTACGTTGACGATAACATTCAGAACAACAGGCCTACACGTTACCGGTTTACGCTTGCTCACGAGGTAGGGCACTTCGTCCTGCATAGAGCGCTTCTGGAGGAACTCGCAACTTTTGACGACGTGGACTCGTGGCGGCAATTCGTTAGAGACTTAGGGGCGGATAAGGATAGTTACGAGTATCAAGGATATGCTTTTGCAGGGTATCTCCTGGTTCCGAAGCATCACTTGGCAGCAAAATTCAAACAAGTATTGCCGGAGATTCAGTCTGAAATTGTTGCGGCGAAAAGCGCCGGGATACATCGTGCTGCTTATCTGGATTTTGTGGTGAACTCGCTTGCAAGCAGACTGTCCGGCGTGTTTGACGTATCTCCTGAAGTCATGTTGAGAAGAATCAAGAGCGACAAGCTCGACGCAAAGATTCCATAAAAGCAAAAGCCGCCATTGTGAAGAATGGCGGCTTTTGGAGACCTGATACGGAAGGTATACGGTCCCTTGCCAAGTCGGCAACAGTCAAATCATAAATACCAGAACCGACAAACAGTGGCAAGCTTCAATCTCCTTCCGGAAAGGAGGTACGCTAATATGGCAGGTAAGACCATCAAGATCGGCAGAGATGCAAAAAACGGTCAGTTCATTCCGGTAAAGGAAGCTGAAAGACGGAAAAGCACAGCCGTTGTCGAAAAGATCAAACGCTGATGAAGGACACAGAGGAGGAGCAGGCGCTCCTCCTCTGTGTTTGTTCAGTTTACAAATTAATCGCTCGGGAAGCCTCTACTGACGGTCCTTCTTTACTAACTCACTTTCACATTTCTTCATTCACCCTGTCTTTGACTTTTCAAATCGCAATCTCCAGACAAATCTTGTCATAACTGACTCGCGGTGCACGCGGGGCGTTGGCCTGATCGCTGGTAGATGCGTGTTTGTCCATTGTTACCAGATCAAGTTCGGCGAGATGCTTCAAGTCGTCGCTGACATTTTTGACATTTCTGCCGACAAGCCGTGCCAACTGATGAATGGTATCCGGTTTTTCCCGCTTGACGACATGCAGCAGCTCAAGCCGTTTTTCAGTCAGAATCTTTCTGAATGCATCCAGATTTTCAAAGTAAATGCCACGGTGAGGCTTGGCGCTGCCACCAGCCTGATACGATTCATAGGCCTCGGCAATTTCACTTATGCCTTCTTCAAGGGTTTTAATGCCGATGGTAATATTCTTAGCCTTGATTGCCATACCGATTCTCCTTCCACTCATGTACTGCCTGTAGAAAATCCTTCAGAAGATTGCCGATGCTGCTGAAGCTGTAAGGGATTTCACTATCGTCAAGATGAAAATGGTCTCCCTTACCCCGCTCGTTATCGAAGCCGATCGCACGGGCACCATCAACCACATACACAAGCGAGTACTTGACCCCGTCCGGGTGATGCTCAGATACCGGAACAATCCATATCTTGATTTCAGCGGTATTGCCGAAACGATCAGTGTACTTCTCATGCCTGAAGAGACGTGCCTTACGGCTCATATTGGTATGGTATGCCCATAGTAAATGGATTTCAACATGTTTTTATTTATACAGGGGGAAATTTTTGTGAGTTAGTTTCCATCCGGAAACTCCGGATGAGAAACTGTTGGTTTCCGATTTGGAAAGCGGGGATTTTTTGTCCTGGCAAGGAAATCGAGGAATTGCGCGGAGGCGTACGACTGTACGCCGCACAAGCAAGACCGAAGATTGACACCGCCAGGGCGGGAAAGCACCCTTTCCGGACGGAAACGAGTTAAGTTCGGGAGTGAGGAGGGAGCGTTGTTGTGCTGCTCAAAAGGAAGGGCGGCGGAAATAACCCCGCCGCCCCTGATTTATTAGCTGTGGCTATTTCGGTTCTCTCTCAAGCCCCTTCTCTCCGCCTCTCTTTTTCTGAGAGCGACGGTCGATAATCTTTTCCCTGGTCTCCTTGTATTTTTTCTGCTGTTCCGGAGTCAGTATCGGCATTATCTTTGAGTTGGTCTCCTGGGTGAGCTGCTGCAGTTTTGCCCGTCTTTGATCGCGGTTATAGGTGTCATTTCCCGGAAGCGTTTTAAGCTGGGTATACTCATCCTGAAGGATCGGCATTATCTTGTCCTGCTGCTCCAGTGTAAGAGCCAGATGCTCTGTCAGCCTGACGATCCTTTTTTCGGGTGTAAACTCAACCGGAACTGCTCCGGGCCTTGCTCCTCGGGTTTTTGAGCGGTTTTCAGCAATCTTTGCCTTGATCGAATCCTGCTTCGTCTGCTGTTCAGGGGTAAGAAGTTCCCTGACGTTATCGGATGTCCCCTTGTTAAGCTCCTGCAGTTTTACCCTGCGCTGGTCCCTGTTGAGAGTGCTGTCTCCGCGCAGTTTCTCGAGTTCGGCCTGCTCAGCTACTATTATCGGCCGTATCCTTGCGACTTGATCATCAGTAAGAGAGAGAGTCTGCTTCATCAGTGCGAGCCTTTTTTCAGGATTACTCAGCTCACTTCTCTGCTTCTTCATTGCTGCCGGGCCCCTGCCTGCGGGTGGCTGCTGCATTGTCTCAGCCAATGAAATCCCATAAAAAGATAGTAGCGCTGATGCGACAATGAAGCACTTGAATGAATTGGACATAAATTGCCTCCTGTTTGTAGTTAGCCGAAAAATCTTCTCAACACCCCTTTTTTCTCGCCTTCACGTTTTTCTGCTATCATTTTAATCCCCTTGCTTGCATTCGCCTCTTTCGGATTAAGTTTCAAAGCTTTGAGGAATTCACTCTCTGCCAGTCCGTCACGACCTTCATCGATAAGCATCCAGCCCCTGAAAGCATAGGCTTCCGGAGTCTTGTCTATCTGGAGCGACTTTGTCAACAGGTTCCGGGCTCGTTCCTGGGCCGCCTTGGATTTGCTGTTTGCGCTGTTGTTGTAGATTGCCCAGGCAAGGAAAGCAGCGTGGCTACTGTTTTCCGGCTCCAGCGTATATGCATCCTGTAATGCTTTTTCTGCGTTCTCGAACTCACCCATATCCAGGAAAACCTTGCCGGACTGGAACTGAATCCTGGCGTGGAGTTTCCCGTCCTGCTTGCCGTCTATTCCCATCGTCTGGTTATCGTTCAGCATCTCGTCATAGCGCTCTTTAGCGACAACATTCGAAAGGGTGTTGTAGGCCTCGGCATAGATGGAGAGAATCTCCTGTGCCATGGCAGAGGTCGCTCCGGATAGTTCCATGAAGCGCTCGGGAGAGTACTCTTTGACTTTTGTAAAGTAAGCGTCTTTCAGGGTGTTGAAACTGAACTTTCCCGGCGTCATCCCGAAAATTGTATAGTAATCCTTGTCCTTGATGAGAGAGTGCTCTCTCTGGACAGTCTGTTCGAAACCGATCTCTTCTTCGGAGAGCGGGGCAGACATGTCGTTGCTCCCCATCGCCATGACCACATTGCTTGAAACCGCTTCTACTATATCCTCAAAGTCAATGACAAGGTCTTCCATGGGGGACTCTTCGTCAAGAGGCCTGTTAAAGAGGGCTTTCTGCGGGAAATCAGGAGAAGCCTCATCTCCCGGCTCATCATTCAGGGATATCATCCTCATGAGGTGCAGGTAGTTGATGAAGAGTGCTGAGTCATGCTGCGCTCCTTCCTTATCACCAAAAAGCTCTGAAACGGGTCTCCGGCCGTTGATCTTTTCGAGGAGCAGTATATCAGCTTCACGCATGGTTATGAGGTTTGCACGGCGGTAAAACAGAGCTGTCCGTGCCGGGAAGGCTGCTGATTTACCGGATAGAGATTTTTCAGCTTGAAACTGTTCCGGGAAAAGTTTCACTGCATCGTAAAGCAGTCTCGGAAGAGAAAGATGCAGCAGCGGAGGCTCATCCATCCCGGTATTTTCGGAAAAAGAGATCCCGTCTGATTTTATAAGATGGTCCAGGAGAAGTTTTATCAGGTAGAGTTGCGATTCACTCTGAAGTTCGTCGAAGGTCAGGACCCCGGCTTCGGTGAAGAAGATCCTCTCTCCGCTGTTTTCAAGAAAAAGCTGGAGGTCATCCGGACGTATTTTCCCTTTTGCCAGAAGGAACTCGGGGAAGTCCCGCTTCCCTTTCGGGAGAAAAGAAGAAGGCTCACCTTTGACAAATGTTATTGGAGAGAGTTCGCCGACAGTCAGGACGCCGCTCTGCCTGGAGTTGTAGATGGAAAAAAGGGTTTCAATCAGGGTTGGTCCATTTCGGGAGGATTCAATAGAAGTGATGGTGTCAGAAAGGGCTGCTTCAAATGATTCCCTGGTGAACGGTTTCTCCAGATAATGGCTTACACCAAGCTTGAGAGCTGCCTGCGAGTACTTCTCACCTTTGTACAGACCGGTGATAATGATGACCGGGAGAGAGGAGAATTTGGGAGATTTCCGGAGTTTCTGAAGAAGTTCGATGCCGCTTACTTCCGGCAGGCCGAGATCGAGGAGCAGCAGGTCGAACGGTTGCGAGGCAAGAAGTCTGACTGCCTGCGCACCCGTGAAAGCCGTTACGACAGCATGTCCTTTTGCCTCGATAAATCTGGCGAGCAGCTGCGCCAGATTTTCGTTATCTTCTGCCAGTAATATGCGGACGGTCATTATTTGTACTCTGGAGACCCGGCTTGAGATGATCCGGATTTCAGGTAAAGGTGAACCGCACGGTTATGCTCATCAAGGGTAACAGAAAAGTGATGGGTTCCATCATTTTTTGCCACAAAATAGTAGTATCCGGTAGCCGCAGGTTTCAAAACCGCCTCGATCGCACCGGCTCCGGGACTGCCTATCGGACCCGGCGGCAGGCCGCTGATCTTGTAAGTGTTGTAGGCTGAGTTGCGCCTGACATCACTCCCCGATACTTTGCCTCCGAATGCTCGAGTCCCGTAGACAGATGTAGGATCGCTCTGCAGGGGCATCTTTTTTTTCAGACGGTTCAAAAAAACGGAGGCGATGATCGGCTTCTCCTGAGGGGCGACCGCTTCTTTCTCGACAATCGAAGCAAGGGTTATTATCTGGCTCCTGCTCAGATGTGAATTTTTCTCCACTGCTGCAAACCGCTCGTCATAGACCTTCCTGAACTGCCCGGCCATTATTTTTATCAATGCTGCAGGGTCTTCAGCTTTCAGCAGGTTGTAGGTGCTTGGATAAAGATACCCTTCGACAGTCGGCCCTTTGATGCCGAGCTCTTTAAGCGTCTGGTGATTGCCGCACTCTTTCAGAAAGAGCTCTTTACTGAAAACCCCCCGGCTGTCGAGCATCTCCGCTATCTGGTAGATCGAGTATCCCTCAGGAACAGCAAACTTCTTTTCGTAGACATCACCGGTTTCAAGTTTCCTGAATATTTCCAGTGGTGTCATTGAATCTGTGAACTGGTATGTGCCAGCCTTCACCTTCCCGGCAAGGCCGCTTATCCTGGCATAAATGACGAAAAGGGTACTGCTTCCGATTACACCGCTGTTTTCAAGCTCTTCCGAAAGCTTTTTGAGAGAGCTGCCTTTGGCAAAATCTATGATCCGGACATTTTTCCCGTCACCGGCAGACGAGTTCAGAAAGTAGGTGAACCGGACCGGCAGCAGCAGGACGACGAAAATCGCGGTCAGTGTCAACCATCTGCACTTCCCTTTAAAAAGGGTGGATATAGTCACTCCGGGCAATAAATTGTTCATCAGATTATCTATATCTCATCAAGCTGTTACAGGCAAGTTTCAAAGACATCCGTGAGGGGCATCCTCCCATTTTCCGGCATTTCTCACATAATTGAGCGTCCCGCCTGCCACGAGCTCCCTTCGCTGGCGGTCTGAAACGTCGAGAATGGTCATAATCGTTCTGTTGCCGAGTTCTGCCGGTATCTCGGTCGCCCCTTTGATTATAAGGCTTCGGACCCCTTTAAATATGAGGATGTCTCCGTCAGCTATCAGGTCGTAGTCAAGCGGATCCTTGAAGATCAGTGGAAGAATGCCGAAGTTCACCAGATTCGCCTTGTGGATCCGGGCAAAGCTCTTCACGAGCTTTACCCGGATGCCTAGATAACGGGGGGCCAGCGCAGCATGTTCACGGCTGGAGCCCTGACCGTAATTGTCTCCGCCGACCACTGCGCCGGCAGTTTTTGATTGTGCTTTTTCTGCAAAACCGGGGGCGATCTGTTCGAACACGAACTGTGATATGGCCGGGATGTTACTTCTGTACGGGAGCACCTTGTTCCCGGCAGGCATGATCGTGTCGGTGGAGATGTTGTCTCCGGTCTTGAGGATGACCTCTACCGCTAGGTCTTCCGGCATCGGTTCAAAATCCGGGAACGGCACGATATTCGGTCCGGTGACTATCTCGATCTTTGCGGCTTCGACAGGAGGGAGGGGGAAGTTGATGCTCGAATCGTCCAGAAGATAGGTCGATGGATTCTGCACATCCGGCCATTTCATGAGCTTCCCCAGCTCCCGCGGGTCGGTCACTACGCCGAAAATCCCGGCAGCAGCAGCTGTTTCAGGTGAACAGAGGTAGACCTGGTCACCTTTGGTGCCGCTCCGTCCGGGGAAATTGCGCGGAAACGTGCGCAGCGAAACCTGACCGGTCCCGGGAGCCTGCCCCATGCCGATGCAGCCGAGACAGCCGGGCTGATGCACCTGTGCACCTGCCTGAAGAAGCATCAGAAACCCCCCCTGAGCGGCGACGTTCTCGATCACCTGCCGGCTGCCCGGGTTCACATTGAATGAAAGGTGCGGAGCGATCTTGCGCCCTTCAAGGATGCGGCAGGCGGTCATCAGATCACGGAATGCAGAGTTCGCCGAGCTTCCCACCAGTACCTGGTCGACTTTCAGCCCGGCAAGCTCCCTGACCGTGACAATGTTGTCAGGCGATGAGGGGCGCGCTATGAGCGGCTCCAGTGTCGAAAGGTCGATTTCATCATACTCGTCATAAGCGGCTCCGGGGTCTGCTTCCATCGGTATCCAGCCGCCGACTCTCCCCTGCGCTTCGAGGAACTCCCGTGTCCGTTCATCGGACGGGAAGATGCTGGTGGTCGCTCCGAGTTCGGCTCCCATGTTCCCAATGACTGCCCGGTCCGTTGCGGAAAGGCTCTTCACCCCTTCACCGTAGTATTCGATGATCCTGCCGATTCCCCCCTTGACCGTATGGCGGCGGAGCATCTCCAGGATGACATCTTTGGCTGAGACCCATTCCGGCAGGCGCCCTGTCAGCTTGATCCCCCAGATTTTCGGGCAGGGGAGATAGAACGGATGCCCGGCCATGGCAAGGGCGACATCAAGACCACCGGCACCGATGGCGAGCATCCCCACACCTGCGGCAGAGGGGGTGTGGGAGTCGGCTCCGAGCATGATCTTGCCGGGGAGGCCGAAGCGCTCCAGATGCACCTGATGCGATACGCCGTTACCGGGCTTCGAGAGATGGATGCCGAAGCGTTCCGCAGCGGTCATCAGAAAAATATGGTCGTCAGCGTTCCGGTTGTCGGTCTGCAGCAGGTTGTGATCGATGTACTGGGCGGCCAGTTCCACCTTGACCCGCTCGACCCCCATAGCAATGAACTCAAGCATCGCCATGGTCCCGGTTGCGTCCTGGAGCAGCGTATGGTCGATCTTCAGAGCGATCTCGGTGCCGGGGATCAGCTCCCCGGAGACGAGGTGAGCTTCAAGAATCTTTGTGGCGAGGTTTTTTGGCATGACTTCCTCCGTATCTAGTACCATGGAACAGCTAAAACCAACCCCCCTCAATCCCCCCTTGACAGGGGGGAAGCCTTGAAGTCTCCCTTGTTAAGGGGAGATTTAGAGGGGTTTGCTGTGAAAGAATAAGAGTTACAAAATGCTATGCATGTATCGCCCGTTTCATTACATCCAGCGCCGCCTCTTTCAACGCCTCCGAAAGCGTCGGATGGGCATGAAAGGTCATCGCCATATCCTCGGCTGTCGCTCCGAAGGTCATGGCGGTGACTGCCTCGGCGATCAGGTCCGAGGCTCTCGGCCCGACGATATGTATACCGAGTATCTGCCCTGAGTCCTGAGCCGCCAGGATCTTCACGAACCCGTCGGTCTCGTCCATGCAGCGGGCTCGACCATTGGCGAGGAAATTGAACCTGCCGACAGCGTAGACGATCCCTTCGCTTTTCAGCTGCTCCTCGGTCATCCCCACTGATGCGGCTTCAGGCCAGGTATAGCAGACCCCCGGCAGGTATTCATAATCGACCACCGAAGCCTCACCATGCATCCGTTCGACAGCGACCACCCCCTCCTCGGAAGCCTTGTGGGCAAGCATGGGGCCGTGGATCAGGTCGCCGATGGCATAGATCCCCTCTGCCGAACTCCGATACTCTTTATCGACAATCACTCTTCCCGAGCTGTCCAGAAAAATGCCCGCTTCCTCCAGACCCAGACCGTCAACAAGCGGTCTGCGACCGACAGCGACCAGTATCCGGTCGCAGAGCAGCTCCTGCTCTCCTGAAGCACCGAAAAGAGAGACTTTCAGAGTATCCCCTTGAGCTTCAGCAGAAGTCACCTTTGTGCCGAACAGGAATTTCATCCCCTGTTTTTTCAATGCTCTTACCAGCGCGTCTGCCGCCTGACCATCCATCGTCGCCAACGGTTTGTCCAGCATTTCGACAACCGTGACTTTCGCTCCGAGCCGCAGCCAGACCGATCCCAGTTCAAGGCCGATATAGCCGGCGCCGACTACCAGCAGATGCTCCGGAACGGCAGCGAATGAAAGGGCTTCACGGGCGGAGACTATCCGCTTGCCGTCGAACGGCAGTCCTGGAAGCTCTACTGCTCTGCTCCCAGTCGCCAGCAGGAGCCGTTTCCCTCTGAGTATTTCAGGTTTGCTGTGCCCCGGAAGGGTCACCTCGACAGTCAGAGAGTCGCCCTCCACCTTCCCGATCCTGCCGCTCCCCTGAATAAAGGTGATGCCGTTCTTCTTGAACAGGTATGCTATGCCGTCAGTGTTCTTCTTCACGACGTCATCCTTGCGTGCCATCATCTTTGCCAGATCGAGACGGGGAGGATCGATCAGGATGCCGTGAATTCCGAACTTGTCCCGCGCCTGGGCGAACAGCTCCGATGAATCGAGCAGTGCCTTGCTCGGGATACAGCCTTCGTTCAGGCAGACCCCGCCGAGCGTCTCCCGCTTTTCCACCACCGCGACACTCATCCCGAGCTGTGCACCCCTGATGGCAGCGACATAGCCGCCAGGGCCGCCGCCGATGATGATCAGGTCGTATGTTTTGTCAGGCATTATCAGCTCTCCTCATGTAACCGGTTCAAATGTTTTGTCCTGATTTTGAAAAGATCTGCCTTTACGTGCTGATTGACTCAGCGTGGCAGATGCAGAGTAAAAACATCTCCGCGTACCCAGAGCCCCTTCTGAGCATTCCAGAGCTTCTGCACACCGGTAACCTTTTTTGCACGTTCATCGACGGTCATGACGAGATAGCCGGTCCAGACGTCGGCAGCAGCCATCTGCGCGGCCGGATAATGCATGGTGAGGCGCTCATCGACATTGCCGGCATCATAGGCGACCGTATCCGCTCCGCCGGCTCCAACCACCACCTGCTCTATGCCATCGACCGTGCCGCGGCAGTAGAGGTGGATGTGGCCGCAGAAATACGCCAGAGTCCCTCCCTGCTTAAAGCTTTTCCAGAGAGTGTCCCGACTGCCGGTATGGGAGTATAAATCGGGAAAGGGTGATTTGTGAGAAGTGCCGACCTTGAAAGCGGGCGTATGGGAAAAAGCAAAGGTGAACGGCTGCCTGTAGCTGGCAAAGGTCGAGTCGAGCCACTCCTGATCCACATAACCCCGCACGATCGCCAGATTCTTCCTGTTATAGCCATCAAGGGCAATGAATTGTGCTCCTTTGTGTGTGAGGCTGTAGGTCAGCCCCTTTTCCTGAGGGGGCCCATTCTGGGGCATCATCGTGGCAAACTCTTCGGAATAGGCTTTCTTCAGCCTGGAGTCGGTCACCAGTTTTCCGTCCTCATGGTTGCCGCGCACCGGATAGATCGGCGTCCCTTTTCCGGTACGGTAGTCATAGATCGGCTGTACCGCGGTTTTCCAGTTCCGGAACATCTCAACAAACCTGCCGTGCATTGGTGAATCCGTGTCGGTGAAATAGCCGTTTGTCAGGTCTCCGGTATGGATGACAAGATCAGGATGTTCCATGGCAATGGCCGTTGCCAGACGATGAAGGTCAGGACTGATGCCGGTAGCAGTGGCAGTGATCTTGTCACGGGTATCACCCATGACCACAAATGACCAGGTCTGCGGCGTTTCGTTCGCCCATGTAGGGAAAACTGCGCCGATAAGCAGGATCAGGACACACAATATCCACGAATTCAAAAGCATCTCCTTACGATGGTGATTCAGATTGGTTTGAGTTCCCATGCGCAGTGTCCCGTTTGGTTCATACGAAAAATATATATAAAATTTGCGGTTTGAACCGCATAAATTCAGATGATTTCCGGGTTTGGATTGGGTTTGCCCTCCCAGCGATATCTCTCCCGGCTTTTCCACCAATTCCTTTCTCTTCAATGCATCGGCAGCAGTGCCAGAGAAATCTCATGCAGCCGCTTATCGATTGTCCAGAGCGGTATTCTGGTCAGCAGGGCAGACATGAGCAGATGAATGTCAATATACCCCAGCCCTTTCCCCATAAGCTTGTGGTCATTGATGAATTGAATAACCTCGTCATCCTCGGCGCAGCATGCCATGGGAAGCTCTTTAAGCAGCGAGAGTATCTCAACCCTGTTTTTCAGGTTTCCGCAGGCCAGTTCGCCGATAATGAATGGGTGACAGGCCACGGTCCCTTCATTCAGAAGAGTTCCAAGTTCAATGCTGCCGGAGCGAAAGTGCTCAATCCAGACAGACGTGTCCACTAGAATCATTTTAGATCCCCTCTGATCTTCGTCGGGGGATCATCTTAAGAGTTTTTTCACTTCCGCCCAATCCGGCAAGTCGTTTCGAGCTTTCTCTGGCAATGAGCGCTTGTAATCCGAGCCTGACAAGTGATGTCTTCTCGGTAATGCCGGTCAATTTCGCGGCTTTTTCTATCAAGGCATCTTCGATATTAAGCGTAGTCCTCATGGGGCAATCTCCTGTATGCATATTTCATGTGACTTAATATGCATTTAACGTATGCCTTAGTCAAGAAGCAAAAGTCACATCCCTTACCCCTCCAGAAACAGCTCTTCCGGCTCCTCAAGAAGTTCCTTAACCCTCTTCAGGAACTGCACCGCTACTCTGCCGTCGATCAGCCGGTGGTCGTAGGAGAGGGCAAGGTACATCATCGGCCTGATGACGATCTCACCTCTTCTGACAACTGCTCTCTCCTGTATCGCGTGCATCCCGAGGACCGCGCTCTGGGGAGGGTTGATGATCGGTGTGGAGAGCATCGAACCGTAGACCCCGCCGTTGCTGATCGTAAACGTCCCTCCTTCGAGGTCGCTTATGGCGATCTTGTTCTCCTTGATCTTCAGTGAAAAATCGGCGATCCCCTTCTCTATCTCCCAGAAGTGAAGCCGGTCCGCATCGCGCAGCACCGGCACTACCAGTCCTTTCTCGGCACCGATGGCAATGCCGATGTCATAGTAGTCATTGAAGACGATATCTTCAGCATCAATACGCGCATTGACTGCCGGGAACTCCCGCAGCGCCTCGCAGCAGCTCTTGACAAAGAACGACATGAAGCCGAGGGGGATGCCGTGGCGCTCCTTCATCTGCTCCTTGTGCCGACTGCGGAGTTCGATGATGCGGCTCATGTCAGCCTCATTGAAGGTCGTCAGCATCGCTGTCTGCTGCCTGGCTGCTAGGAGACGCTCCGCGATCCTCTTCCTGATCGGGGACATGTGAACGCGCCTGGTTCTGTCGTCCTGCTGTGGGGTACTTCGAGACACTGCATACGGTGTAGGCTCTTCAGAACGAACCACTGGCGGAGAAAGATCTTCCTCAACCTTAACCTCAGCCTTTCCTGCCAGATCCACCGGTGTTATCCGCCCGCCTTTTCCGCTCCCTTTGACAGTGGCAAGATCGATCCCCTTCTCTGCAGCCAGTTTCCGCGCAGCAGGAGAAGCAGGGTGTGCCGGTTCTGGTGATGCTGTCGGAGCAGGGGGAGGGACGGTTTTGCCATTTTCTTCGATCGTACCTATGGTCGTGCCGATCTTGACTGTCTCCCCTTCAGCAACGAGCTGTTTCAGCACTCCGGCAGCATCGGCCTGAAGGGTAAAGGTAATCTTGTCAGTCTCCAGCTCGCAGATGATCTCGTCCTTTACGACCTGATCGCCGCTGTTTTTCAGCCATTTCCCGACAAGTGCCTCGACAACAGATTCGCCGACAGAGGGTACTTTTATTTCCATACAACCTCCAATAAAATCTTTGCGGTTCAATGGTTTAAAAATGCTGCTTCGATTATCTTTTTCTGCTCTTCAGCGTGAATCCTGTGTGAACCGTTAGCAGGGGCGGCTGATGCCGGTCGCCCTGTGAAAGCAGGTTCGGCTCCGAGAACGTCTGCAAGCTGTGTGCGGAGGAACGGCCATGCACCCATATTCTCAGGCTCTTCCTGCACCCAGATGATACTGGATTCTGCGGGATACCCTTTCAACGCTTCTTTCAGCAGATCACCCCTGAACGGATAGAGCTGCTCGATTCTGATAATAGCAACATCGCTCCGGCCGTTTTTTTCCCGCTCTGCCAGCAGTTCGAAGAAGATCTTTCCAGAGCAGAGAATTACCCTGCTTATAGCCGTTTCCCTGGTGCTGTCAGGAATAACCGGATCGAAACGGCCTGATGAGAGATCAACGAGCTCTGATACACAGACCGGATTGCGGAGCAGGCTCTTCGGGGTGAAGATGATCAGCGGTTTCCTGAACGGCTGCTTCATCTGTCGCCGGAGCAGATGGAACATCTGGGCGGGTGTGGAAGGCGTTGCCACCTGAAGGTTCTCTTCAGCGCAGAGGGAGAGAAAACGCTCGATCCTTCCGCTTGAATGTTCGGCACCGTTCCCTTCATAGCCGTGGGGAAGCAGCATGACGATACCGGAGACTCTCCCCCATTTGCTTTCACCGCCGGCGATGAACTGGTCGATTATCACCTGCGCTCCGTTTGCGAAATCTCCGAACTGCGCCTCCCAGATCGTGAGATTTTCGAGGGTCGTAATGCTGTAGCCGTATTCGAAACCGAGTACCGCGTTTTCCGAGAGCATACTGTCGTAGATCATGAAACGGGCATTCCCGGATGTGAGAGCAGCGAGGGGGGTGTAAGTCGCAGGGCTGTTCAGGTCATGGAGGACCGCGTGACGATGGTTGAAGGTCCCGCGTCGTGAATCCTGTCCGGAGAGCCTTACAGAGACCCCTTCCGAGAGGAGCGTGGCAAAGGCAAGCGCTTCAGCGCAGCCCCAGTCGATCCCGTTTCCGGAGATGGCGGCATCGACTCTTTTTCGGTAAAGCTGAACGAGTTTCGGGTGCGGGGCGAACCCCTCCGGGAAGAGTGACATGCTGCTTATCAGCTCTTTCAGCAGCGTTTCGGGGGCTACGGTCTCTGGGGGAAGAGAGGCGCTGCCAGCCTTGTCTGTATTCCCTGCCTGCTCCGGTTCAGGAGGAGGTGATTGTGCGGCGGCAGCCCGTTCCAGTGCCTCCCGGTAGGCATCCGCCATTTTCAGGATAGAGTTGCCTGAAACTCCCTGCGACGCCAATGTCTCCGCGTAAAGCAGGTGGAGCTGTTTGCGGTTCCGGATCTGTTCATACATCAGTGGCTGGGTAAAGGCGGGCTCGTCCCCTTCATTATGTCCGTGCCGGCGGTAGCAGATAATCTCGATCACGACATCCTTTTCGAATGCCTGCCGGTACTGGAGGGCAAGCCGGGAGACCATGTCGACTGCTTCGGGTGCGTCTCCATGCACATGGAAGATCGGGACCATCAGCATCCGGGCGACATCTGTCGCGTAGCGTGTCGAACGTGAGTCCTCCGGAACGGTGGTGAAGCCGATCTGGTTGTTCAGGACGATGTGAACGGTCCCTCCGGTCGAGTAGCCTTCGAGCTGGGAAAGATTCAGCGTCTCGGCGACCATCCCCTGTCCTGCAAAAGCTGCATCTCCATGCACCAGCAGCGGGAGGATCCGTTTCCTGCCGTCGCTGCCGAGGGCTTCCTGATGAGCCCTGCATTTACCCTCGATAACCGGATCGACCGCTTCTAGATGGCTCGGATTGAAAGCAAGGGAGAGATGAATCCCGGCGATATCGGCTGAATAGCCTTTGTGGTATTTTACATCCCCTTCTCCGGAGATGCTTCCGGGCTGATTGTCCTCAAACTCGGCAAATATAGCGGAAAGTGGTTTCCCGAGGATGTTCGCGAGCACATTCAGCCGTCCCCGGTGTGACATGCCGATAATCGCGCCGGTCAGCCCTGCTTCGGTTCCGGCTCCGATAATGGCATCCAGTGCGACGAGCAGAGACTCGCCCCCTTCGAGGGAAAACCTTTTCTGGCCGACAAAGCGCCGGTCAAGGAACTCCTCGAAAAGAGAGCCCTGCTGCAGACGGGAGATTATCCGGAGCTGCTGCTCCCTTCCCGGTTGCGGACGGTTCATCGTCGGCTCCATCCGGTCTATGAGCCACTGCCTCTCTTCAGGTTCCTGAATGTACATGAACTCGACCCCGACCGAGTGGCAGTAGGTGGCTTGCATGGTCTCCAGGATCTCCCGCAGCGTGGCGGTCTCTTTCAGGTAGCGTTTGATATGGAAATGACGGTCAAGGTCGGCTGCCGAGAGATCGAACGCGGCAAGATCGAGCAGGGGATGGGAAAGCGGGCAGGGGGAAAGAGGGTCGGTGCAGGCAAGCAGGTGCCCGATATCACGGTAACGGTAGATAAGGGACTGGACAGACGATTGAAGCCTGGCTTCCGGCAGGTCCGGATGCTGGTCAGAAGGGAGCGGGGATCTCCCCAGGTCGAACCCTTCAAAAAATCTCTGCCACTCCGGCTCGATCGAGTCAGGATCCTGCTGCCAGCGGTGGTACTGCTCTTCGATCCATTCAGGGGTCAGATTCTGGATAAACGGCATCAAGCCCTCACTTTAACGCAAATGTCGCTAAAGTATAGCAGAGTTGATGACAGGCGCAACGACTGTTACCGGGCTGTCCAGCCTCCGTCGACCGGGATGGCGGTGCCGGTGATCTGTGCAGGTTTACCCTTGAGCATTGATGCCTCCTATGCAAGTCCCGCTGCTACAGAGATGCGCGGTTCGGTGCATGCCTTGATCTCTTCGACCGTATGCCCCGGAGCTACCTCGACCAGCAGCAGTCCGTCCTGAGTGACATCAAGCACAGCCCGGTCGGTGATGATCCGGTTGACGACCCCTTTGCCGGTGAGTGGCAGGGTGCAGCTGTTGAGGATCTTCGATTCCCCCTGTTTGTTGACATGGTCCATGATGACGACGATCCGTTTGGCCCCGTGCACCAGGTCCATCGCCCCGCCCATACCCTTGACCATCTTGCCCGGTATGACCCAGTTTGCCAGGTCGCCGCCGGCCGAGACCTCCATGCCGCCGAGGATGGCCAGATCGATATGGCCGCCGCGGATCATGGCGAAGGATTCGGCACTGCTGAACAGGGCTGCGCCCGGGATCATGGTGATCGTCTCCTTGCCGGCATTGATCAGGTCGGGATCGAGCTCTGCTTCCGTCGGATAGGGGCCGATGCCGAGCAGACCGTTTTCAGATTGCAGCACGACCTGCACCCCTTTGGGGATAAAATTTGCCACCAGGGTCGGCATACCGATCCCGAGGTTCACATAGAAGCCGTCATGTATCTCCTGCGAGGCCCGTTGGGCGATCTCTTCACGTGTCCAGGCCATGTCATGCCTCCCCTTTGCATACGGTGCGCCGCTCGATCCGCTTTTCATGCTTGTCACAGCAGATGATCCTCTGGACATAGATACTCGGCGTATGGACAGCTTCCGGTTCGAGTTCGCCGACCCCTGCCATGACCTCGACTTCAGCGATCGTCACTTTGCCGGCGGCGGCCATCATCGGGTTGAAGTTCTGTGCGGTCCGGCGGTACTGAAGGTTCCCCAGTCCGTCGCCGCGCCATGCTTTGACCAGGGAGAAGTCGGCCTTCAAACCGAGTTCGAGCAGGTACTCTTTCCCGTCGAAAATCCGTGTCTCCCGTCCTTCAGCTATGGGCGTGCCGACGCCGGCCGGTGTGTAGAATCCCGGTATCCCGGCTCCGCCCGCTCTGATCCGCTCGGCCAGCGTCCCCTGCGGCACCAGCTCTACTTCGAGCTCGCCGGAGAGGTACTGCCGTTCGAACTCCTTGTTCTCACCGACATAGGAGGCGACCATCTTGTGTATCTGCCGGTTCTCCAGCAACAGTCCCAGTCCCCAGTCATCGACACCGCAGTTGTTCGAGATGACAGTCAGATTCTTTACTCCGGTCTCGCGCAGACCCAAGATAAGGTTTTCCGGGATACCGACCAGACCGAATCCGCCGACCATGAGGGTGGCGCCGTCTGGGATGCCGGCCAGCGCTTCTTGTACCGAGTTGCAGATCATTCGTTCCTCCATGTATTGACTCAAAGCAGGGTGGTGCTCTTTTTGATGACACTGTTTTATTTTTCGAAGATATATTCTGGCTCAGGTTCAGGCAACAAAATTTTCCATGATATCGAAAAAAAGTTTGAGGATATTGTGCGGGGTGAGTGATTGTTAAGCAACAAAAAGGCGCGGCCTTTATTCAAAAAGGTCGCGCCCAATTATCGTGCCTGCTGTTAAGCATGTCAATCGTAGGGGCGAGTCATGACTCGCCCAATCGGGCGACGCATGCGTCGCCCCTACACCTCCTGATCTCCTGCGACAGCCTTTTTCTTTTTTGCCGGGCTTTTTGCCTTCTTCGGTTTCTCCGCTTCAGGAGCAGCAGTTTCGACCGGAGCCGAAACCGTTTCAGCCTGAACCTCGGCAACAACGGCCTTTTTCGTGCGGGTCCGCTTTGGATTTGCGATTTCAGGTTCTGCTACAGCTGCGGGCAGAGGAGGAGGCGTGCTTTCAGAAGGGGGAAGCAGAGCCGTTTCACCTGCTTTCTTGCGCGGTGTGCGGGAGCGAGGCTTTTTCGGCGCCGGTTCTTCAGCTGCAGTTTCAACTACCGGTGCCGGAGCAGCGAAAGCTTCGTCACTCATCTCTGCCGCAGATGATGATTCTCCTTCTGCTGTTTTTGCCCCGCCGCGCTTGCGACGGCGGCGTTTCCGCTTTTTGTGGGGCTCGGCAGATATGTCATCCTGAACGCCCGGCTCAAGTACACTCTCAGCGTGTTCGATGTTGACGTCAGAGGGACTTTCTTCAGCACTCTCTGCAACACCAGGCTCACCAGCACCGGGTTTCCCTTTTTTCCGGCGTTTCCTGCGTCGCTTTTTCTTGTGCTCTTCCGGAGTACCTTCAACAGCATCGGTTTCCCCGGCTGTTTGAAGTCCTGATTCTTCAGCGTCCGGTTCGTCGGCCTCTTCAGCAACAAGGACCTGAACTGCTGCCGGCTCGACAGACTCGGTTCCCTCGGCCTTTTTCCGGCTTCTCCGCTTTTTCTTCGGCTTGCCGTCATCGAGTGGCTGTTCAGGCTCCAGAGCTTTTACTTCAGGAACTGCTGCCACAGGGGTGATCTCCGGCTCTGCCTGAGTCAGCGGCTGCTCCTGGTGAGTAGGCTTTTCCCGCTTGATCACCACCAACTCCAACTGGTTCATCAGGAAGGAGGGTTTGCCTTTGACGGTCACTTCGATGTCGTAATCGTTCTCTATCTGGGCAAGCTCGCGTTTCTTGCGGTTCAGGAGATAGTAGGCGACCTCCAGAGGCAGCTCTCCACGGACCTCCGCAGCAGTCCCTTTTGCAGCGGCTGCATGGACTTTCCGTAAAAAGGAGATGGCCATGTTCTCGACACCCTTGACTTTCCCGCGACCGGAACAGTGCGGGCAGTCAAGGACGCTCCCCTGTTCCAGGGTCTGTTTGATCCGCTGCCGTGACATCTCGAGCATCCCGAACTGGGAGATCCGCCCGACCGTGACCCGTGCCTTGTCGCTCTTCAGGGCCGCTTTCAGGGCCTTCTCGACCTCCTTGACATGCTTCATCTCCCGCATGTCGATCAGGTCGAGGACGATCAGTCCGCCGAGGTCGCGCAGTCGCAGCTGCCGGGCAGCTTCGTCCACCGCTTCCATGTTGGTGCGGAAAGCGGTATCCTCGACGTTGCGCTCGCCGGTCGATTTTCCGGAGTTGACATCTATGGAGACCAGCGCTTCGGTCGGCTCTATCACCAACGATCCGCCGGACTTGAGGAGGACCTTTTTCTCGTAGATCCCGTCGATCTGCTCCTCGATCTGGTAGCGGGAAAAGATCGGGCGCTTCTCCTGGTGCATTTTCACCCGTTTTTCAAACTTCGGCATCGTCTCCTTGAAGAACGCCTTGGCCTCCTTGCAGACCTCTTTGCTGTCCACGAGCACTTCATCGATATCCGCGGTGAAGTAGTCCCGGATCGTCCTGATGACGACGGCAAACTCCTTGTAGATGATTGCCGGGCCCTTGGTCTTCAAGCCTTTTTCTACGATCTCGTCATACTTGGCCAGAAGCTGGTCGAGGTCGTGCTGCAGCTCTTCAAGGCTCTTTCCCATGGCCTCTGTCCGGATGATGTAGCCGACTCCGTCACGGAAGGTCATTCCGGCGGCAAGCTCTTTCATTTTCTTGCGCTCGCCTTCGCCTTCGACCTTGCGGGAGATGCCGGTCGAATCACTCCCCGGCATGACTACCATGTAACGACCGGGCAGAGAGATATAGGTCGTGACGGCCGCACCCTTCATGTCCCGTTCGTCCTTTTCGATCTGGACGATCAGCTCCTGTCCCCGGCGGAGGACCTCTTGAATGCGCGGTCGCCTCTTGCGCTGATCTTCGGGGACTTCATCGCGCCACTGCCAGTTGTCCGGATGAAGTTCACCCATCTGGATAAAGGCCGGTTTCTTGAGTCCGATATCTATGAAGGCAGCCTGGAGGCCCGGTTCGACCCGCAGGACGATCCCCTTGTAGATATTTCCCCGCATCTGTTCACTGCCGGTGATCTCGATGTCGAGATCTACCAGCTGCCCGTTCTCATCGACGATCGCTACACGCGACTCTTCCGGATGGAGGGCATTGATAAGCATCTTTTTTGGCATTTTCTTTAATCCTTTTTTTAAATAAGCAGCGTCAAGCTGCGATAAGTCACGTATAATCTTGAAACTATAGCAGAACTCTTGGCAGTTGCACATTTAAAAGCACTTTTGATCCAATCGGGCTGCCATGATAATTGACTTTAAGGTATGAGTTTCCATAGAATGCGGCATCTGAAACTGCAAAGGAATACCATGCTCCATCTGAAATCCATTACCAAAGAGTTTGCCGGGAAACCTCTTTTTACTGATATCTCCTGGCACCTGAAAAAGGGGGAGCGAGTCGGCCTTGTCGGCGAGAACGGCGCCGGCAAATCGACGGTCATGCGGATAATCGCCGGGCAGGTTGAACTCTCCTCCGGTGAGCTACAGTTTGCCAAGGGGGCCACAGTCGGCTATCTGCCGCAGGATGGGCTGGTCACCCGCGGCACAAGCCTGTTCGAGGAGGCGCTCTCCGCACTCTCCGAACTGCAGGCGATGGAGGAGGAGCTTCGGACGCTGACGCTTGAGTTGGAGACTGTCGAGCACAACGATCCCCGCCATACGGCTGCTCTTGACCGCTTCGGACATCTGCAGGAGGAGTTCCGGGTCAAAGGTGGCTACACGAAAGAAGCGGATGTCGGTGTCGTCCTGACCGGTCTCGGTTTCCTGCCGGAACAGTGGGAACGGGACTGCGGCACTTTCTCCGGCGGCTGGCAGATGCGGATCGCACTGGCAAAGCTGCTGCTGCAGCGGCCGAACGTCCTGCTGCTGGATGAGCCGACCAACCATCTCGATATCGAGGCCAGGAACTGGCTTGAAGAGTATCTCTGCTCGTACCCGTACTCGGTCATGCTCGTCTCACACGACCGTTTCTTTCTCGACAAGGTCTGCAGCCGGATTGCCGAGGTCTGGAACCACTCCATAAGTGACTATTACTGCAACTACACAGGGTACCTCCTTCAGCGTGACGAGCGGGTGAATGCTCTCAGG
>VFJK01000102.1 GCA_009886125.1 Geobacter sp. | reverse complement strand
GCCAGGGGAAGATCGCCAACTACAAGATCCCGCGCTACGTCAAATTCGTCGAAGGCTACCCCATGACCGCCAGCGGGAAGATACAGAAGTTCAAGTTGAGGGATATGGCCATCAAGGAGCTCCAGCTGGAAGAGGGCGAGAGTATGGCTTGATTGGATGAAGCTTCTGTGCGATTCCGGCAGTCGCCTGGAACTCGCAGCAAAATCTTCATCCGATCTGCAAGGAACTTAATTTACGGTATACTGTGTAATCAGCTGTCTATTTTTTTTGAGATGCCCTAAATGCCCGATACTCATTTGCCAATAATCGCCTGCCACGAATGCGACCTGCTCCAGCGGGAGATATTGCTGCGTAAGGGTGATTTCGCAACGTGCAGCCGTTGCGGGAGTGTTCTCTATCGAAATCTACCGGAAAGCCTTGATCGTACCCTTGCTTTTTCACTTGCGGCAGCTGTCATGTTCCTGCTGGCCAACACGTTCCCGATTTTCGGGATAGAGCTGCAGGGGAACAGGATGGCGATGAACCTGGTCGAAGCGGTCCATTCGGTCTGGAATCAGGAGATGAAGCTGATTGCGCTGCTGGTCCTGATAACAACGGTACTGATCCCCGCCTTTGAGATCATAATGATGATCTATCTCCTGATGTCACTGAAATTTCAGCGGATGCCTCCGGGGGCAAATCTCATCCTCCGCATGCTCCAGAGTGTCAAGCCCTGGGGGATGGTCGAGATATTCATGCTCGGGGTGCTGGTGTCACTGGTAAAGCTGTCCCATGATTTCATAATTATCCCCGGTGTGGCGATCTGGTCATTCGGGCTTCTGACCGTGCTGATAGCTGCAGTTGCGGCTTCTTTCAATCCGCGCGATATCTGGATTAACGTGGAGCGGGAAACCGGTCGGGAAGTTTCCGGATGAGTGCAGTTGAAGTGACAGCTGCCGAGCTTGGGCTCTGTTCCTGCCATGTCTGTGCGCTGGTATCCAGGCCGGTCCCGGGAGGCGGTCCGTCGCACTGCTCCCGCTGCGGCTCGACACTGCATTCCCGGAAACCGGCAAGTGTGACACGGAGCTGGGCTTTTCTCATCGCCGCGTATATCCTCTATATCCCGGCTAATTTCATGATCATGATGTCGACCGGCTCTCTGGTCAGCTTCCGGAGTGACACAATACTCAGCGGGGTCGTCTATCTCTGGGTGACCGGGTTCTGGGCGATCGCAATCATAGTCTTTATTGCCAGCATCATGATCCCGATCCTGAAACTTATCGCCATCACCCTGCTGCTGGTTTCGGTACAGCGAAATTCCACTTGGCGGCCTGAACAGCGGACAAAGCTTTATCGCCTGGTCGAGTTGGTCGGTCGCTGGTCGATGCTGGATATCTTCGTGGTAACCCTGCTGGCCGCACTCGTGCAGATGCAGTCACTGGCTATCGTCAAAGCCGGACCGGCTGCAGTCGCTTTCGGTGCCGTTGTGGTGCTTACCATGCTGTCTGCCCTCTATTTCGACCCCCGTCTGATCTGGGATCCGCTTCACAAAGAGAGAAAATTATGAACGAACTGAATTCTCAACCGGAACTTGACGATATCCCTGATGCCGTTGTCGAGCCGAGACGTCGTCGAACCCTGCAGCTGGTCTGGATCATCCCGATACTGGCGGCGATCATCGGCGCTTCTCTGGCAATAAAGTCATACATGGAGCGCGGTCCGGTCATAACCATAACCTTCAAGACCGGCGAAGGTCTGGAGCCCGGCAAGACGAAGATCAAGTACAAGGATGTGCAGATCGGACTTGTGAAAGGGATTGCTATTGCGAAGGACCGGTCGCACGTGATCGTCAGTGCCGAAATGACCAAGGAGTCGGAAGGTCTTCTGGTGGAAGACACCCGCTTCTGGGTTGTACGGGCGCGGGTCTCAGCCGGTAACGTCTCAGGGCTCGGTACCTTGATCGGCGGGGCGTATATCGGTGTCGATGCCGGAGTATCCAAAACACCCCTGTTAGCCTTTAAGGGGCTGGACAGGCCGCCGACCGTGACCATCGATCGTCCGGGACGTCAATTCGTCCTGCATGCTGCCAATATCGGTTCGCTCGATATCGGCTCGCCCGTCTACTATCGACGGATACAGGTGGGAGAAGTTATTGCCTACGACCTGGATAAGAACGGCAAGGGTGTGACCCTGAAAGTCTTTGTCCAGGCTCCATTCGGCGAATACGTCAAGGTCAATACCCTTTTTTGGCATGCCAGCGGGATCGATCTCTCTCTTGATGCCAATGGCGTGAAGATCAACACTGAATCGATCGTATCGATACTGCTTGGCGGGATATCCTTTCAGACCATGGATGACAGCGTTAATGCTGCACCGGCGACCCCCAACAGCACGTTTATCCTTTTTGCCAATCGGGATGAGGCTATGAAACGCCCGGATACGGTGGTCGAGACATATGTCCTTGCTTTCAAGGAGTCGGTCCGCGGACTGACAGTCGGTGCGCCGGTGGACCTTCGCGGGGTTACCGTCGGCGAGGTGACCAAGATAAACGTCGAACTCGATCCGGTGAAAAAAGAGTTTACCATGCCGGTAGAAGTCCAGTTCTACCCGGAACGTCTCCGGGCCTACTATCGCAACAAGCCCAGTATGGCGAAGCTTCCCGATTCGCGCACACTGCTCAACTCGATCATCGAAAACGGTTTTCGGGCCCAGCTCAAGAGCGGGAGCCTGTTGACCGGGCAGCTCTATGTAGCGCTCGATCTCTTTCCCAATGCTCCGCATGCACGGATGAACTGGAGCAAGAACCCGCCGGAATTCCCGACTATCACCGCAAGTCTCGAACAGCTGCAGTCGACACTGGTGCAGATCGCGCAGAAGATCGAAAAACTTCCTCTGGAAGAGCTCGCCGGGGATGCCCGCAAGGCGATCCAGAGCCTGGACACCACGCTCAAGAGTGCCGACAAGATGCTAAAGCAGGTCGACGGTGCTGTTGTCCCTGAAGTCAGGAGTGCTCTCGATGATGTCCGGAAGACACTTGACGATTTCCGCAAGACCCTGAGCGGGGCGAAACAGGTTCTGTCTGCGGATGCGCCGCTGCAGCACGATATGCGGGAAACCATGCGAGAGCTGTCACGGGCTGCTCAATCGCTGCGCGGGCTTGCCGATTATCTGGACCGGAATCCCGAAGCGCTGATCCGCGGAAAGAAGGAGGAACGACCATGATGATTCAGAGGCGTTTACCCGCTGCCTTGATCCTTCTAGGGTTGATTGCTGCTGTTGCTGCCTGCAGCAGATCTCCCAAAGTTAATTATTATGCCCTGGCAGCAACAGCCGGGCCTGAAGTTGTGACTCCTGTCAGCCGCCCCATAGAGGTAGCCATCGGGCCGATAACCCTCCCGGACATTGTGGACCGTCAACAGCTGGTCATACAGTCGAAAAGCCATCAGGTCGATATCCTGGAGTTCCACCGCTGGGCCGAGCCGTTGAAAAGCCAGATACCGCGCTTGATGGCAGATAACGTCAGCCGGCTGCTCGGTTCAGGCAGGGTCTCGGCGTATCCGCAGAGTGCCGGGAGTGAAGCCGATATCAGGGTGCTGGTCGATATCCAGCGTTTCGAGTCGGAAGGGGAGGCTGTGCGGATCGATGCGTTCTGGACGCTTCGCCTGGCTTCGGGAGCAGTTGCTAAAATCGGCCGGACAGTTGCCCGCGAAACAGCAGGGGGTACAGATTATGATTCGCTGGTGACGGCATACAGCAAGGCTCTGTATGATATCAGCAAAGAGATCGCCGCGGCCCTCCGGAGTGAGACTCCCAAGCTGCAGTGAAAGTAAAAAGCCCCTGACCGATGAAGGTCAGGGGCTTTTTTAGTTGAAGAAGGATGAAGGGAAAGACTATTTTTTTGAGTCTTTCCCTTTTTTGTTGCAGCCGCATTCGGCAGCTTTTGCGCAGTTGTCGCATGCGCCTTTTTTACTGCATTCCTTACAGCCGCAGTCAGCAGATGTATTGCATTTGCTGCAACTCTTTGAACTCTTGCCGTTCTGGTCACAGCCTTTTCCCGCTTTGCAGTTCTTGCAGCTGCCATCCATCAGCGGGCAATCATCCATGCAGCATGCTGATTTTGGCAAATTGCTTACAGTCCTGAGTGCATCCAGTTTTACCTTGATTGCCTCCAGATCAGACTTGATAGCGGCAACTTTTGCGCTGTCAGGAGTCTCTTTCAGGTTTTCACGCTGAAGGTCGAAGCGCTTGTTCATCATCTCCTGACGGAGATCGATCGAATCTGCCTTGAACTTTTTCATCTGCTCAGGTGTGGCGGCATCTTTGTCACAAGCAGAACAGGGGGCTTTATGCGAGCCTTTGTGTCCTTTTTTGCTTTGAGCCATCGCGGTAACGCCTACTGTCAGGCTTATGGTGAGAATAATCAGCGCTGCATAAAGTTTCTTCATTTTATAAACTCCTTACGTGATTGATTCTGAAAGAGTACCGGAACGGGGTATAAAAGTCATTCGATTTTTTGAATATATCCGGCAGCGCATTTCTGCTCTTCTTCAGACAACCTGCCAGGTTTGAATGTCACCTCGAAATTATGCTCGAATGACGCTTTGAGGGTTTCAATAAGTTTATCTCCGGCAGAATTTATCTCTTCATCAGCGAGTGACGTCGTTTTTGTCAGAATGTCAGGATCAGGGTGAAGGAGATATTGATCTCCTGCCCCTGCCATCTGCACCAGCGGTATCGAGCCATGCTGAAAGATAACGCTCTTGAGCCTGCGCTGGGCATTACCGCCGATTTTTTTGCCGTTTATCAGGATATCGCAGCTTTCTATCCCTGCAAAACAGAGCGGAGTCCGCTCTCCGAGCTTTCGTGAGCCGGAGTAATGGTCTGAAGCATGGCAGGCATCCAGGCCCAGCTTCCGGTAAAATGAGATCAGGAAAGAGGTCAGGTGGAAGAAGGCATCCTTGACGTTTCGACTGCCCGGGATGAATTCAGCGGGGCAGACAAGCGAGTAGGTAAGCTCACCTGCATGATAGATGACCCCGCCGCCGGTTATCCGGCGGACGACCTGCACACCGTCAGCGCGGCAGCGCTCCTGGTCGAGGATCTCGTCCGGTTTCTGGAACCGTCCGTACGAAAAGGCCGGAGGGTCCCAGCCGTACAGTCGAAGAACAGGGAGTGATTTCGCTTGATCGAAGCAGGAGAGAAGGGCTTCATCGATAGCCATGTTCTCAGCTCCGGTCAAGGAGCCGGTGTCAATGAGTCGCCACTGGTTGTGCAGTTTCATAGAATGTCCGGCGTTGAGAGATGAGGTCGGCTTATTACGTTGCCAGCTCTTGCAGCACTTCCGGATGCCGTGTAGCCACTTTCAGTAACGTTGCAGCCGCCCCGGACGGCATTTTCCGCCCCTGCTCCCACTCTTGCAGGGTGCGACGGAAACACCCAGCAGCCGGGCGAACGGAGCTTGAGACAGACCTGTTGCAGCCCTTGCAGCCGCTACCTGCGCTCTTTCTGCCGGGATGACCTCGTCTTTTTCAATCGTCCCGTCACGTCTTGAGATCACCCGACGAATCGAACCATCCAGCTGCGGGGTAAATTCGGTTTTCCTGGCCCACTCGCCGCGTTTCATGCCGTGCAGCGCCTGAACCAGCTCGGCATTCAGATCACGCGTTTTTTCCCATGCAGACAGCTCTTTTTCGGATAATTTAGCCATTTTCAAACACCTCCTTCAGGCGTTGGAGAATTTGCCTCTACTTATAATCAACTGAAATATAGTCATGACTATTTTCCAGTTGGTTGAATAATAGTCGAAGAATTCAGTACAGAAAAGTGCTGGCTTAACTATGCGCCGAGACATAAATCTGTTCGCGCCACTGTTCTGCTACCACGGCAGCTCTCCCCTTAAAATATTGTGCATGCACGGGTTGTGAAACAAGAAAAAAGACAACATGTGGAGTCCGGAATGAGAATACCTCTGGAACGTCGAGCCGACTGCAAAGCTCAGATGTTAAGCGCTTGATAAAATGTTCCCGCTTCTCCCGTATGAAATGTTGATATACAAGAATCGATTTACCCGCATTAAATGCACGTGTCAATTCGTGCCAATATAGGAACTTAGATGATTGCTTGCGCCCGTAGGGACGCGACATAATTTCGAGTCCATTATCTGGATCGAAGAATATCAAGTCTACACCCTGTAATCGCTCATGCATGTCAGCAAAGTACCCGCTTCGCTTCTCACGGATGTCAGAAAGTAAGTCGCCATGATAGATAGTATTCGGAAGAATGTTTGTTGACTCGATGCGGCTGACATGCCGTTGGCCGTCCTGAAGGCAATCTGTCAGGCACTCAAACAGTTCGGAGTCGTATCGCTTCCACTGCTCAGGGGAATTCAAGTAGCGTGTGAACTGCCCGTCAGTACGGTTGTCATCCGGAGTAAGCATCCAACACACGCCGGTTCGGATTTTACCGTTGCCAGAGAGTGTACGGAGAAGCCCATATTTCCGATAATCATTGATATCTGCGACGTATTGATTTTTCATTGTCCTATGGCCTGGTTATCCGATTCGTGATGCTGGTAAGGGCCTTTAATTCTCTCAAAATCCGTTCACAAACAATATTCAGATTATCATAAACATCCGAATTCAGAAACCGAAGCACAGTGATGTTCAAAGCATTCAGATATGCTGTTCTTTCACGATCGGACTCAATTGCTGCGTCAGTGAAATGTGAATCACCGTCAAGTTCAATGGCCAGTCTTTTTGAAGGGCAGTAGAAATCAAGGATGTATGACCCGACACTATGTTGCCTCCGGAATTTGTAACCGCCAAGATTGCTATGCTGCAACATGCTCCAGAGCAGTCTTTCAGCCGGGGTAGAATTGTTTCGCAACTCTTTTCGGCGGGATGTAAGAACTGGTCGGTTGTGAAGCATTGCTTTTATCCTTATAACTTTACCACCCCCAGCCCCTCCTAAAATAGGAGGGGGGCTTAAAGGTTCGTAGGTAAAAGCTCCCCCTCCTTCCATTAAGGAGGGGGCTGGGGGGTGGTAAAGTTTTACATCCCGATAACCTCGGCAACCGCCTGATGAACACGACTAAGGGCCGTCTCGTCAAGGCAGAGCAGCGGTCCTTCGATCAACCGTTTATTGTCGATGGCGCGGAGTTGATCGACGAGCAGGTCCGAATCCTTCTTCAGGCCCCCCTGGGCAGCTATGCGCAGGCGGAGGGGTTCTGCGTCTTCAATCAGATTGGTCGTGAGGGGGATAACAAGAGTCGAAGGGTGGTCGGCATCGAGAAGGGCCTGATTCTGGAGGATCAGGACCGGTCTGATCTTGCCCGGTTCCGAGCCACGCCCCGGATTGAGGTTCGCCAGCCAGATTTCACCCTGCTTACGCATGCGGAGCGTCCTCGATCTTGTCGAACTCGGCATTGACCCGCATGCTCTCGGCCCGCACCTTCAGGCTGGCTTCCATGAGCCGTGTCCTCTGGCGCTGGGCAGCTACGGTCAGGTTCATCTGCTCCAGGGCCTTGCGAACATAAGCTGCCCTTGGGATATGCATCTCATTGGCAAAAGTGTCGATCTCATGCAGCAGGTCATCGGGGAGTCGTAACGATAATGTAGTCATAATTGTATTCCTTTCTGTAGCTCATAATGAAATACTAGGACAACTACATGGTTTAGTCAATTCATCTTTAACGGATAACACTTAGTAAGCCATAACGTCTAAAATCAACCCCCCTCAATCCCCCCTTGTCAAGGGGGAGCCTTTAAGCCTCCCTTGATAAGGGGGGATTGAGGGGGGTTGGATGCGAAGAAAAAGTGTTACAGGGCGTTACGGATGCCCCGGTATGCTCCCTTTCGGGATCTTGACCTGTATCCCCATTCCCTTTGCCTGCGCCAGCGCGGCGTCATCGAGCGGGTTCAGCCTGAGTGCCTGCTCCACCTCGCGCTTTGCCCGCTCAGGCTCTCCGCTGGCGGCAAGGACCATGGCCAATGCCGAGTGCTTCATGGCAAAGTCGGGCTTGATCGTCAGGACTTTCTCCAGATCAGCCTTTATCTGCGGCAGATAGAGTTTGCCGAGCTGGTAGCGGAGATAGATCCGGGCAAGGAGGACATACTGGTTGTCCGGATTGAGCGCGACCTCCCGCTCCAGAGAGGAGAGCGCTCCGTTCAGTCTCTCCCCGCGGTACTGGTCCAGATAGCTCAGATCCAGGAACGTCGGGCGGGCAGTCCGGTACTCGAACCGGTTTATCAGGGCTGCCCGCTCCGGCGTCCGTTTGAGGTAGACGAGTGAGTGGTTGTCCCAGTAGACCAGTGCCCAGTCGGGATTGGTGAGCAGATGAGATGGGAAGCGCTGGCTCAGCATATCGTATTCGAGCAGGGCATAGTCGAAACAGTGCTTCTGCTCTGCTGCTCTCCAGCCGTCCGCTGAATCGATGGCAGCCTTGTACCCTCCGTACTCAGCCGGGGTATAGACCCTCCGGTAGCGGCCGTCTATGAAGACCTTGCGCTCCTTGTCCCGCCAGAGCGCATAGCCGCCATAGCCGTAGCTGTTGAACATCCTTCCGCTGACACTGTTCTCCTGCAGGAACCTGAGGGCGCCTTCTGGAAATGCCCCCGCTTTGGGGCCGACGCCGAACGCATACACCGGCGAGTTGAAAACAGAGGAGGGGATCAGTGCCAGGAGTGCTACTGACAGGGCGATAGCGGCATGGAGCATCCTCTTTGCAGAGATCTCAGGGAGAAAAGAGCTGATACGCATGAGGAGCAGAAAAAAACAGGGGGCAGCTGCAATGCTGAACAGCTCGACCAGACGGACCTGCCGGAATGTCTCATACAGCAGGAATGAGAAGATGATCAGGTAAAAAAGATTCTTCCAGCCGCGACAGAGAATGAAGTAGAGCGCCCCGCCGAGCGCCAGAAGCTGGAAGCAGAGCGTATAGCGGAGGCCGCTGCCGAAGAGGATATCTCTTGTTATGGGTTGATACTCGCCGACCAGTGCCCGGTACGGATCGCTCGTCAGGTCGAACGCCAGCGTGTAGAGCTTCCAGGACTCGGGATTCAGCAGGGAAGCGGCGATCGAGAGGATGAGGACGGGGATCAGCTGCCAGGTCTTCCTCTCAAAGATATCGAGCAGCGTCGCAACGCCAAGGAGGAAGAGGCCGAATACCACGCCGACGCTCAGGTTCGCCCAGAGGAGCATGAATGCCGGGAGCAGGTAGATATATCTGTCGCGAAGCTCTGAGCGCCATCTCCCGAGCATATAAAGGTAAAAGGCCAGGAACGGGAGTGAGAAGAGGTACGGGCGGACAAAGAGGCGGAAGCGTACGCTGAAAAGGACGATGACCAGGGTGATAACGGCCGCAAGGGCAGCCCCTTTGGCGCCTTTTGACGAGTTTTTCATCAGCAGGAAGAGAAAGGTGAAGGTGACAAACAGCAGAAGGGCTTTGAGAAGGTTCAGCCCGAGAAAGCCGGCCGTATGAAAGGTAAGGAAGATGATGAAGTCTGCGAGCCATTCACCGGTAAACTGATGACGACCGGCAGCCGTATACGAGAAGGTGTCGATCGATGGGAGGCTGTGGCTCGAAAAGATAGTCTCTCCAAGCTGCAGATGCCACCAGAGGTCGTAATCTGCATACCTGGTCATGCAGATCAGAAAAGTCAGCAGGGCCAGGCAGGCAAGCGGGAGAACCGCGACTGGATCAAGGCGCCCGGATTTCAACCCTGTGCCCCTTTTCTCAACTTGTAGACAAGTATCCGGGACGATGTGTTCGGGACGAACTGCCGTGACCGCTCGCCGAAAACAGAAAACGATTCATTCTTACGCGAAACAGCCGCGACACCGTCAAGCTCATAACTGCCGGCTGCCAGACTGCCCAGCTTCTCCCTGAATGTCATGCCCTTTTCCGAGACTGCAAGCCATGAGCTGAGGTCGTCAACCAGGATGAGATACGCAGGCCGGGCAGCCGAGATTTGCTGCAGCATCTGCTCCTGCATCTGGACCGCGAACGGCTGCTCTTCCATCAATGGATACATATAGATATGAGCGGAAGCCGAGATCCGGTCCGCATAGAAATAGATCTGGGGTTCCGAACCGAGCACCAGTATCCTCTGATTTTCAGACGTGACACTTTTTATATACTGAGCAACATCATAGGCCTCGACAAAAGGCTTGGTCGTCTGATACGCCTTCTTCAGATACTCCTGCGGGGTAGCTTTAAAAAGAAACCACTGCTCGTTCCAGAGTTGGAAGATCGCAGCAGCAGCGACGATCGCAAGGACAACTCCTCTCGCTGCTCTCGGGAAGCTCCCTTTGCAGGCGGCGCCGGCAAGAAGGGCGATAACCGGTGTTACGAGAATAAAATAGTGCGGCCGGAAATGAAAGCCGGGGCAGATGGCAAGAAAGGAGCAGAGCAGAAGCGGGAGGAGGACGGACAGGTTTTTTCTGTCGGGCTTGATCAGGAGCAGGATCAGACCTGCAGCTGCAAGCAGCCAGCTTATCCCCATGCTGCTGACAATGTCTGCCATCTGGGACTTGAAATTGAGCCAGCCGAGCTTCGGTGTCAACCCGGTTGCATACACGGATGCATACCTGACGGTCCAGAACCAGAAACTGCTGAAAGTCCCCTGTTTGAGCAGGACCATCATGGTCAGGAGATACGGGATGGCGAATCCGAAAAGCATGATGAAGCCGATACCGACAGAATCACGGATTTTTCTTCTGCCCAGAAGCAGCATGACCAGTGCAGCAGCAAAAAAGAGGATCGCATGCTGCTTGACCAGAAAAGCGGTCCCGAAGAGTAGCCCGGTGACAAGAGATCGGTACTGTGACGGGTTTTCATCTTCAGAGAGTATCAGAGCGTAGGCAGCGAGGACGAAGAGGAGTACATAGTGGGTTGCATGGGCAAAGGTCCCGAGCATATGCTGGCTTGCTGTCATCAGCAGGAAGAGCCCGGAAGAGAGTGCTGCAGAGGTGGTCCCGAAGAGCCTCTTTCCGATAACGAACAGAAGCAGCGCGGAGATCAGATTGGAGATCAGCAGCCCGAGATGTACTGCAGAGACGGTAGCCCCGAAACAGGTGAAGAACAGAGCGTTCAGATACGCCATGCCGGGAAGCTTCATCGTGTAGGCGTGGAGATACGGTGGAAAACCTTTGAGGATCAGCTGGCCGGAATAAGCGAACTCACCCTCATCTCTCTCGAACGGCATATTCAGAAGGCGGAGCCGTACATACAGGACGACTGCAACTGCAGCAGCAGCAAGTAGCGCTGCGAACCACAGTTCTGACTTCCCCGGTCTGGCTGTTTTTTTCGGGAACGCTTTCATTGACAGAGTCCTAGTGTCGGTGACATATCAGGTGCTGGGCATGCTCACCGAAAAAAGCGGTCATCTCGTCTGAACGGCAGAAGTCATCGAAGCTGCCGTCAAAAATTATCTTTTTGTCGACATAGAGGAACCGGCTGGCATATTTGCCGATGCTCCAGGTGTCATGGGTGACAAGGAGCACCGTGGTCCCGACGTTTCTGTTCAGGTCTTCGACCAGCTGGTAGAAATGTTCTCTTGTCTCAGGGTCAAGTGCAGTCGTCGGTTCGTCGAGGATGAGCAGGTCAGGGCTGTTCACCATCGCTCTTGCCAGCAGTACGCGCTGCTGCTGTCCACCGGAGAGGTCGCCGATGAGACGCTTTTTCAGGTGTACGATACCCATCATGTCCAGGGCATCATCAATAGCGCTCCCGCTGCTTCCAAGCCATGCGAGCTTGTTACCGTCCTGCGGGAGCCCGAGCCTGACGATCTCTTCGACCGTGCCCGGGAAGTTGGGGTTGAAAAGCCTGATCCTCTGCGGGAGGTACCCGAGTCTCGACCATTGTGTGAAACCTTCAAGAGAATCGCCGAAAAGGGTGACACTCCCGGAGTCTGGCGGAAGTAGTCCGAGGATGGCTCTGACCAGGGTGCTCTTCCCTGAACCGTTCGGCCCGACAATCCCGAGATAGTCGCCGGCTGAAACGCTGAAACTGATACTGCTCAGCACTTCCATCCCGTTATAGCTGCAGCTCAGATCTGTAGCATTCAGCATCTCTAGCGGCACTCAAGCCCCTTTCGCAGAGCAGCAAGATTCTGCTCCATCAGATCGATATAGGTGATGCCACTCTCAAATTCCTGCCGGGTGACATTGTGAATCCCGTGAAGTTTCAGTAACATCGCCCCGGTCTCGCCGGACACCGCCTTCGCAATTCCGGGTGAAAGCAGCTCTTCGTAGAAAACATTTTTAAGTCCGTTGTGACGAACGGTATTGACAAGCTCCATGATTTTTCGCGGGGATGGTTCGCTGTCAGCCGAAACGCCGTACGCTGAAATATACTCCAGGTTATAGCGGTCAGCAAGGTACGCAAAGGCAAAGTGCCCGCCGTGGATTAGCTTTCTGGTAGTGCAGACGGAAAGGCCTGCGTTGAAACGGGATTCAAGGTCTTGAAGCCGTTTTTTGTAGGCAGCTGCATGTGCAAGGAAAACTTCTCTTTTCCCCGGGACTTTGTTCGCAAAAGCCTCTGCAATGGTATCGACCATGATCATGGCATTTCTGATATCGAGCCAGATGTGAGGATCCCGTGCACCATGGGCCTCTTTGTCATGATGATGATCAGCAGCCACTCGGTCCGGGACATTGATATAACGGCCGCCGCTTCCCGCTTCAACAGCTGCCGGCTTTCCGTCCTTGACAACTCCGGCCAGCAGCGTTTCCGCCCAGGGCTCCATCTCCCTGCTCGTATAGATGAATATGTCGGCTTTAGCGACAGTCATCAAATCTTCGGGTTTCGGCTCGAAGCTGTGAGGCTCTACCCCCGGGGGGAGGATGAGGGTGACGTCAATGCTGTCCAAGCCGATATTCCGGGCAAAATCGTACACGGGGAAAAGAGTGGTCACGACTTTAAGTCTGCCGGTACTGTCTGACTGCTTCTGCCGTGAGCATGCAGCGACAAGGAGAACAGTCAGGAATACCAGGAGCACTACTCCTGCCGGTCTGAATTTATTCAATAGATTCGCCTCACTTCTCAAGATCAACTGATAGTAAAATAGCCCTGAAACAGATCATGTCAAGTTAAAAGACCTCATCTATGTACCAGGAGGGCGCCATCAAATTCGGGCACGGTTGATCGAGATACTGGAATTCTTTCAGAAAATGGATATAATACAATTTTTGACGCGGTTCCCGGGAGATGAGGATGCAACGTAATCTACGCTTAGGCGCAAATGTGATGCGCTATTTTCAGTTGTTTTCACTGTTGCTGGCAGTTGCCGGTGTCGTTACTGCGCTGGTGACACTCAATGCGGAAGAGCCTGAAGTCGAGCTCTGGTTCCTCAAGGGTGCTCTCGTACTCTTTGTGATGATAGCTCTGATGCTGGCGACATCTATCTGGATGCTTTCAAGGAGAAACCTTGCAAAGCGGATCAACAGCGTCTCTGCGACGCTGGGCAGGGTTTCTGCCGGGGACCTCACTGCACGGGTAGAGACTTCCGCAGCTGATGAGATGGGACAGCTTGGCATAAATCTCAATCTTATGCTGGACAAGTTTGAAGCACTTATCATCAGCATTGATGCGATCGCACTGGAACTTACCCAGATCTCGGCCCATAACGGCGAAGCTGCGACGAAAGTACTGAACGCGGCACATATCCAGTCAAATGGCATGGAGCAGACATCTTCGGCAGTAAACGGCATCATCAGTTCTGTCGACATGGTAAGCCAGGGGGTCATCACCCTTTCAGGTTCCGCCGAGATCAACAGCGCTTCTATTTCTGAAATATCCGGCAGTATCTCCGATGTCCGTAATAATATCTCGGTCCAGAGCGAAGCGATCGAAGAGGTCTCATCCTCGATCGTCGAGATGGCTGCAGTCATGGAGGAGATAGGCGTAAATGTCAAAAGCCTGATGGAAGCCTCTGCAAACACCACTTCCTCTGTTGCCCAGATGGATGCTTCGAGCAAGCAGGTTGAGGAGAATGCCAGAGAGACTGCCTCTATCTCCGGTGAAGTGCTCAAGGATGCTGAGCAGGGGAGGTCGGCAGTAGAAGCCACCATAGTCGGTATAGACGAAATCCGGAACTCTTCCAGGACTACCTTGTCATCAATAACGTCACTTTCGGAAAAGGTATCCGCAATCGGCAGCATCCTTTCAGTAATTGACGAAGTCGCCGAACAGACCAATCTGCTTGCGCTTAATTCGGCAATAATCGCAGCACAGGCCGGTGAGCATGGCAAGGGCTTTGCAATCGTCGCCGGAGAGATAAAAGGTCTGGCAACCAGGACCCGACAGTCGACGATGGAGATAGCTTCGATTATAGAGGCTGTAGAGAAAGAGACTTCAAAGGCGATGTCGGCAATCCGCCAGACCGAAGAGAAGGTCCTTGAAGGTGAACATCTCTCAAAACGTTCCGGAGATGCTCTTGGCAAGATCCTCTCAGGAGTCCAGATGGCATCCGCCAGAGTCAACGAGATCGCCCGTGCTGCCGTAGAGCAGTCGCAGGGTGGTCAGTACATCCATGGAGCGATGAGACATGTGGCGGATATGGTCGCCCAGATCGCCCGTTCATGCCAGGAATCCGGGCGGACAAACAACGCTATCATGATCGCAGTCGAACGGATGAAGAACTTTACCTCAGAGGTCTACCGGTCAGCTGAAAATCAGCAGAAGATAGGGTCGGAACTGGCCAGTTCGACCGAACAGATGGCAGCAGACATCCATATAATAAAAGGTTCCTGCGGCGTACAGTCTGAATGGGCTCATCAGATTGTCAACTCGATAGATACGGTCCGTGAATCGACACAAAGCAATCTTGATTCTGCGGTAATCATGGAAAAAGGGGTCGATAACCTCCTTCTCCAGATCGGAATACTTAAAAGAGAGATACAGCAGCTGCAAATCTCTGAAAGAAAGGGGGGCAAATGAGCAGTGAGCAGGGGAATACCACTGATGACGCCACCCTGAAGTCACGGCTGGAGCTGATAGCCGAGTCCATGGACCGCAGGGACTTCTCTGCCGCGCTCAAGGAGATCATCCAGCTGCCTGCCATTGCCAGGAACCCGATGATAATCTCTGCTCAGGCTTTGTGCATGGCAGAGGTCCATAAGGAGTTCAAGTCTGCAGTCAATATGTGCCATGAAGCCATAAAAAAAGATCCGAAAAACCCTGAACACTACTACCGGCAAGGGAGGATACTGATCCTTTCTGGGAGGAAGAAAGACTCGATATGGGTCTTCAGAATGGGTTTGCGGCATGGCCGCCACAAAGGGATAATCGATACTCTCGGCTCTCTTGGTATACGAAGGCCGCCGCCGCTCGATTTTCTTTCCAGGAGTAATCCTTTTAATAAATATCTCGGGAAACTCCTTACAAAGTTTAACCTGAGATGAAAAAGGCGCTCCCTTTTCTGTTCCTTGCGGCACTGATACTCCTAACCGGTTTCCGTAATCCTCCGGGAGCCGCTAGATTTAGCGAGATGGGAGACAAGTCGGTCACAGAAGGAGATACGGCTCAGGCGCTTGAATATTACTCAAAGGCGATAAAGATCGAGCCTTCGAACCCTGCTCACTATACGGTCAGAGGCTTTTTACTGCTGAAACTGAAACGGATCGACGCCGCTCTTCTGGATTTTTCCGAAAGCATACGGATTGAGGTCGGCAGGCCGGACGGGTATCTCACCAGAGGTCTGGTGTACAGTGAGCTGAAGCGGGACAGGGAGGCTGATGCTGATTTTACAGAAGCCTGCAGGCTGGGGAGCAGGGATGGGTGTCGATTTGCCGGGCAATAGGGGAGACTGCTTCTCGGAACGTGGCAGGCAGTCTATCTGTGCGAATTCGACGGCCCCCGCTCCCGGAAAGTCGCGGTCAAGCTGATAGCCGATTCATAGCAGTTCAGCATACGGCAACGAAAGCTCCTCACACAGCAGGCCGTAATCAGACTCCCCCCGTACAAATCTGATAATCCTCACGCCCATGCCGCTTTTCTTTACCAGATGGATCATCTGGGGGGGGACCTTCTTTGCCCACATGACCCGCGCTTCCATCTCGACCGTCCGGACGGCATCAAGTTCCAGCTCAACAGCGATCACGCTGCCGACCTTGCAGACATAGGCAGTCTTGATGAAGATCCCGGTAGTAGAAATGTCCTCTGTAAAGGCCTTTCTTGAGTGCTCCCCATCACCGAAACGGAGTGAAAACCGTTTCCGGTGTCTGCCAAGATTCCTCTTCTCAGCCATCCGTTACCCTTTCAACAGTTCAATTCAGATATATATCAGGAGGCAAGATATTCCTTTATCTTCGATGCCAGAATCCCATAGATTCTCTCGCACTCTTTTTCATCCCTCTCCAGAAGCGTCACCCGGAACCCCTGCAGCGAAGTATTGAACGAAGAGAGCGGCACGATGCAGATGCCGGTCGCGGCAAGTGTGTAGTAGACGAATCTCTTGTCCGGCGAGACATTCGGGGCTGACACGAGTTTTTCGACAAGCTCGCGTACCTCCGGTTTATCGATAGGTAACGACTGGCGATTTGTCAGGAGACCATCCTCAAACGCAACAGACATGTAGAAGGCGCCGTTCGTCCTGTTGACGATCAGTCCGGGGACTTTTTTGAGGAAATCGCAGGTGATGTTGCTCATCCGCTCATAGCGCCTCTTCCGTTCCTCAAGGTAGACCGGATACTGCGGATGGTCCATAATCGCCGGTATGCACTTCTGGGGCAGAGTAGTCGAGCAGACCTCGTTCATCTTCAGGGTGAGTATGGCGTTGATGTACTTCTGGAACGCAGCGTCTCTGCTGAAGTTGTAGACCTCGATCCAGCCGCATCTGGAGCCCGGCCACGGGAACTCCTTCGAGATCCCCTTGAGGGACATTGCAGGGACATCGCCGATGACATCGGAGATCGGTACGGTGCTCTGACCGTTGTAGACGATATTGTTGTAGACCTCATCGGCTATGATGAAAAGATCGAACTCCTTTGCAACAGCCACGATCTTCTCCAGAGTCTCCTTCGGATAGACCATGCCGGTCGGATTGTCGGGGTTGATAAGCATGATGCCTGCAACGCCGGGATTCTGTTCTACCTGACGCCGGAGTTCATCCAGGTCGGGATACCAGTTGTCTTCGGCCTTGAGCCGGTAGCAGATCGGCAGAGCACCCGAATTGGCAGATTCGGCAAGCGTGTGAGTTGTGTAGGTAGGCGAGGGGACCAGCACTCTTGTCCTTGGGTCAAGGCATCCGTAGATCTTTGCGATGGCATCTCCCAGACCATTGAAGAAGATGATGTCGTCCGGAGTTATGGTCGCTCCGCCACGGCTGTTGGTAAGAGTGCAGATGTACTCCCTCGTCTCCAGAAGCCCTCTGGTATGACAGTATCCCCAGGTGTCGTTGTTCATCGCCTCTTTTGCGACGATCTCCTTCATCCACTCCGGAATGGTCTCTCCCTTTACGATCGGGTCTCCGATATTCTCCCAGTTGATCCTGACACCGCATTTCTGAAGTTTTTCCGCAACATTCACGATGTTGCGGATCTCATAGGTCATCTCACCGACTCCGGGACTTACCAGCTCTGTTCTCATACTCCCTCCTGAAAATAAAAAGAGCCGTGGGCTTCCACCCACGGCTCTTGCTTGTAAACTGGCAGCTACACCAGGCAGGATGCGGGCGATCAGGCGGCGAAAGACGCCGCTGCGCTGATAGCTCGTGCTGCTATGGCAATAACCGGGATAATCATGTTTTCTCGAATATCATACAGAATGACTGCACGTCAATGATTTAATCCTTAATCGGTGACGGTAAGAGAACTCCTCACTGCAACGCCTCTGCTTTTGTGGTTTCCATGCTTTGTACTTACTGGGCAGGGATCACCCGGCATAACTGATAGCTATGACATGCGCTGCGTTTAGCCCCGGCTGTTTCCGTTCGTTTCGGCTCTCACCGTCACGGATTTACATTAATGGTACACGTCAGAGCGTGACTGCGATCAGGAGCCTTCGGTTATCATCACGCCAACGGAGCCATCCGGTTTTTTCTCCCCTTACCATTACCCTCAGCCACTCTCCATCAAGCTCGATGCAGTAGAGTGCGTCTCCTCTGCCCAGGAGTTCGAGCGGTTCCGAGGAGTTGGAAGGCCCCTGGCGAAGCTGATAGTACTCTTTTTTCAATCCGGGAAGAAGTGCCGCACCTTTTCCCGGCAATAGCTCTTCCCACTTGTGGAAATCGGCTGAAGTCCGCCACTGGGCCCAACCCTCACGCTCTCCATCGTCATAGATCAGCCGGTACCAGCCGAGTCTTTTGGCAGTGACTACGACAACCCTGCGGCTTTCTCTGGCACGTATGAACGGGGAGAGTCCCGGCAGTTTCTCTATCTGTATCCCGGCAATACGTCCCAGCATCGGCTCCCGGTACAGTGGCATAATGGCGTTGCTACCCGGCTTCGTATCCTTGATCAGGAGTATCCCTATGCCGGTCAAGGGGCGCGGTTTTACCGGTGCTGAAGCAAACGAAGTGGAGAGCAGCATCACAATCAGAACTGCCGGTAAAACGACCTTCAGGGCGTTCACAGCAGGAACTCGGCCTTCAGTGCGGCGAGATAGCTGTCAGCCCCTCTGGAGGTCTCTTCAGGAGACCAGAGCGCCTTCTCATCGTCACTCAGCGGGGTGTACGGGCCAGCCTTCGCTTCGAAGAAGATCGTCCCGCTTTCAAGGCTGACCGCAGTATGATACAGCCCTGACGGGATGTCTGCACCAAGGGTCTCCCCCTCGGGATCAAGGACGACCGTTTCTCTCACTACGCCTTCATCATCAAAGGTCAGGATACCGAGTTTCCCGCGAACGATCATGAAGGTCTCGTCTTTCAAGGGATCAAGATGCCGGTGCGGTCGAAGGTAGGAGTCCGGCTCAATCGCGTTCAGAAGCCGGTGAGCCGGGAAGGCGTCATTCGGGTGAATGTTCCAGTTCTTCCGCAGCCGCGGATTCTGCTTTGCATCGGCTGTTATTTCGTCAAGCAGCTGCCGGTTTATAATTTTCATCCAGATTTCTCCATTAGAGCACAAATTAAAAGGCTGTCGATTTTTTCCGAGGTCAAGGAAGGCAAGGAATTGCGCGGAGGCGTAGCATAGCTACGCCGCACAAGCAGATTCCGCAGGCTGACGCCGAGATCGGGACAATTCGCCTGCGAATTGGACAGCGAAGGCTGCCCGCAGGGTGAGGCCACAGGCCGAATCAAAAAGCGGCAGCCGCCTACCGGTCGACGAGGGCTATCTGGTTGCCGTCCGGGTCTATTACCACCGCCATCTTCCCCCACGGAGAGGCCTCAAGCGGTTCGGCAAACTTCACTCCGGCAGCTGAAAGCTCGCGGCAGAGCGTCACGATATCTTCCACGGTCAAGGTTATCCCGGTGTGACGACCCACGAGCGGCAGAGCCGCCTCGTGCATGGCCATTGCGACACCGAGTCTTGTCCCCTCTCCCGGGAAGAACTCCATCATCATCTGGGTCTCCTCCAGAAGCGGCAGCCCGAGCTGGTCTTTATAGAATTTTTTCGCTATGGCCAGGTCCCGGACAAAGATGACGATATTCTTCAGACTGATCTTCATGACAACCCTCCTTCCGATTCTTCGGTGAACCCGGACAGGCGGGCATCCCGCTACTTGCTTTACCATCCGCCGGGATGGTTCGTCAAGAGCAGACATCTTGATACATCTATTCTCTGGAGGAATTGACCGGAAACGTTTCAGTGCACTGCGCAGGAGATGCAAGGATCGAAACAGCGGATCAAGCGCTCGCAGGAGCTTCTGACCTCTTCGTAGCCGGCGCTGTTCATTAGAAGAATCAGCTTTTGAAGGGAGATCTCCATGGCAGCCTGGTTGATGGCGGTAGGAGTGATGATATCAGCAGCAGTACAGATGCCCTTGTCGAAGACGTAGCTGTGCAGCAGAGTTCCGCGCGGCGCCTCCATCAGTGCGGTTCCGACGCCGGATGCCGGAGTTGCCGCAACGGGTGGTTCCTGGCCGACACCTTCATCCAGCAGGCAGGATATGAGAATGCCTGCCCGATCCAGAGCCTGCTGCAGCTCCACGGCACGGGCCAGCAGTGAGGAGCTTAGGAGCGCGCCGGTCGCTCTTTCGGAAGTCTGATCCGGCATCGACAGTTTAAGCCTCGCCAGCGGCCCCACCATAAAGGTTTTTTTGCCGTCGAAGCGACTGACCTTGGCGTTGCTCCCCGGCTCGACCCGTTCGTGCAACCATGCCGCAGCAGAAGTGGCCATAACGGTTTCTCCCCCCGAAGCGGTTAGACGGTCGCCAAACAGCGGCGGTCCGCCGCTTGCAGCCAGAAAAGGCAGTGCAGAAACCGGAGGGAGCGATTCCGGCAAGCCGGATACAAAGCCGACAACTCCTGCCAGCTCGTCGTGAAGCGCTTCCAGCTGACCATGGATCAGTCGCAGCCGTTCCGCCTGCGGTACCTTCCCGACCCCTCCCAGCATTAGATTGAACGGGTGGATGGCTCGCCCGCCGACGGTTTCCTGGATCATGTTGCCCAAGGCCTTGAGGCGAAGCCCCTGGTTCAGCTCTTTGGGAAATGCTGCGGCCAGACCTGAAAAACCGGATGTCCCGAGATAATCGGGGAGCGACAGACAGAAGATCTGCAGGGCGTGACTCTCGATCTGCCCCCCCTGGACGGCAAGTTCCCGCAGCAGCCCGGTCTGGCGGGATACCTGCAGCTTCAGTGCCTGTTCGACGGCCTGCAACGCCGCAACCTTGTGGGCCGTGGAACAGATCGAACAGATCCGGCAGGCAATCTCGGCTACCTCGTCATACCTTCTGCCGACCAGCAGCGCTTCGAAAAACCGCGGTGATTCAAACAGGTTCAGCCGGGCACCGGTCACTTTTCCCCCTTCCCGAAGGAGTTCGACGGTGCCATGCCCTTCAACCCGAGTCAGTATGTCTATTTTCCTCGAACCGCTCATGCTCTCCACCCGGGGCAAAAGCGCCGCAAACGCTCACAGGCGGCTTCCTGAGCGTACCCCTTCTGCAGATATATCTCCATGGCTTCCGCCAGATTGGCTTCCGGCACCGGCCCACGGCACCCTTCACACGGCACCCCGAGCGCAGGACAGAGGGCGCCGCACCCCCCCAGTGTCAGCGGGCCGAGGCAGAGCGCCGATCGCTCAGTCAGCAGGCAGAGGGTTTCCTTCATGCGGCACTCCGTGCATACCGGATAGCTGATGAGCGTTGGGAGCGATCCCTTGAGCAGCCCTGTCAGCAGCCCTATCAGTTCTTCTTTTTCAGGGGGACAGCCGGTAACAGTCGCGTCGACCTGCACCACTGCATTCAGGGGTAAAGGCGAGAAGGTCTCCAGTGCCGCAGTACTGTCCGTGCCGTACACCTGCTGCCGCAATTGTTCCCGGTCCTGATCGTTTTTCAGGGCCGCCACTCCTCCCCAGGCTGCACAGGTCCCCACAGCCACGAGATAGCGGCTCCGCTTTCTCAATGACAGCAACAACTCCTGCTCGTGAGGCATAGAAAGGCACCCCTCCACAAGAGCGGCATCATAGTCCGATTCCAGAGTGGCCGGTGAGCAGGCCATGGGGAAAAAGCGAAAATCGACCAGCTCCAGCAGCTGCGGCAGCTCGGCTTCGCAGTTCAGCAGCGCCAGCTGGCAACCGGAGCAGGAGGTCAGTCCCGTTATCGCAACCCGCAGACGTTTCATACAAGTGCCCCCTCGATCCCCTTCAGCATAGCATAGTTGAAGACCGGACCATCGGTGCAGCACAGGTAGGTCCCCACAGCGCAGTGCCCACATCGTCCCTGGCCGCATTTCATCCGCCGCTCCAGCGACAGATGGATACGTTCGTCCGCAAGTCCCAGCTGATTCAGCCGTTCAACCAGCGGGGTGTAAACGATCGGAGGTCCGCACAGAGCCGCATGCGTGCGTTCCGGCTGAAGCATTACCTGATCCAGCAGGGCCGGCAGCAGCGCAGCCCTGCAATGGGGGATTCCCTCAAGGCAGCTTCCGCGACGATCGACCGCAAGGTAGATACGGATATCGCTGCTCTGTGACATGTACAGCAGTTCGTCTAGGAAAAGCAGTGCACCTGGCTCTCTGGCGCCGTACAGCAGCGTCAGTTCACCCCACTGCCCCCGCTCTACAAGAAGCGCCAGCAGCAGCGAGCGCAGCGGCGCCATGCCCAGACCACCGGCGATCAGGAGCAGGTCCTGGTTTTCATAGCTTTTCAGCGGAAAGCCGAGGCCAAAGGGGCCGCGCAACCCCACAGCATCACCCGGCTTCGCATTCTGCAGCGGTATGGTCACATGTCCCACATGGCGGATACAGAGTTCGATCGTCCCATCACTAGAGGGGATGCCGCAGTACGAAATCGGGACCTCGCCGATGCCGGGGAGTGAAAGCTCAAGGAATTGTCCGGGGAGAAATGATGCCACTGCCGGAAGTGGCGCACCGGCGGCAGCCGGGTCGTCGCAGCGCAGCGCAAAGAGTGTCGTGTCTGACGTCAGCTTCCGGACAGAGGTTATGGTTGCTGAAGTGGGAAGGCCTGCTTTCATGAAGCATCCCCTTCCAGTTTTCCCGCCAGAGCGCGCAGGTCAAGTCCGGCCGGGCAGAAAGCCCTGCAGCGCCCGCATCCGGTACAGCCCGGCACCCCCTTCACCTGCCCGAAACCGCGGTATTTGTGCCGGTAACGATAACGGAAGCGCTGGGCACGATCCTTCTGAAAACTCATGCCACCGGCCACCTCGGCGTGGCTTCTGAACAGACAGTTGTCCCAGCGTCGCAAACGTTCTGCCGAGCTGCCGTCAAGCCCGCCGAACTCCAGCACGTCAAAACAGGAGCAGGTCGGACAGCAGACCGAGCAGGCTCCGCATCCAATGCAATGCCCGGCGAGCACCTGCCACTCCGGAAGGCCCTGGTCCAGCTCGGACTCCGGCGGTAATGGAATCTTCCGGCCGAAAAAACAGCGGGTGTCCTCAGGAAGCAGCAGCTCCCGTTCTTCCATTACGTCATCCAGTATTTTCATGAGTTCGGCGCCGCGGGGAGATCCAATGCTGACGGCAATTCCATCGACACTCTGCTGAAAAAAAAGATCGTACCATGCCTCCAGCGGGGAGGGATAAAGCCGGCACGAGCAGAACTCATCCGGGGTGCAGGAGACACCGATCAATGTCAGAGCAGCACGGCGGGAGAGATACAGCTGATCGGGCTCGTCCCCGAGAAAAATCCGGTCCAGATAGCTTATTCCCGCCAGATCGCAGGGATGGAGCCCGAACAGGATCATAGCCGGCACCGTCGCCAATGGTACCCGGTATCCGGCGTCCGCCTGATAGGTAAGGATGGTCTCCTGGGGATGCAGCAGGTATTTTTTGGGCGGCAGCTGCGTCCGGATTGCTGCAAGATCAGGCAGTTTGCCGGGGGGGAGCAGTTCGAAGCGTGTCACACCGTCATCGCCGAGAACCGGTGAGTGCAGTTCGCCCTGCTGACGTAGCAGGTCCAGCAAACGTTGTAATTTGCTTATTTCCATATATCGCATGGGACTTTTGCACCTTTCCTGCGGTCGCACATTGAGGCATCTGCAGATTTTCGACCGTCAGGATCTCACAAGCATTAATAATATTTAATAGTTTATCGTGAATGGCTTCAAAGTCAATCATCCTTACGGGAAACGAGTCTGGCTCCGGGATTATAATTTATTGGCGTTGACGTAAGGAACTCCTTGCCTGCGGAGGAGAATCCGCTACAATTACCTCGTTAGACAGAACTCAACTACCGCAGTCAGGGTTTAGTTTAAGAGGTTACTGCATGGACGACCACTTCGAACCGCGCAAGGTATATATCGCCGCATCATGGATGGCGCCGGTCGGCCGCTACAACGGCAAGGAGCGTGAAGACCTCACCTTTCTCCAGATGGCTGCCAAATGCTCTGAAGTCTTCCGTGACACTTCCATCAGGCCGAAGGATATCGAAGCGGTCGTGGTCGGCTGCCAGAATCCGGTTGCCTTTTCAGGGGTCGACAATACCGCCGCCAAAATCGCCGGAGTGCTGGGGATATCCGGAGCCACCTCCGTGCTCATCGATACCGCTTCATCCTCAGGCGCCTCCGCATTTGAAAACGCCTACCTTCAGATCGCTTCCGGACGGTGCGACAACGTGCTCGCCATCGGCATCCAGAAGATGAGCGATGCCAATACTCTTGAAGCGACCAGGATCGTCGCCGGAGTGATCGACCGTGACGAAGCGGAGTACGGCCTCTCCATGCCTGCCTGCGGCGCACTGGTGGCCGGCGCACTGGTGCAGCGGCTGGGGCTCTCCCTGGAAGAGTGGACCGCTTTTTCAGCCCTGCTCACCCAGCGGGCTCACCGTTTTTCCGCCCGGAACCCGGAAGCCCACCTCGGCCATGAGATCCCGGTGGAAGAGTATTACCGCCAGATCGTTAATGGACGTAACTACATGTACTGGTGGCCGCTCCGTCTTCACGACTTCTGCCCGATGTCAGACGGTGTAGCCGCAGTGGTCCTGACTTCGCGTCCATCCGAGGTCCTGGTGGCAGGGATCGGCAGCGCCACCGACATCCCCACCATTGCCGACCGTCACTATTTCCACTCGTTCCCGGCTACGGTGAGGGCTGCAGCGGTCGCCTACGGCATGGCCGGGGTCAAGGATATCCGCTCGTTCGCCGGTTCGCTCCATGTCAATATGCACGACCCGTTCAACGGTTTCGGCCCGATCAATATGGTCGATCTCGGGCTTCTCCCCCGGAACAGGCTGATCAGCGGCCTTCTGGATGATGAACTGACCGGAGAAAACGGCATGTTCCCGACCAACCTGACCGGAGGTCTCAAGGGCCGCGGCCACCCTCTGGGGGCAACCGGCATGATACAGGTGGTGGAGAACCATCGGCTTCTCCAGACCGGCCGCTTCAAGGGGGGGCTCTCGCACTCCATCGGCGGGCCGATCAATAACAACGTCGTCATACTTCTTGAACGGAGCGACAGCCACGCAAAACGGCTTCCGAAACGCTTCAAGCCATGGGGCCTGCCCCGGCTCGGCCGCCTGAAGCCTGCAACGGCAAACCTTGCAGCGCTTCTTGCCGAAGGTCAGTGTGAAGGTGCTTTTGTTGCTACCACGACCCGCTTCGATCACCGGAGCGCTCAGCCGCAGAACTCGATACTGCTGGTCTCATGCCCTACCCCTGACGGGAATCTTACGTTTCTTTTCGGCGTCGGCGGCGAACACTACGATCTCATCAGCTCCATGGAGCGTGGAGACCTGGTCAGCCTGGAGATGCGCGGCACGGAGATCATGGTGAACAGGATCCCGGTAAAACGCTTCTACCAGAGAACCATGAACGGACTGGTCGAGCTGGCAGAATCCGGCTGGAAACGCCTGACCCGCTAAAAGGCATCGCGACTCGTAACATACCGTTTAACATAAGCTATTTTTTAATGCCCGGATTAATTCCTCCGCACTAAAATCCAGATTTACAACAGCCGCCGAATGTTCTAAAGTGTCTCACTATTCCCGCCTTGGAGTGTACCCATGGAACAACTGAAATCCACACCTTTGACCTCGCATCATCGTGCGCTTGGTTCACTTATGGCCCCTTTCGGCGGATGGGACATGCCGATCCAGTACGAAGGGATAATCGCCGAACATCGCGCCTGCCGCGAACAGGCGGCACTTTTCGATATATGCCATATGGGCGAGTTCATCTTCAGCGGAGATTTCGTCAAAGACGGTCTGGAAGACGTTTTCACTTTCTCGGTTGCCTCTATCCCGGTCGGCCGCTCCCGTTACGGCTTTCTGCTGAATGAAACCGGTGGAATAATTGATGACCTGATCGTCTTCCGTCTGGCAGATGACAAGGCGATGATCGTCGTCAATGCCGCTACGGCAGATAACGACTTTGAGGTCATCAAGGGTCGCCTCACCGGTGGCGGGATAGCAAATGTGACTGCCGTGACGGGAAAGCTAGACCTTCAGGGGCCGCTCTCACGCGAGGTCATGTCACGGCTTTTCGAGCCGTCGGTCTGCAATCTGCCCTACTTCAAATTTACGACTGCCAAAGTGCTCGGCTTCGAGGCTATTGTCAGCCGCACCGGCTATACCGGAGAGCTCGGCTTCGAGATCTTCATCCCCGAAGCGAAGATCCCCGAACTCTGGGAGATGATCCTCGCCGATGACCGGGTAAAGCCAGCCGGGCTCGGCAGCCGCGATATCCTTCGCCTCGAAGTCGGCTACAGCCTTTACGGAAGCGACCTGAGCGAACAGATCACCCCTCTTGAGGCCGGTCTCGACAGTTTCGTGAATTTCGACAAGAACTTTATCGGTAAGGATGCCCTGCTGAAGCAGAAGACTGAAGGGCTCACCAGGATCAAGGTCCCGTTCAGAGTCGCATCACGCCGCTCTCCCCGCCATGACTACCGCATCATGAAGGATGGCGCTGATGTCGGTGTTGTGACCAGCGGTGCGTTTTCGCCGATGCTCGGCTGCGGCATCGGGATCGGTTTTGTGTCGCCGCAGATGGCCGCTCCGGGGACACTCCTCACGATCGTTCACGACAAAGTATCAATGGATGCTGAAGTCTGCCAGCTCCCTTTTTTCAAGGAAGGGTCGCTGAGAAACTAAAACTATGAAGTCTGTGGTCAGAAATAAGAACAGCACTTTTGGAGGAGTCTAAATCATGGAGTATTTTTTCAGTAAAGAGCACGAATGGGTCAAGATCAGCGGGACAACTGCAACTGTCGGCATCAGCGATCATGCTGCGCATGAACTTGGAGACATCACCTTCGTGGAACTCCCGCAGGTCGGCAAAACAGTCAAACAGTTCGATACCCTTGCGGCTATAGAGTCGGTCAAGGCTGCAAGCGACATCTACGCACCGGTCTCCGGCAAGGTGATCGCCGTCAATGAGACTCTGGAAAACGCTCCTGAGGTCGTCAACGAGTCTGCCGAGGAGTCCGGCTGGATCTGCGTCCTCGAGATCTCCGACCCTGCCGAGGTGAAGAACCTCATGAACCGCGCATCCTATGATGAGTATCTTGCAACCCTGTGAAAAGTGAAGCGTTCGCTACGCTCACTGTGAATAGAGAAAAAGGCTATCACCTTTCACTTTTCACCGATCCAGCGCCATTCAAGCAGAAAGGAAAATTCAATGGGTTACTGTCCAAACACAGAGAAAGAACAGCAGGAGATGCTCTCCGCGATCGGCGTACAGTCGGTAGAGGGTCTGTTCGCTGCAATACCGGCTGCACTGCGCGCAAAGAGTTTCGATCTCCAGCAGGGAATGTCGGAATTCGAGACGTATGACAGGATGAAAGGGGTTGCCGGGAAAAACAGTTCCGATATCCTTAATTTCATAGGCGGCGGTTTCTACGACCACATCATCCCTGCTGCAGTGGATCATCTCTCCGGCAGGGCTGAATTCTATACCGCCTATACCCCGTATCAGCCGGAGTGCTCACAGGGGACCCTTCAGGCACTTTTCGAATATCAGACCGCGATCTGCCGTCTGACCGGACTCGATGTGTCGAACGCCTCACTGTATGACGGTGCGACAGCCTGCGCAGAAGCGGCGATGATGTCGCTGCGGGTCACCGGCAGGAACAGGATCCTCGTGGATGCCTGCGTGAGTCCGTTCTCCCGGGAGGTCCTCAAGACCTATCTTTTCAACCTTGATGTCGAGATCGTCGAGATCCCGCCGCTGGACGGGTCACTGGACAGGGCTGAACTCGGCCGGCTGCTTGATGCAACCGTGGCAGGCGTCATCGTCCAGAACCCGAACTTCTTCGGCACGGTCGAGGATTTCACCGCTCTGGCTGATGATATCCATGCAAAGGGGGCGCTTCTTATCGCCTCTGTCTATCCGATAGCTCTCGGCATCCTCAAGTCGCCCGGCGAGATGGGTGTCGATATTGCCATCGGCGACGGGCAAAGCCTCGGGAATCCGCTTTCGTTCGGCGGTCCCTCCTTCGGCTTCATCGCTGCAAAAAAATCCCATATCCGGAACATGCCCGGCAGGATCGTCGGCGAGACGGTCGACAAGAACGGCAAGAGAGGGTTCGTCCTTACCCTCCAGGCCCGGGAGCAGCATATCAAGCGCCACAAGGCGACTTCCAATATCTGCAGCAACCAGGGGCTCTGTGCCCTGCGCGGGCTCATCTTCCTTTCGACGATCGGGAAAACCGGTCTGGCAGAAATGGCAACGCTCAACCGGGACAAGGCAGAGTACGCCAAGAGCCGTCTGGCATCGATCTCCGGAGTCAAGCTGCTGCACTCCGGACCGACTTTCAACGAGTTCACCCTGCTCCTGCCGAGATCATCAACCCCGGTTGTCTCAACGCTGCTGAAAAAGGGTATTGCTGCCGGTGTGCCTGCAGGAGAGTACTACAATGGGCTGGAAAACGCCTTGATCGTGACCGTTACCGAGAAGAGGTCGAAAAGCGAGATCGACCGGCTTGCCCAGGCGATCCAGGAGGTTCTGCAATGCAATTGATCTATGAGAAATCGATCCCTGGGCGCAGCGGAGTCAAGCTCCCCGCATCCGATGTGCCGACTGCCGGAGCACTCCCCTCAGCCCTTCTGCGCAAGGAGTCTGCCGGCCTTCCGGAGATCTCCGAACTGGATGCCGTGCGTCACTTCACCAACCTCTCCCGGCGCAATTTTTCGGTCGATACGAATTTCTACCCGCTCGGCTCCTGCACCATGAAGTACAACGCCAAAGTTCTGGAGAACTCGGCAGCGCTCTTTGCACCGTTCCACCCGATGACTGCACTGCTTCCGGGGGGAGAGGAGTTCTGCCAGGGGACCATGGGTATGCTGCACGAACTCGGCGGTATCCTGGCCGAGATAACCGGGATGGATGAAGTCACCACCCAGCCGCTGGCCGGTGCACACGGCGAGATGACCGGTGTCCTCCTGATCGCTGCCTACCACGCGGCAAAAGGGAACAGGGCGAAGAAGCGGTACGTCGTTGTTCCTGACTCGTCACACGGCACAAACCCGGCCTCGGCAGCTATCGCCGGGTACGAGATCATCACTATCCCGACAGCACCGTACGGCGATATGGATCTCGAACTCTTCAAGAAAGCGATGAACGACGAAGTTGCTGCTGTCATGATGACCTGTCCGAACACGCTCGGGCTCTTCAACCCGCACATCAAGGAGATCGCGGATATCGCCCACTCTCATGATGCCCTCATGTACTACGACGGCGCGAATCTCAACGCCATCATGGGGAAGGTCAAGCCGGGAGACGTCGGCTTCGATGTCATCCATGTGAATCTGCACAAGACCTTTGGCACGCCTCATGGCGGCGGCGGTCCCGGTTCCGGTCCGGTCGGCGTCAAGAAAGCGCTGATCCCGTTCCTGCCGACACCGCGCATCGTCAAAAGCGATAACGGCAAACTCTCGCTCCAGACCAGCAACAAGGGGAACATCGGCCGGACTGCGAACTTCTTCGGCAACTTCGGGGTCATGGCAAAGGCGTACGCCTATATCATCATGCTTGGCAAAGAGGGGCTGATACAGGTCTCCGAGCAGGCAGTGCTGAACGCCAACTACATCAAGGCAAAGCTGAAGGACTGGTACGACCTTCCGTACGACATGACCTGCATGCATGAATGCGTCTTCTCCGCCTCGAAGCAGGCGGCACAGGGCGTCCATGCGATCGACATCGCGAAGTTCCTGATCGACCGGGGCTATCATCCGCCGACGGTCTATTTCCCGATGATCGTCAAGGAAGCTATCATGATCGAACCGACGGAGACCGAGAGCAAAGCGACGATGGACGCGTTCATCGAAGTCATGATCGAAGCGGCCAGGCAGGCAGAGAGCGATCCGGGATCGTTCGCCGCCATGCCGGTCACCATGCCGGTCACCCGGCTCGACGAGACCAAGGCGGCACGGGAGCAGAACGTCTGCTGCTTGGAGTAAAGTTGAACTGTTTTTAATTGGCAGGTTGTGATAAAAAAGCACTCTGACGGATAATCGTCAGGGTGCTTTTTTGTATGCTTTCGGGCAGGCAGCAAGGCAACACACGCGGCACTGAACTTGAGGATAGGATCATGGTGAATTTCAATAAAGTGAAACAAGGAAAGCATCTTCTCGCATTTAATATCCGAATTCACCATATTTGACAGGCACACTTTTAAGCGTTATTATGTGCATACAGGAGGCACACAATGAGAGCGACAATTGCGATTGACGACGCGCTGTTCAAGGAAGCCTTTTCCCTGTCAAAGGTGAAAACAAAGAAAGAGCTTATTAACCTCTCTCTGCAGGAACTCATTAGAACCAAACGGTTGGAGCACCTGGCGGGCATGTACTCCTCGGGTGCAGTCACCATGACCTGTGAAGAGCTGGAGGAGTACCGCGCCGATGACAAATGAGATCATCCTTGTCGACACCACGGTCTGGATACATTTTCTGCGCGGCTCCGGTACCCGGTTTCAGGAGCGTCTTGTGCCGCTCATCATGGCTGACAGGGTCGCAACGACACCGGTTGTCATCATGGAGATACTGAGAGGGGCCAGATCAGCGAAAGAGTATGAGAAGTTGAGCAAGGACCTTGCGGCACTCCGCTGTTTCGACCTTTCAGCCAAGGTGTGGGCGCGGGCCTGCAAGCTCGGGTATGCGCTCCGCCAGAAAGGGATCAATACTCCTCTGACAGATACCCTGATCGCGGCCGTTGCCCAGGAGTACAATGCGCTTCTTCTGCACGACGACAGGCACTACAATATGATAGCTGCCGCAACCAATCTCAGGCACGAATCTCTTAAGGCCGTTATACAATGAAGCAGGATTGACAGTTTTCCCTTTACATGTCGTGCATATATACCCGGAGAAAGCAACCATGGAACATCAGGAAGCGGCAGAAGGAGCGGAAAAGGAGTTTGCGCTGGGGATGACGGCGCTTGCTGAGGAGGACATCCTGTCGGCGCTTGTCCATCTGGAGCGGGCGCTGAAGCTGCGGGACTACCCCGGCTGGTACTCGTACATGGGGTACTGCATAGCCAGGGCACGCGGTCAGCACCGCAAAGGGATCGAACTCTGCCAGGGCTCTCTGGCTGCAGAGCCTGACCACCTTGGCCACAGGTACAACCTGGGGCGGGTCCATCTGCTCAGCGGCGACAAGGCGGAAGCGGTGCGGGTGCTGCGCGAGGGGATGGCCAAAGGGGGGAGCCCCGAGATCATACGACTGCTGGAAACTCTTGGCATACGCAAAGCTTCGCTGTTTCGGGTGCTCCACCGGGATAACCCACTCAATAAATATCTGGGCCTGCTCCTGAGCCGCCTGGGGCTGCGTTAGCAAGGCGAAAACCGAACTTGCGGCCGGTTGGCATTGCAGTAGACTATCAGCTGATTATCGGAGTAGAGAATGAAGATTGCCGGAAGGGCGAGGGGAAGGCTGACCAGGTGATGAAACTGATAGAAATATTCTCATATGGATTTATGCAGCGGGCGCTGATCTCGGGTCTTCTGGTCGGGATCCTCTGCGCCGTCCTGGGGGTATTCCTCGTACTTCGGCGCCTGTCGCTGATCGGTGACGGGCTGG
>VFJK01000035.1 GCA_009886125.1 Geobacter sp. | reverse complement strand
CTGCTGGCAGGCCGTGATGGCCGCTTGGTGGGAAAAGCAAAACAGGTTGACAGTGCGGATGATTTTGAGCTGATAACCTGGCTGGTGATTAAAGAGGTGAAGCCATGACCAAAGAAGCCCTTATTCCCCACGAGCTGATCGAGCGGTCAATTTTGCTGGTACGCGGCCAGAAGGTGATGCTTGATGAAGATCTGGCCGAATTGTACGGTGTTGAAATCAGGACCTTGAATCAGGCGGTAAAGCGCAACATTCGGCGCTTCCCAGCCGATTTCATGTTTCAGCTTACCGCCGAGGAGCATACCGAATGTCAGTCTTTAAGATCACATTTTGTGATCTTAAAGCAGGGGCGCGGGTCACACCGCAAGTTTCTGCCGTATGTATTCACCGAGCAGGGGGTGGCTATGCTCTCTGGAGTACTCAACAGTGAACGGGCCATTGAGGTCAATATTCAGATTATGCGGGCCTTCGTGAAGCTGCGAGAGATGATCTCGTCAAACAAGGAGATGTCCCGTCGTCTTGATGATCTCGAAAACAAATATGACAGTCACTTCAAGCTGGTGTTTGATGCGATCAGGCAGTTGATGACCCCTCCGGATCCACCTAAAAAACGGAAGATCGGCTTTGTAATGGACAAGGAGCAGTAATGGCAGAAAACAATTCACAGCTTCGCTCAGCAATAAAATCAGCGCTGGCTTCTTTTCAGAATAAACCTCTCACAGCAGCCGCAACCGGCCTGCTTGCTGCTCTCGGCTACTCAAGTGACAAGGTCGAAGAGCTGTCTTCAAAGCCGGTTAACTTCATCACGGAAATTGAAGAAGCAACGTCTGCAGGCACCCCATTCCAGCGGGAGAAGATACAACTGGATAGGTGGAAAGAGTGCGCCTTTCTCTTTCAGCTCACCAATGACGAGATTCCTTCACTGGCCATTGGTCAAAAGACCCTGGCTGTTGACAGCAAGGTTCAACGGCAGCAGATAGAGTCGTTTGTTTATCTGGCTATTGAACTCAAAGGCGATGAGTGGTCGAGAACCGATCTAGCTACCATCACCCGAGAACTCAACAAACGCTTTCCCATGCCGGCCATTGTCCTGTTCAAGCATGGGGGGATGGTTTCGCTGACTGTAATTGACCGGCGGATCAATCGTCGCGACAGCAATAAGGATGTTATCGATGGCCGTCGCATCTCCATCATCAAGGATATCCGCTGCGGCAAGCCGCACTCGGCACATCTCCATATTCTCTCAGGCCTGGCGATTGAAAACCTGGGGGAAAAGCATCGTCCCACCAATTTCCGCGAACTGTACGAAGCCTGGATCAAGGCGCTGTCAATTCAGGCGCTCAACGAGAAGTTCTACAAGGAACTATTTTACTGGTACCTCTATGCCGTAAAAAATGTCCAATTCCCCCTTGGTGGCGGTGAAGATGAAGGGAAGCGCAACTCAGTGGCGGTCATCCGCCTGCTGACACGGCTGATTTTCGTCTGGTTTATCAAGGAAAAAGGGCTGGTGCCCGATGAGCTGTTCGAGCGCGAAAAACTTGGCGCTCTGCTCAAGTCAGATCCGACGATCAACGCCGATGAGAGCACCTATTATCTGGCGATCCTGCAGAACCTCTTCTTTGCCACCCTCAACGTAGAAATGGGCAATGACGACCAGGGCCATCCTTGGCGGCGCTGGTCGGAGAAAAGCAAGACTGGCGGGCAGAGCGGCCATTACCTGATTCATTCCGTCTACCGGCATAAAGAGGAATTCAAAGATCCGGATGCCGCCTTGCAACTGTACGGCAACATACCTTTCCTGAACGGCGGTCTGTTTGAATGTCTTGATCGGGAGTTGACGGATCTGGATTTCCAACGGAATCCGGACCTGACGAAACTGGCAATAAAGGAAGGGAACGGCTGGGTGCTCAGGATCGACGGCTTTTCCCGCCGCAGCGAGGCGCAGCCCAAAATTCCCAACAAGCTCTTTTTTGGTGGCGAACCGAAAGCCGATCTCAATGCGGATCTGGCAACTAAAGGTAAGAGCTATGATGTCCATGGTCTGATTGACATCTTCAACCAATACAAGTTCACTGTTGACGAAAATACACCGGTGGAAGAAGAAGTTGCGCTTGATCCGGAGTTGTTGGGCAAGGTCTTCGAGAACCTGCTGGCAAGCTACAACGAAGATACCAAAACCACTGCCCGCAAGCAGACCGGCTCGTTCTATACACCCCGTGAAGTGGTTAACTACATGGTAGATGAGGCGTTGGTGGCCTATTTCGAGCGGCAGTTAGATCCCAAGGCAACGGATGAAACACTTGCTTCCAGACTCCGCCACCTGCTCTCCTATGCGGATGAAGGGTTTGAAATAAGCGACGATGAAAGAGTAAAGCTGATTGCCGCCATCGAGCGTTTGACCATACTTGATCCGGCTTGTGGTTCCGGCGCTTTCCCCATGGGGTCGCTGGCCAAGCTGGTGCATCTGCTGAAAAAACTCGACCCGAAAAACGCCCTCTGGCGTGCCCAGAACCGCGCTCCTCTGGAAGGCCAGCTGCGCGAGGCCGGGAAAATCCTTGATCCGAACATGAGGGAAGACAAAGTGGAAGAGGCGGAAGCTGCCCTTGCCAAGTTCGACAAGGACTTTTCCGAGGCCAACTATCCGGATTACACTCGCAAGCTCTACCTGATCGAGAAGTGTATCCATGGCGTGGATATTCAGCCTATCGCCGTACAGATAGCCAAACTGCGCTTCTTCATCTCCCTGATCGTCAGTCAGAAGGTGGACGATACAAAGGATAACCGCAACATCACGGCGCTACCCAACCTGGAAACCAAGATAGTTGCTGCAGACAGCCTTACCCCTATTGACAGGCCGCAGCAGATGGGTTTGCGGGACATGGCCATTGATGAAAAAGAAAAGGATCTGGCCGCAGCCAACGAGCATTACTTTGCTGCTCGCACCGGCAAGACCAAGCGCAAATGGCGCGACCGGATTTTCACCATGCGGGACGAACTGGCAAACCTGCTGGAGAAAGACCGCTTTCTGTCAAAGGGAGCGGCGCGGCAATTGGTCCACTGGAACCCCTTTGACCAGAATTCTGCCGCCGGTTTCTTCGATCCTGAGTGGATGTTCCAGCTTGCTGGCGGATTTGATATCGTCATCGGCAATCCGCCCTATGTGCGGCAAGAGGAAATCAAAGAGCAGAAACCGATGTTCAAGGAACATTACGACTGCTTTACCGGTACAGCCGATCTTTTTGTCTATTTTTACGAACGCGCCATCAAGCTCCTGAAGCCGCATGGGGCCTTTGCCTTCATCACCTCCAACAAGTGGTACCGGGCAAAATACGGTGAAAAGCTGCGTGAGTGGATGAACCGCAATACTCGAATTCGCTCGATCATTGATTTCGGCGATGAAGGGGTCTTTACCGCGATTGCGTATCCTACAATCATCATTGCCACCCGGAGAGAACAAGAGTTAAAAACTCCACCAAAAGGTGAAGAACTGTTGGCTCTTAACTGGAGCCAGGAACATCCGGTTGAAAGTTTCCCTTCAGTATTTGCAGCAGAGAGTTTCTCTGTGCCGCTGAACGAGTTGAAGAAGGATGGGTGGCAACTGGAACCGCCTTCCAGACGTCGCCTGTTGGAGCGTATTCGTGCTGCTGGAAAACCTTTGAAGGAGTATGTTCAGGGAAGGTTTTATTATGGGATTAAAACTGGATTGAACGATGCTTTTGTCATTGATGGCGAAGACAGACAGCGGCTAATTGACGCGCATCCATCATCGACAGAGATCATAAAGCCTTTTCTGCGTGGGCGTGACGTGAAGCGGTGGCGGGTGGAGTATGCCGACCAGTATTTGATCAGGATCGAATCGTCGGAAAACAGAAAACATCCTTGGAGTGGTAAGCCTGAGGCAGAAGCAGATAAGATTTTTGCTAATACTTTTCCGGCAATTCATGCATTCTTCAATGACAGTGATCGACGCCAGAAGCTTGTTGACCGCTATGACAAGGGGCAATATTTTTGGGAGTTACGTTCTTGTGCCTATTGGGAGGAATTTGAACAGCCAAAGATCGTTCTTGGAAGGTTCATGGATAAGCCGACCTATGCATTTGATCGAGAAGGCTATTATGCGAACAATGCACTATCCATTATTTCAGGTGTGACAGAATACCTTGTTGCTGTACTGAACAGTACGGTTACATGGTGGCTGTTGAGTGCGATTTGTACGGATCTTCAAAATGGTTTCCTTCAAGTCCACAATAACAACCAGGAAGAAATATCAATACCAATCTCCAATATAGCTCAGCAAACAGTCATTTCTTGTGTAGTTCAAGCGATTCTTGTTGGAGTTAGCGTAAACCGCTTCGAACAACTCATAAATGGCTTGGTCTACGAACTCTTCTTTCCCGATGATCTCCACAAAGCCAATATCCACCTCTTTTCCGAGGCAGAAAAGGCGGGAGTCGGCAAGCTGGCAGATCTTGTGGGTGAAGAGCTTATCGCCGCTGCAGGCAATATGGCTGAAAAGATATTCAGCACCAACCACCCAATCTACGGCATGCTCTTTGACCTGCAAGGCCTGGATGTAGTCAGAATTATCGAGGGGCGGGAATAACTTTGAAGATCAAGACGCTGACACTTACCGATTTTCGGGCCTTTCCAGGACCTGCGCCGCAATCCTTCAATCTGGATGGCAAGAACCTGCTGGTTTATGGTGAGAATGGGGCGGGGAAGTCTTCACTTTTCCATGCCCTGCGGGATTTCTTTGCCTTCAAGCAGACCAAACCGCTGAAGGACCACAAGAATGTTTTTTCCGGGCAGCCGGAAGCAGACTGTAAAGTTGCCGTTGAATTTGCCGATGGCACAGCAGCTGTTGAGTGGAATTCAACACAACATCCTTGTTCCCGATTGGTCACTCGCGGCGACTCACGGGTGAAAGAAGCGGCTCTACGTCGTTCCTGCCTTGATTATCGCTCAGTTCTGGATACCAATTATCTGCACGGTGACAAAGAAATTAATTTATTTAAAATCGCCGTTCAGCAGTTGGTAAACGATTTTCCAGTAACAGTAGCAGGAGGTGTGACAAAGACTGTAGGAGAACTCTGGCGGGAAGCATTGAATGCTAAGCCATCAACGCACTATTCAACTTCATTTATAGGAGTCAATGAGGCTTGTGCTGCCTTCAACGCTGGATTTAATCAGGCTCTTGCAGCTCTTCACCCAAAGTTGGAAGTACTTCTGAGCGAACTGTTAGGGGATGAAGTCGTTGTTTCGCCGTTCCGTTTTGCTGGAGTTACCTACGAATCTGCTCATTACACTAGAGATAGGAAATATAATGGCAAGGAAGTAAATATCGATATTTCTTTTCGCGGGCATCAGCCTGACAGACCGCAGCACTTCCTGAATGAAGCCCGCCTGTCAGCACTTGGCCTGGCAATCTATCTTGCTGGCAGGCTGGCATTTGTGCCTACAGCTGCAACTCCCTCCCTGAAACTGCTGGTCCTCGACGACGTGCTGATCGGCCTTGACCACTCCAACCGCCTGCCAGTGCTGGAGGTTTTGAACAAGCACTTTGCCGATTGGCAGATTGTTCTGCTCACCCATGATCGCAACTGGTACGATATGGCGCGGTCAATGCTCGATGACGCTAAATGGAATTGCGTTGAAATTTTCGAGGGTGACAAAAATGCTACGGCACCCATCCCGATAGTTAGAACCGCAAGCAACCGCCCAGCCCGGCAGTATCTTCAATATGCCAGAGATATGCTTGCATCGAGATATCTGGAAGCTGCGGCAAACTATGCCCGTCAGGCTTTCGAGGCTGCTTTGCG
>VFJK01000047.1 GCA_009886125.1 Geobacter sp. | reverse complement strand
TAATAAACTGAAAGAGGCTGCCTGAAGCCTACAACCACTACAATATCGGTGAATTGCTTATTCTTCTGCTCAGGCTGTCTCACTAAACCCGGCCACCTCAACTTGCCCTCATAACGAGGCAAGTAGAGTGTAAATGTCGTTCCAGTACCATGCTCACTATCGACATTAATAAACCCCTTATTTTGCTTAACAATGCCATAGACTGTTGATAATCCTAAGCCAGTCCCAACCCCTAGACCCTTTGTAGTAAAAAACGGCTCAAATATTTGCGTAAGAGTTTCTTTGTCCATACCGTTGCCATTGTCACTCACAACAATCTTTACATAATCTCCTGGCAAAGCATATGGGTAAACCTTGCAATAGTTTTTATCTATGGAGCAGTTTTCGGTCTCAATTATTATTTTCCCTACATCAGTGATAGCATCACGTGCATTAACACAAAGGTTAACCATGAGTTGGTCAACTTGTGAAGAATCCATCATAACCGGCCAAAGGTTTACCCCTTGTTTCCACGTAAGCTCTAGGTTCTCACCAATAAGCCTTTGAAGCATTTTGAGCATCTCAGAAATGGTCTCATTCAGTTTAATAACCTCAGGGGCAATAGTCTGCTTTCTGGCAAAAGCAAGTAATTGTCTGGTAATGGCTGCGGAGCGATTAGCAGCGTTTTTGATTTCCATAAAATAGTTGTTCATCGGATGGTCAGGAGTTATGTGCATGAGAGCCATTTCAGAATAGCCAAGGATGACACTAAGCATATTATTGAAGTCATGTGCCACACCACCCGCAAGGCGACCGACTGATTCCATCTTCTGAGCCTGATGAAGTTCAGTCAAGAGTTGCAGTTTTTCTGCATCGTCTCGTTTGTGAGCCGCTATTTTCCATACGGCATCCATAAAAACTATCAAATGCTTTGTTTCAGAATCTTCATAATCGCTCTCTTTATTGGCAACTCCTACTACTGCGACTATCACACCTTCAATAATAATCGGCACAGTAAGAAAGCGCTTGAGCGTAACATGACCTTCAGGAATCCCTTTTTTGAGGGGATTGTCTGCCTGAAAATCATTTAGCAGGATTGGCTTTCTTTGGCGAACAGCTTCACCCCATATCCCGGTGCTATCGAGGTCGTATATAGTCTGTTGTTCCATGACACTACATTCTTTCATTACCTCAGTTGACCAGCTATTCAGGGTAAACTGCTGTTTCTGCTCACTATAGAAATAGATATAGCCAATCTTACTACTGGTGAACTTGATGACTTCTTCCAAAGCATGGTCAAAAAATTCTTGTTCATTTGTATATATGTACTGTGCAATATCTATCAAAGAGGTCATGCGGCTTTCGTTGAGCATTCTCTCCATTTCAGCAAGTTTGCGTTCGGTTGTATCAACTATGAACCACTCAAGACCAAGTACATTGTTAGCATGCACAACAGGAAAAGCTGAAAAGGTATGGTATGCAATGGAACCATCTTTACGGCGAGCTGAGTACTCTCCTATAGGGACAGAAACACCTTTGAGCAATTCTGCCATATGCTTAAGAGTGGATTTCAGCTCCGAATCTACCTGCATTTCTTTAAAGTGTTTGCCAATGACCTCATTTGCGTTGTCATAACCATACATGCGTAACCAAGTATCATTAACTTCCAGGAATCGACCAGTTGGGTCTAAATGAAAATATCCAGCGGGATTATTTTTTATGATTTTAACGAGATGCTCTTCATGCTCTCTAAGTTCTTCCATAGAACGGCTCAATTCATCGTTCTGCATCTCCAGTTCTATCTTGCATACCTGAATCTCATGTAGTTCTCTTTTATCAGATAAGTTACAACTGGTTGCCTGAGTTTCTGCAAGTTGTGAGGCAATTATTTGCTCAGCCTGCCTGCGAAGTTCTTCGGCAGCAGGTAATGTTTTTTGAGTACTTTTCATGGTAAGCCCTCACTATAATCAGCAATATAACAATCCAGTAACTTTCGTATTATATCACATAAATAGTGCTAAATATTTAATTAGCTATTCCGATGAATCCGACAGAAGAAACTGACGAGATGCTAACAGGCAATCCGCTGTTGAGTTACCTTGCGACTATAACCGGTTGGTCGGATTCGTTTCGGAACGCTGATCGGATTGCCAGCGGAATGATGGTCGGTTTTTAATCGGAATTGCGGTCGGTTTCACGCCGGAATTTGCAAATACTCTGCAACGCCCAGTTCAATCGCCGTTTTCGGCATAGGTATCCGATTTATTCCTCACACCGTTTATCTCTTCCAGGGTGGTAATCCCTTTTTTTACCTTCAGCAATCCATCTTCAAAAAGAGTTTTCATGCCATGAGCTTTTGCAGCTTCAAGTATCTCATTTTCAGACGCATTTACTGATATCAAATGATTTATTTCCTTATTCGTCACCAATATTTCATATACACCTATCCTGCCTTTGTATCCGGTACGGCAGCATGATTCGCAACCTTGCCCTTTCCATAATTTGGTGCCGGGAGAAAACCCGAAATAAGCAAGCAAATTTTCATCAGGCTGATATTCGGTGATACATTTCGGGCAAATTCTCCTGACCAGGCGCTGGGCGAAAGAACAGTTCAAAACTGATGCCAGCAGCCCCGAATCTATCCCCATATCACGAAGTCTCACAATTGTTCCGACAGCGTCATTTGTGTGGAGGGTGCTGAAGACCAGGTGTCCGGTCAAGGCGGCGCGGATTGCAATCTCTGATGTTTCAGAATCCCTCATCTCACCGACGTAGATGATATCAGGGTCCTGACGCAGGATTGCTCTCAAGGAGCCGGCAAAGCTCCCCCCTGACTTGGTGTCAACCTGGCTCTGAACTGCGCCTTTGATCTCATATTCCACCGGATCTTCAATTGTCATTATATTTTTGTTTAATTTGGTCAAGCTACTGATGGCTGAATAGATCGTTGTTGTCTTTCCGCAGCCCGTGGGGCCGGTGGCAAGGATCATCCCCATATTGGCCGAGATAATATTTTTAAAGATGTTTAAATCATTATCAAAAAATCCAAGTTCTGAAAGTGTAGGGACACCCTTGGACTGATCCAGAATCCTTAATACAATATTTTCTCCAAACATTGATGGAAGAGTAGATGTCCGAATATCAATATGCTTATCCCTTATGGCAATAGATATCCTGCCGTCTTGCGGGACTCTCTTCTTGGAAATATCAAGACACGACAGGATCTTTATTCTGACTGTTATTGCAGGGCTTAACTCTGCCGGTATGGGGAGTCTCTCATAAAGATATCCGTCAATGCGGAAACGGACATTCATTGAATCTTTTTTGGGTTCCAGATGTATATCGCTTGCACCTTCCAATATTGCCTGAACAATATAACTGTTTAAAAGCCTTACAACAGGGACTTCCGCCGCCTCTTTCTTAAGGCGTATTTCAGCTGTTTCTGTAAATTTCAGCTCTCTTTCATCAAGCTTTCTTACCTCTTTGCAATCTTCAATAAGCTCATTAATGAAATTTTGCCTTGAAGACCCCATGCCGTACCATTGGTTGATCGCATTTAAAATGCTCTCCTCAGAAGCAATGACAGGCTCGACCTTGTATCCTGACACAGAGGATATGTCATCAATAGAAACGATGTTCATGGGATCGGACATGGCGACTGTTATTTCTTTTTCGATCTTGAACAGAGGAAGGATGTTGTAGCGCCGCGCAATTTTCTCCGGGATAAGGTCAAGTATTTTGGGGTCTATGATATAATTATTGACATTAACAAAGGGGATTTGCATCATCTTCCCCATAAAAGTGAACAGTTGCTCTTCGGAAACATAACCTGATTTCACCAAAGTCTTCTGCAGGGATTCGTTTTCTTTCTGCGCCTTCAGTTCGGCAAGGTTGAGGTTGTCCTGTGTCACTACTCCTTCCTTGACCAGGTCATGCTTCAAACGCTCCAACACATTGTTGCTTTTTATTTCACCCTTTTGTGGAACAACGGCAAGCATGGGGTCTAATCCTCGATATACTTTTTAACCAACGCGATAAGAGTTTCCATATCGAAAGGCTTGGTCAGATATTCGTCAGCGCCGGTTTCTTCTCCAAGCTTGACATCAGCCTCCTGAGCCCTTGCAGTCAACATTATTATCGGGATTTTTTTATAAGACTCGTCAAATTTCAAAAGCCTTGAAACTTTATACCCGTTCATCTTCGGAAGCATGATGTCCAGAATAATAAGGTCGGGGTATTCCGCTTTAGCCTTTGAAAGGGCTTCTTCACCATCACAGGCAATGATACATTCTATCTGCTCAAGTTCCAGATTAAACTTTATTGACTCAACAATGTCAGGTTCGTCATCTACAATTAGAACCTTTTTTTTCATGGCCTATGCCTCCCTCTGGATTATCAGGTGTTCTATTGAATTCAATTACCCTTTGCCAGCAATTCATCGATCTTTCTAATCAGATCTTCAATTTCAAAGGGTTTATACATCATGAAATCTGCCTTACTTTTATCCATGCACAGCTCTACCCATTCAGGCCCTTCGAGGACACGCGCGGTCAAAAGCAGAACAATTATGTTCTTTCCGTATAGTCCCTTTCCGACGCCATCCTTGATAGCACTTGATACCCTGTAACCATTCTCTTTCGGCAGCATGACATCCAGTATGACCAGGTCCGGCTTTTCTATGCCTGTCTGGACAATTGCATCAAAACCGTCATACGCTGTAACAACTTGGAATCCGGACTGCTCCAGAACGAACTTTATTGATTCGACAATATCTTTATCATCATCCACAATCAGAATCTTTATTTTGTTCATAGTCTCTTTTGATCTCCTTTCCACAAACGGGTGATGGTTAATTGATCAATTCTCCATTTATACTTCAATATTACTGTTTTCGAGATTCCCTCGCGCGAATTCAATCAACTCTTTTGCAGAAGTGCCGTCTTCTGGGTAGGTTGCAACAAAACCTATGAGACAATTAACAAAATTGAGGGCATCCTCTTTGCCGCTGATATACCGCATAACCCTTTTCTGCAACTGCTCCGCCCCTGATTTGACGGTATCAGGCAGAATCAGCGCTATTTCGTTGTCAGGCAGAGACACGGCTATCTTGTCGGTTGTCTTTATGCCACCTGAAATAATCTTCTCTTTAATCTGTTCAGTGATTTTTTCAATATTATTTTCACCTGAAACATTTTTGAGGCTTTCGATATCCTTCACTCTGACAATCAATAACGATAGAGGGTCAGCATGTTTTTTCGCTTTCGCCAGATCAGCTTCAAGCATGTCATGCAACTGTTTGTCCGGCTCAGAAAGGGGAAGGGCAATATGGAATTTGCTCCCCGACCCTTCAGTGCTTTCAAACCAGATTTTGCCCTTGTGCCCTTCCATTATGCCTTTGGAAATGGACAGACCGAGGCCCGTGCCGCTTTGATCCTGCCTCGCCAGAGAGTGCGTCGCCTGATAGAACTTTTCGAACAGATGCTCTTTATGCTCCTCCGGTATCCCGATACCTGTGTCGGTAATCGATATCTCCAGATACCCTGTCGCCTCTTCAGGCTTATCCGGCGCTGCTCTCCTGAGATTAGCGGCAATGTTTACAGCCCCTTGCTCGGGAGTAAATTTGATCGCATTGCCGACAAGATTTATCAGCACCTGCTCTATTTTGCAGGCATCGCCAAGAACCAGAGGCAGATCAGGAGGGATATCCAGATTTAACGCCATGGATTTATTATCGGCCAACGGTTTGAGCGTATTGATCACATGGTCGATTATCTCACTTATATTTACCGGTATAAATTCATAGGTCATTTTGCCTGATTCGATTTTCGAAATATTCAGCATGTCGTTAATCAGAGCGCTAAGCCTGTTGATATTCCTTTGCGCCATGAAGAGGAATTTCTCCTGTCCTTCGGTTATTGCTCCGGCCTTGCCTTTCAGGATAATATCCACGGCATTTTTGATGGAGGTCAGAGGCGTCCTCAGCTCATGAGATGCAATTGATATGAATTCCGATTTCAGGCCGTCAAGCTTTTTGAGCTCTTCGGAGGTTTTTATCAACGATTCTTCGTACAGCCTGTGCTCGGAGATGTCCCTAAGAACAACTACCAGAGCATCCTCACCTTTCCATTCTGTTTTGGCACTCCGCATTTCAACAGCGACTAGTCCTTTCGTTGCGTGCACGATATCGATCTCAACTGATGTATCAGCTCCAATAGGACAACCGAAATGTGTATTTAACAGCTCCTCGTCAGTACGGTTCAGCAATAGTTTGGCTGCTTTATTGAAATACTTTATTATCTCGTCACTACCAATGATAACTATGCCGTCCGTTGTTCTTTCAACAATGTTTGAGAAGCTCTCGATGTTGGCCGTAAGTTGTTCATTCAACGCTTTTGTCTCTTCCTGCACTGCCTTCAGTTCATTGTTTTTTTCCTCTATCTGTCTGCGTTCGGAAATATCAATAATGAACCACTCAAACCCGACGATGTCGCCTACATGCACGTCCGGATGAGCAGAAAATATATGATGACCAACCGAGCCATCTTTGCGCCGACTGGAGAATTCACCATAGGGGATAGCCACACCTTTTTTAAGTTCACCCAGATGTGCAAGTGCAGAATCGGACTCCTGATCTACCTGCATCATGCTGAAGTGTTTACCGATAACCTCGTCAGGGGAGTCATAACCGTGCATGCGTAACCATGCGTCATTGACTTCGAGGAAACGCCCCTCACGGTCGATATGGAAATAACCTGCCGGAGTATTCTTAATAACCTTTTCGAGGCGGTCTTTGTGTTCGCTCAGTTCCGCCATCGCCATGTGCAGCTCTTCGTTCTGCATCTCCAACTCGATCTGATGCACCTGCAGTTCGTGCAGCAACCGCTTCTTGTCTGTTTCTTGCGAGGATGCAGCGGATGCCTTTTGTGAGGCGACCTTTTCCTCAGCCCGCCTGCGCAGTTCAGCGGCTCCTTGTCTGCTCTTCTTATCAGCGGCCATGACATGGTCTCCCCAGTTACCTTAACCTATGCCTTATGTTTCGCTATCTCTTCTCGCAGTTCATTCTCGACCTTCTTGGCCGTAGTAATGTCAATACAGGTAATGACCACGCCTTCAATCATCTTGTCCATGGTGCGGTACGGCATGATCCGTACCATAAAAATGCGGCCGTCATGGGTTGAAATCTGGTTTTCCACCGAAATCAGTTTCCTCAGTACATCCTGTGCGTGGTCATGCAGCTGGGGATAGTTCAGATCCGAGACTATATCTGTCAATGGCCTCCCCACGTCGCCGGGAATAAGCTTGAACAGCTTGTTGATCCCGGTGGTGTAGCGTCGTACCTGCAGATCATTATCCAGGAAAACAGTGACGATCTCGGTGCTGTTCAGCAGGTTCTCCATATCGTTATTGGCCCGCATGAACTCCTCCAGCCTGGTGGACTGTTCAGCGTTTACGGACTGCAGTTCTTCATTCATGGACTGCATCTCTTCCTTCGATGTGGTCAGCTCTTCGTTGGTTGACTGCAATTCCTCATTGGTGGACTGCAACTCTTCGTTAGTGGACTGCAGCTCTTCGTGGGTGGTCTGCATCTCTTCACGGGTGGTACGCAGTTAGGTGGTCGGGGTTAGTGAGACAGCCTGAAGGGTGAAATAAGCAATGCCCCTTGGTTATTGGGATTGTCGGCATCAGGCAGCCGCCTTCAGTTTTTCAAGCCCTTCGAAATAAGCCTCATTCGGTGTCAGTTTGTCAAGTGATGTATGCTTCCGGTTGTCGTTGTACCAGTTGAACC
>VFJK01000043.1 GCA_009886125.1 Geobacter sp. | reverse complement strand
GCAAGGGTCTCGTCACGCAGGAGATGGTGAAGACGATGGCGGCGAAGCCGCTGGTCTTCGCGATGGCGAATCCCGATCCGGAAATCACCCCGGAAGATGCCCATTCGGTGCGGGACGACGTCATGATCGCTACCGGTCGATCTGATTATCCCAACCAGGTCAACAACGTCCTCGGCTTCCCCTTCATCTTCCGCGGCGCCCTGGATTGTCGTGCCAGCTGTATCAACGAAGAAATGAAACTGGCGGCAGTCCACGCTTTGGCAAATCTTGCCCGTGAAGAGGTGCCTGACTCTGTCTGCAAGGCCTATGGCAACGTCAAGTTCGCTTTCGGTCGTGACTACATCATCCCCAAACCGTTCGACCCGCGGGTCCTCCTCCATGTCGCTCCGGCTATTGCCCAGGCTGCGATGGAGACCGGCGTCGCCCGCCAGCCAATAGAAGACATGGCAAAATACATCGAAAACCTTGAAGCGACCCAGGGCAAGTCCAAGGAGATCATCCGACAGATCATCAACAAGGCCAAGAGCGATCCCAAACGGATCGTCTTCCCTGAAGGCGACAACGAAAAGATCCTCCGCGCAGCTCAGACCCTTATCGAAGAAGGGATCGCGGTCCCCATCCTGATCGGCAACGAAGTCAAGATCCGGTCTGCGATTACCGAACTCGGTATCGACCTGAACGGCGTCAGCATCATCGACCCGGCCACCTATGAGAAGTCGGAAGAGTATGCCCAGGAGCTGTTCCGTCTGCGGCAGCGCAAAGGACTCACCCTCTCCGAGGCGAAGCGGATCATCACCCGCAAATCCCGCACCCACTTCGGCTGCATGATGGTGCGTCAGGGAGATGCGGACACCATGCTATCCGGCATCGACACCCACTACCCCGAGACCATCCGCCCGGCCCTTGAAGTCATCGGCAAGCAGGAAGGGCTCTCCAGTGTCCACGGCCTCTACATGATGGTCTTCAAAAAGGGGATCTACTTCCTCGCCGACACCACTGTCTGCATCGACCCGACTGCCGAAGAGCTTGCCGAAACAGCCATTCTGGCAGCAGAGAAGGCGAAGATGCTGGAGATCGAGCCGACCGTTGCCATGCTCTCCTTCTCCAACTTCGGCTCTGTCAACCACCCGCTCACCAGGAAAGTGAAAAAAGCCGCCGAGATCGTCAAACAGCGTGCTCCGGAACTGCTGGTAGACGGCGAAATGCAGTCTGATACCGCCGTGGTAAGCGAGATCCTTCAGAAGAGCTTCCCCTTTGCCAACCTGAAAGAAGCTGCCAATGTCCTGGTATTCCCGGACCTGAACTCCGGCAACATCTGCTACAAACTGCTTCACCATCTGGGCGAGGCCGAGGCTATCGGCCCGATCCTCATGGGGATGAACAAACCGGTGCATGTACTGCAGCGGGGCGACGACGTCACCGATATCGTCAATATGGCAGCCATTGCAGTCGTGGATGCCCAGAATATTTGAGCCGTGAAGGCGACTACTTTGTAGGGGGAAATGCAACAATGGCTGAGAGGAAGTTACGCATACTTGTCGCGAAACCGGGACTTGACGGCCATGACCGGGGGGCAAAGATCATCGCCCGTGCCTTTCGTGATGCCGGCTTTGAGGTCATCTACACCGGACTGCACCAGACCCCCGAACAGATCGTAGCTGCTGCAATTCAGGAGGATGTGGACTGTATCGGACTCTCCATCCTCTCCGGTGCCCATAATTCACTCCTGCCAAGGGTCTGCCAGCTCCTGAAGGAAAAATCGGCCGATGACATCAAGGTCTTCGGTGGCGGGGTCATCCCGGAAGATGACATCCCGGGGCTGAAGAGCGCGGGCATCTGTGAAATATTCACCCCGGGCACCTCCACGGAAGAGATATCCGGCTGGGTCAGGGAGAATGTGCACCCCAGGACCTAGACGCGGATAATCGTGCCGGCAAGCAATGATCTGCAGGAGCACCTTAATGACATCGCATAAAGCTGTTGTCGAAGTAATCAGAGGTTCAGCCAGTCTATTTCTGCTGCTCTGTATTGCTTCGACAGTTGGTCTGCTGCTGCTCATGTTGCTGTTTATCAGCTTTGTCATTTCATGGGTTAAAAAGCAGTTGAACCAGTGAGGAGATGGATCATGAAAATAGCGGATGTGTTCAGAGGGGTGTTCGGCAAGCATCAGGAGACGGTGGTGCTGTAAGAATCTGAAGAGAGTCAGTCTTGAAAATAGAATCCAAATCACACTACTGTCCGGTAAATTTTGAATGTACTGCTGTAACCACTTAAAGTTTAATGTTCTTTGACACAACTGTTCTTTTTTCGATTTGAATTCGCCTCGAATGATACCTTCCTGATATTTCAGGAGGGTGCCAATGCATTCCGGCAAAACGGTTTTCAAGCAGCTTCTTCAATATCTGCCCCGATACGAATTCAATCTCTGCGTTAATCGATACCGTGGAGAGCATTGGGCCAAGAAGTTCTCCACGTATGATCAACTCCTCTGTCTGGCATATGCCCAGATGGCTGGTCGCGAGAGTCTGAGGGACATTGAAACCTGCCTGAACTCTCATCAGGAGAAACTCTACCACATCGGATTCCGTGGTGATGTTTCTCGAACGACGCTTGCTGATGCCAATGAGCGCAGGGACTGGCGCATATTTCAGGATTTCGGTCACGTTCTGATAAGCATGGCTCAACGGCTTTACCAGAGTGAATCTATTGCCATTGAACTGAAGCAACCGCTGTATGCCTTTGACTCGACAACCATTGATCTCTGCCTTTCAATGTTCCCATGGGCCGAGTTCCGCAGGACCAAGGCAGCGGTCAAGATGCATACGCTCATTGACCTGCGTGGCCCCATCCCGACCTGGGTTGCCATTACCACCGGCAAGGTTCACGATGTCAGAATGCTTGATGAAATGCCGGTTACAAAGGATGCCTTCTATGCGATGGATAAAGGCTATATTGACTTTGCCCGGTTGTACGCCATTCACCAGCAGGGAGCATTCTTTGTTATTCGGGCCAAGGACAACCTGAAATGCAAACGGCTGTATTCCAATGCAAAGAACAAGGATGCAGGCGTCCGTGCGGATCAGATCATCACCCTGGTGACGCAGAAATCGAAAAAAGGATATCTGGAGCGATTGCGTCGGGTCAGCTTTGTTGACAAAGAACGAAATAAACGGCTTGTGTTTCTCACTAACAACTTCGAAATACCCGCTGAAACGGTAGCTGCGGCTTATAAACAGCGTTGGCAGGTAGAGTTGTTTTTCAAATGGATCAAGCAGCACCTGCGAATTAAATCGTTCATCGGGACATCAGTCAATGCTGTAAAAAGCCAGATATGGGTTGCCTTGTGCATCTACCTGCTGGTGGCGATCACAAAAAAGAAGCTCGAAATTCCATGTTCGCTCTACACTTTTCTACAGATTCTTGAGGTCAATTTGTTCGAGAAAAAGCCCATTTCATCACTGGTTACAGAGGCTCTAAAGCAAAAAACCGATAGGCCAGATAGTAACCAGTTGAACTTATTCAGTTATTAACCGGACAGTAATGTCCAAATCTATATAAAGGTGTCGGGGCTAGCCCAGACACCTTTATTTCTCCATACCTTTCGATTTGCCAGTAATAAATCAATGAATTCCATCACTCAACTATTCCCACTCATCCCTGAAGTCATCCGCCAACCTCTTTTTTTCAAACCTGCAATAATCATGATTAAAAACCATTCGTATCGACGCTGTCGGACCATGAGGTTGTTGCTTGGCGACAATGATTTCCGCACGACGATCATGTCCCTCAATAGTGCAGGAATCGTCACGCATCATGCAGGCCTCGCAGTAGAGGGCATCACGTTGGACTAACAGGATGACATCGGCATCTTGCTCCGTTAACCCGGATTCGTACAATTCGCTCATTATCGACCCTGTATCAAAGATATTTTCAAGTTTACCATCAGATTTACCAGGCAATCTAAAGAGGACAATTACCGGTATATCAAGCTCCTTTGCCAGCGCTTTGAGCGACCTTAAGGTTTCGTGGATCGCTTTCCGTCTTGATTCCGACTTTGAAATGCCGCGTATCAGCAGCAGATTGTCGATTATGACCATGCCGATATTTTTTTCAGCCTTTAATCGATGGCACTTGGCGTGTATTTCGAGAACTGACATTACCGGAGAATCGTCAATATAAATCGGTGCGTCATGAAGTCTACCTGCTCCGGCCATGAGTCGAGGCCAGTCGATTTCCCGCATATGCCCGGTTCTCATGCGACTGCCATTAATCTCTCCTTCTGAGCTGAGGAGCATTGTCACCAACATTTCTTTGCTCATATCCATAGAGAAAATGGCAACACTGGTCTTTTTGCAGGCATATATTGTCGCGTCTTGACTGAGATTCAGGGCAAAGGCAGTCTTCCCCATGGAGGGCCGACCGGCGATAATAATAAGATCGCCTTTCTTGAATCCTGTGGTCAAATTATCGAGATCGACAAAACCGGACGGTACGCCGGTTATGTGCTCTTTCTTTACATACAGCTGTTCAATATGGCTGATGGTGCTACCGAGAAGATCCTTTATATGGAAAAACGAAGGTTGCAGCCTGTCTTCAGAAATGGCGAATAGTGCCTTGTGAGTGGTGTCAAGCAGTTCGCCTATTTCTAGCTCACGGTAACTCTGAGCGACAATATTGGAACCAACGGCGATAAGTTGCCGGTAATTCGCCTTCTCCTTCACTATCTTGCAATGAGTAGCGATATTTGTGGTCGGAGATGAGGAATCCAGAAGGGAAGACAAATAACCGTCGCCGCCGACATCTTCAAACTCACCTTTTCTTTGTAGAGTGTTGGCAAGGGTTATCAAATCGCACGGCTCGCTGCTATTGGAGAGATCTATCATGGCACGGAAAATCTTCTGATGCGATTCGGTGTAGAATTCTTCCGCGCGAAGAATTTCAAGGACGCCGTTTATCGATTCATTCTCGTGCAGTATGCCGCCGAGAATCGATCGCTCGGCTGCCTGGCTATTGGGTGGGGTCTGATGTGTGTCAGAGGTCACAATATTCTCCTTTTAGCCTAGTATGTAACGGCATTCTTAGCGTTTTCTGGATAATGCGCCTTGAAATACGCCAATCGGTAGATGATGACTGCCCTGACAAGCGCATGCGACTTCATGAAAGCATACGGCGCGAAGAGCGCCATTTTATTGTACACGCACTCCGCCTCTTGTTCAGAGAAGCCGTTACTGCTGGCCTTTTCCAAAAAGCGCGCCCGCTCCCGATCAGTATCACGCACCAGAGCCTGCCATAGTGAATCAGCTTCGACATATGAGTAGCCGGCTACACAACAAACATTCACTATCTGTTCCCGGAAAACGATGACGCCATACGTTTCGCCAAGGATTGTCTCCAGTTGTTCAGGGTACCAGTGAGGTTTTATCCCTTCGTTTTTTGCCCGGATGTAATCGTCAACCATTCCCGATTCAAAAGGACCGGGGCGGTATAGTGCGCCAGCAGCTGCCAACTCGTGCAGGCAGGATGGTTTGATCTGACGCCGGAGTCGCTGCATTCCGGCAGGATGCGATTCAAACACCGCCGGGGCTTTGCCTTTCCCGATAAATTCCCAGGTATCGTGATCGTCAAACGGAATATCCCGGACATCTACATCATAGCGTCTGCTCAGACGGTCGAGGGTATCCAGCTCTCTCAAATCTTCAATGCGCAGGGTCGCCAGGCCGATATTTTCATGTGTTCCGTAGATGAAGTGTGATCGTGACAGCCTACCTGTCCTACAGTACGGGATATAATCCAGCAACTTGTTTGGCGTCACGAGGAGTTCACCACCCAGCAAAGTTGCTTTTGTCGGTAGATCGATAAGGATTTGGAAATACCGGAACAGCTGCTTAATACTTTCATCTGTTTTCAGTTCAGCAGTCACCTGATCGCTCTGCTGGAATTCCTGGCTGAACAAATCCAGCGCATAGCGATAACACGATCTTGCCCAGAAGCGTTCAAACTGGGCTGGCTTCTGCCGGTCCACGCCGAGAACGACTCCCAACTGCTTTATCAGACGGGAACCATCCAGATGATTATAATACGTCGGTATAGCTACCCGATCATATCCGTAGCGACGAGCGACCAGGTGCAGTAGCTCCCGTAGACGTTTTCTCGGTACATTGATCGCGTAATACGGGAAACTTCTCAGCTCCTTTCTCCGCAGGGAGCCACAGATCAGGCCATGCTCCAGCGGGTCAAGCTCGTATATGCCCAGGTAATGGGCTACCAATGATGATGGCCCTAGCCCAGCTCCGGGACCGACCATGATATTCGCCTGTTTGGCAAGCGCAACAACATCTGCGACAAACAGAAGCCACGGAGCAAGCCCTTTCTGGCGGAGAAAGGCAAGCTCCTCGTCAAGTCTGTTACGGTAATTCTTGCACCGACCATCTGAAAAGTTTTTTCGCTCAAGCCTCTTGTATGCCAGATCACGAAGTTCTTCGTCGGCATTTTTGCCGGACGCAGAAATGTATGGTGGCAGGATAAACGGCCTGTCGTTCAACTTCAGCTGACATAGATCGGCAATTGCCACGCTCATTGCGACGGACGCCGGATCATCGGCAAAGGCGACAGCCATTTCTTCAGCTGACATCAACCAGAACACTTCCCCGTCGGTTTCCGACAATGGCGGCAATTTGCCGAGTTTTCGCAGCACGTCAAGGGCTGGACGGTCGTCTTTCCGCAGGTAATGGCAAGGGGCCGTTGCCACGGTCGGCACGGAAACTTTGGCAGCAAGCTGTCGGAGCATTCCGTTTATGTCTTTTTGACCGGGAGTTGTTACCGGATGCAGTTCGATGAAGAACCGTTCCGGGAAAATACTGGCAAGCCATAGTGCAACCTGAGGTGCTTCTTTGTCTCGTCCCTGTCGACAAAGTTTGTTCAATTCACCATAGAGACCAGCCGAGAGTGCTATCAAGCCGGTGCTGTGCTTGGTCAGGGTGCTTTTGGTGATTATTCTTGCGGAAGTCAGGCGGCAGAGATTTCGATAACCCATCAAATTTTCGCATAACAGGACCAGCTTGGAAGTCTCCGAGCTGGCGGATAGCTTGTTGACGGTTACAGTCGCGCCAACGATGCCATTGATACCCTTCTGCTTACCCTTGAAATAACACTCCACGGCTCCGGCCATATTACCGTCATCAACCACGGCAATGGCCGGTATCTGTAGTTTCTCGGCGTGTGTAACCAGCTCAGAGATTTTGATGGTACTTTGATAGAAGGAGAAGCCGGAGTGGACGTGCAGGTGGGCAAAGTTAGGGGTTTGTATGGGTAGCATATCATCCTCCCAAGGTTAGATGAGAGAATGATATGCTACTTATGCGACGAATCGAGTCGTTTATGCTCTTGCATTATTGGAAACCAAAGCTGGTTCCTTGAGATCAAGCCCGAATGCAAAGAGAAAAAACTCAATTTGTTCAACATTTAGATCGTTCTGTTCTGCGATGGTATGAATGCAATCCAAATATTCTGGATACCTTCGGGATGGGTTATTGTCACTTATGTTTTTCAATGGGGCAAGCTCTGCAAAGACACTTCTCCTTAATACGGTAACGATTCGATTATCTAAGATCAAAGCGTATTTACCTTCCACTTTTACACCTAGAAACTGTAGAAATTTCGTGTAGGTCGAAAGACCAAGACCTTTGATATCATCAAGCTTTTTGCAGTGGGCGCTCCAATCAGAGATGCCGTCATTTATTGCATTTTCCAGAAGCCCTTTAAGTGAGTCGAAGTTGTTAGAAATGCCCTCAAAATTATTGCCACGCATGCCGGAAGAATAACCCCAGAGAATCGTTTTTATGATAAAAACGCCCAGATCAGATTTCCATTCTACTTTTAAATCAGGTCGAGAAATTCTGACTTCAGGTTCTCCCGCAAAAACCTTCTTCAGGATAGAACTTACCTGATCATTCGTGTCTGTAAATTTCTTCCAGTTTTCCCATTTTGCATCAAACGCCTGATAGTCGACTGGCATGGCTTTAATCAGATCTTTAAAATCAGTAAGATTCATTTTTGACCCTTCCCATTTATTATTCTTCTACATTAGTTCATATAATTTTGCTGATTTTAGAACTGAGTCTGCAACCTCATCCCGCAATCCATGAGGCTCAAGCACCTCTATCTGTGCTCCGAAGCCGAGCAGCCACCACTTTAATTGTGGCGTATCTGCCACTGTCGCCTCAACCATTACCCAGGCAGCCCTGTCGTCACTAATTATCTGATCCTCGGACAAACGGCTCTCCCACAGGTGCGCCGCCGCTTCGCGGGTGAAGCGCGCCTTGAGACGGATTGTTGCACCCAAATCGCTGGCAAAGCCGAACGCGCCGTCATCAATGAACTTTTGCAGGCTGAAATCTGTCGGTCGTGTAACAGGGATATCGGTCAGTTCTGCTGAAGTGAAGCGGTGCAGCGCAAAGGAACGGACATCGGTGTAATCCCAGCAGGTGGCAACCAGATAAACAACCGGATCATTGAAAACCAGGCCAAGCGGATTAATCTCCAGCTCTTTTCCTGACTCGTCATGGCGCTTGTAGAACCCCTTGAACCGCCGGTTCTGCAATAGCGCCGCATAAACTGTTTCCATTATTTGCGGTTCAATGGTCGGCGGCAGCAGCGGTTGGGTGCGCGGCACTACCTTGACTTTTTCCGGCCAGTCGGCAAGACCGCCGTGACCGGGATCGCCGAGGATAGTGCGAGCACGTTTCATGTGCGGAGCAAGAGAGACTGTGCAAGTCTTAGGAAGAAGGCGCGAAAGGTATTCTTCCACCATGCGGAAGGTGAGGGCGGCGGTTAGGTCCATGCCGGGAATGTCGAGAATAGCGGCATCAGCGCGCCAGCACCACCCCTGAGGTTTGCAGCCGTCGCATTCGAGTGGAAAGAGCCTGGACAAGAAATGCAGGTCGCGCTCAACGGTTCGTTTGGTCAGGGTTGAGGCCGCTTCAGTATCTTGCAGAAACCTGTGAATCCTGCCGGCGTCAACTTTGCGAGGATGACGCGGTATCATCTGAAGGATGTGCCAATGGCGGATGATTGTCTCCATGAAGGCTCCTCAAATCTGATTGCAAAAGATCAGGTTACAGCATTAGTACGACAATACAGGTCGCATTGCTTGGGCTATGGACACCACTATCGCTTCCTTTTGTAATCTTCACCACCCTCATGCACCATGCCCGCCTCAGCCACCTTGCCTTTACAAGATGCAACAGCCCCGGTTGCAGTAGCAGTAATCTTTGGGAGTGGTACTCCCGGCAACACACTCAGGCTTTCGGGGAAACGATCCAGAATACGCAGCAGGTTATCCATTGCCCTGCTTTGAACTACCTGACCGTTTTCATAGCGGGCAAATCCTTTCAAACCGCCACCGAGAACAGTCGCCATCTGCTCCTGGGTCAGATGCAGCTTATGCCGGATTCGTTTAATGTCCGACGCGGTCAACAGCCCATCAATCTCCCGCCCGAAATCCCTGAGCAGTTTTTCCGCACGTCGGGCTGAATCCTTACCAACAATCGCTTCGCCGCAGGCGGAACACTCCAGAATGCGGTAATCGGGCACCGTCAGCGAATGCTCCTTGTAGCTGAAGCACTCCTCGACCACCTTTTCACACAGATTGCCGCCCCCACAAAGTGGGCATTTATCCCCTTGTTTGTACATATCAGACAACCTCTTCATCCAACGGCTTGAACGAAATAACAACACCTTTGCTGTCCATTGATTTCTGCAGCTTTATGTAGATTCCCGCCCCACCATCATTGGTGCGGTAGACGTCCTGCCAGATCTTCGAATTGCCATGTGAAGTCATAGATTTGTAAAACTCCCGTGAGGCAAGTCTAAGAACCCTGGCTACAATGGCCTCGTCGTCGAAATACCCAAGAGTTGCGGCGCCCTGTCGCCCGGAACGGGTTACAATGCGGGAGGATTCATGCAGCAGAAGCATCTTCAGCGCATCCAGTCCGTAATGTGGCTTCCGTTTTTCCATAACCAATTACCAAAAGTGTGGAATAATTTACGTCATCCGTCAACAACAAAAGTATCATGGTGATACTTTTTAACCGTCGTAGTTCACACTCCGAAAACTTGTCAGTTAACCCCTAACCGGCCACCCCTTCTCATACCCTTCGGGAAAGAAGTTTTCTTTCGTCCGGTTGAAGTAGCCGAACTGGACTTTCGGGAACTCCCGCTTGATCCGTTGCAGGAGCTGATACATCCCGGTACCGCCGCTGCTGATCTCCATCTTTTGATTATAGTAATCAGGGTCGATCGACAGATTCCGCATCTGCAGCATATCCACCCCGGTATCTCCGAGAAACTTCATCAGTGCCTCAGCCTCGGCAGGAGAGTCGGTGACGCCGGGAGAAACGAGGTAATTGATCATGGTAAAAAGGCCCCTCTGCTTGGCGATCTTCACCGATTCGAGCACATCGTCGAACCGGTAGCCGACAGGTCGGTAGTAGCGGTTGTACTGCTCCTCCTGTACCGAATTCATGGAGAAGCGCATGGAATCCATCCCGGCATCGCAGAGTAACTGCACCCGGTCAGGGAACGAGCCGTTAGAGTTGAAATTGACCGTCCCTCTCCCGCCCGAGCCGGCCTTCAGCCTTCTGGTAGCCTCGGCGACGGTCTCCGCCTGCATGATCGGATCACCCTCGCACCCCTGCCCATAGGAGACGATCGGATCCGGTGCCTCCAGCAGGTGAGGCAGCATCAGCTG
>VFJK01000090.1 GCA_009886125.1 Geobacter sp. | reverse complement strand
TTTTCATTTTTGCCTCCGTTGGATATCTGTATTTTCTCAATAAGAAAAGACTATCATATGCGTGTGACAGAATAAGTCGCATACAACTCACGCCGACTTAAACAAACTCCGTCCCTTTCCGTCTTTTTTTGATTTTGACCAACTCGTTAATCACCGGTTAGCAAAGCATCCTAAATAGGATATTGCATCTTATATGGGATGCTTTAAGCATCTTATATAGGATGCTCGGTGGTATCTCATATAAGATGCTTTTTTTGTTTCCCTTTATTGAAATCCATCATGATCCTATCCTCAAGTTCAGTGCCGCGGGTGGCACCGTATGCAATATACCAGACTTTTTCCTCCGGATCCCACATACCACCAGCTGCTTTCACTTTGTCCCGCAATGTCGTCTCGGTAAAGTTGATTTGCACCGGAACCATTACGTCATCAAGTAAATTCTGACCAGGTTGCCACGGTTTTTCTTCAATGATGATCTCAACGGTTTTTAAACGGACGCCGCGTGCTTCATCATATCGATAGCGGACATAGAGTAACGATTTGCCATATTCTTCAACAAGTTTTTTCGTTCCCCTTTGACCGGGTTTAAGATTCAGTCTTGATTTCACAGGTGCTCTCCAAGTGAACCGGAAAGTGATTTCCGGCATCTGCTACAAGCGTTTATATCATGATTTTTGCTTGCTCTAAAAGCGTTTATTAATGTTCTGTATTGACAGCGCTATAATCTGACGATATAGTTTACTTATGATAACTATCCAGCGAATTCAAACAGTCAGTCGCAGAGGAGGGCATTATGATTCCCGTTCCAATCCCTATATTGAATAACTATTCGATATTACTTAAACTTAAAGAAATACCACTTTCCCGTACAGCCTACTATCAAAAGTGGCTGCGCTATTATTACGACTTCTGCGCCAGTCATCATAGTATTCACAGTAAATCCGAGCTAGTGAAGCTGTTTCTGGAGAAGCTTCGAAGCAAGAAGCAGTCGGAATTGCAGTGCCAACAGGCTGCACATGCGGTTTTGCTATATTTCGAGATGAATAGCCCGGCAATGGCTATGCAGTCTTCAAGTAGTGGACCACAGTGCCGGCAAGTAAATGACTCTTCGACAGCGGGGTCGAAGTTGATAGCAAGAACTTCACCAACTTTCTGTAGAGATTTTCGATCACAATTCAACCCTGTCGGTTACGAGGAGAAATCAGATTCGCCGGAATGGGACGAACTGATCGGCAAGCTGGCCGATGAGATCAAGGTTCGCCACTATTCAAGAAAGACCCTCAAGACCTATGCCCACTGGTCACGGCAGTTTCAGAGGTTCCTGAAAAATAAACCGACTCAGGAGCTGTCAGCAGAAGAGGTCAAAGAGTATCTCACTTATCTTGCTGTAAAGTGCAAGGTAGCAGCGTCAACGCAAAACCAGGCCTTTAATTCTCTGCTCTTTCTCTACAGGCATGCTTTGAAGAAAGATTTCGGCAGGCACACGGATATTCCGAGGGCGAAGAAGTCGCTCTATATCCCGATGGTGCTCTCCATGCCGGAGATCGAGGCTATCGTGAAAGAGCTTTACTACCCATACAATCTGTTCGTCAAAGTTCTGTTCGGTTGTGGCCTGCGGCTGTTTGAAGGGCTGCAGATTCGAGTGGGTGATTTCAACTTTGCTGCCGGTAAGCTATTGGTGCATGGCAAAGGGAAGAAGGACCGGACCGTGCCGATTCCGGAGACGATTCTGCCGGAATTGCAGGCCCAGCTGGAAATAGTGGCGAAGCTGCACGACAAGGATCTGGCGGCAGGATACGACGGGGTGTTTCTGGATGACGATATTGAGAAGAAGTATCCGAAGGCACCAAAGGAGTTCACCCACCAGTGGTTCTTTCCCCAGCAGTCATTGACAACGGTTGAGGAAACCGGCCAGAGACGCCGCTATCACCTCCATGAAACCCAGCTGCAAAGGGCATTGTACTGTGCCGTCAGGAAGGCGAAAATCCCCAAGAAAGTCACAGCTCATACTTTCCGGCACTCATTTGCCACTCACTTGCTCCAGGCAGGTTACGACATCCGTGTCATTCAGACTCTTCTGGGTCACTCCAGTCTGAAGACGACCATGATCTACACTCATTGCGTGCCGGTCAGAACTGTGAAAGAGCCGCGGAGTCCGCTGGATATCTGAGGTTACGGGATGTCGATTGCTTGAGGACTGAGGGTTACCCCAGCTTGATCAGAAATGCCCCGGTAAGGATGAGCAGGGCTGAGGCGAGGCGTATCCTGCCGAATGATTCACCGAGGAAGAGCACGCCGATGAGTACTCCGACCAGGATGCTTACCTGCCGGATCGGCACGGCATAGCTCATCGGTGCGAGTTTCAGCCCGAAGCGAAAGGTGAGAAACGAGGCCATCATGATCGGTCCGCTGAGGAGGATGAGCCGCCAGTTCTCCCGCAGTTCGGCGGTTATCTGCTGGCGGTATTTACCCCTGGCCAGGTTGGCAGTCATCAGGATCAGCATGACGATGACCATGATCCAGGTGAAGTAGAGCGGCGAATAGATGGTGACCCCGGCTTTATCGAGCATGGCGCCGAAGGAGTAGACAAAGCCTGCTGCCAGAGCGGCCCGGACCGAGCTGTCTTTCAGGTTTCTGAACGGCCGCAGGAGTTCAGTGAAGCTGAAATACTGCATCTGGACCGTATAGGCCCCCAGGATGACCAGCGCAATGCCGCATCCGCCAAGGAGTGACAGCTGTTCCCCCATGAGCAGGCCGCCCCAGATCGGTACATAGACCATCGAGGTCTGGCATAGCGGGTAGGTGAGGGAGAGATCGCCGCTGCGATAGGCTCTTCCGGTCAGAAGGTGATACAGAACAAAACAGGCTCCGGCGGCACTCCCGATGAGGAGGATCTTCAGGTCGGGAACCGGCACCGGGCCGGGGACAAAAGGCATGACCAGAGAGAAGAGCAGGCCGGAGCAGACGAACATCCACCAGATGAAGACGGTCTTGTGACGGCTCTGTTTTACCAGCAGGTTCCAGATGGCGTGCATCACGGAGGAGAAAAGTATGAGGGTGAAGGCAAGATTGCTCATTGATTGTAAGTATAGCCAAAAGATAAATATTTAGCGAGAGTAAAAAAATACCGGATTATGACGCTGGCAGAGAGATGCGTTCTGAACTGAGCACCGCTTCCACTTGGTTCAAGTGATGATTGATGCTATGGTATCGAAAAGCTTTGGCACCATCAAATAAGGGGGCTGTGATCATGACTAAAACGACGCACCCTTTTCAGACCCTGACTCCCAGTTTTATCATGGATGCCGTTGAAAGTCAGGGATTCAGCTGCGACTGTCGCACCTTTGCCCTGAACAGCTATGAGAACCGGGTCTACCAGGTGGGGATAGAGGACGCTCTGCCGCTCATCGCCAAGTTTTACCGCCCGGGCCGCTGGAGCAACGAGCAGATCCTGGAGGAACACCGCTTCTGTTTCGAGCTCCGGGAGCACGAGTTGCCGGTGGTGGCCCCGGTAGTCAATACTGCCGGAGAGAGCCTGTTCCAGCACGGCGAATTCCGTTTTGCCCTGTATCCGCGCCAGGGCGGTCACGCTCCGGAATTCGACAATCTCGACAATCTGCTGATCCTTGGCCGGATGCTCGGCCGGATCCATGCCATCGGCGCTGTCCGGCCGTTTGTCCATCGGCCGGCCCTTGATAGCCAGAGTTTCGGTTACGCCAGCGTTGCCCTGATTCAGGAGCACTTTATCCCGGCTGAATACCGGGACAGCTACACCGCCTTGACCTCGCAGCTGCTGACCGTCATTGACGCCATCCTGACCGGGGCAGGCGCTATCCGCTCCATCCGTTCCCATGGGGACTGTCACGCCGGCAACATCCTCTGGCGGGACGGGGCACCTCATTTCGTCGATTTCGACGACGCCCGGATGGCTCCGGCAGTGCAGGACCTCTGGATGATGCTCTCCGGCGAAAGGCCGCGCCAGACCGCTCAATTGGCAGAACTGATCGAAGGGTACAGCGAGTTCTGCGACTTCAATCACCGCGAACTTCAGCTGATCGGGGCCTTGCGTTCGCTCAGGATGCTCCACTACAGCGCCTGGCTTGCCCGTCGCTGGGAAGATCCGATCTTCCCCCGCACCTTTCCATGGTTCAACACGGTTCGTTATTGGGGTGAACAGATCCTGGAGCTTCGGGAACAGCTGGGCGCACTGAGCGAACCGCCACTGGAGCTGCCGTAAAGGGGGAGGTCCGGGTCAACCCGTTGATCCGCATTGCGGAACGTCCCGGAAAAGTGATAAGGTGGGGTATGAAGCGGCTTGTACTCTCCATAATCATGATCTCCGCCGTAGCAGGCGGCAGTGAATGCCAGGCGGATATCTACCGACTCGAAAGCGATGATGAGGTCGTCACGTTTACCGACTCCCCGAATGACAAGCGTTACCAGCTGGTCTTGAAGGAGCAGCAGCCCGTAAGCACAAAAAGCGGTAGAGGAAAATATCTGCCCGGACCGAGGAAACAGGAAAAAACTCCCCCCCAGCCTCTCGAACAGAACAGCGCCCTTTTCAAGACCCTGCCGATCCAGGGGATCATCACTTCACAAACCGGGTTCAGAAACGATCCTTTTGACGGAAGACTCAAACATCATAACGGCCTCGACATCGCTGCCCCGAGCGGTACTCCGGTTAAACCGGTAGCACCGGGAATGGTCATTTTCAGCGGTTGGAAAAGCGGCTACGGCAACACGGTCATCCTGGAACATGCAGACGGCATGGTAACTGTCTATGCGCACCACTCCAGCAACAGAGTCACTGAAGGGGCATCGGTCGATATGAACACGGTCATTGCCCTGACCGGTTCGACCGGCCGCTCCACCGGCCCCCATCTCCATTTCGAAGCCTGGCAGGGGGGCACCAACATCACCCCCGACTTCATGCCCGGCAGCTCAACAGGCCGGCACTCGACCACCCTGGCCGAAGCTCCTATCAATCGTTTCCTCCAGAAAGACGGCACAATAATCTTTACCAATCTCCGTTAACGACAATTGAAGATGCTAAGGCCCGGTCTAAGGATTCTTGTCGGGGAGCGGTCCGACCAGCTCAGGCAGAGGGATCGGCGCAGGTAAGATCTGCAGGGGAGTCCCCCCGTGGAGGGGACAGTTCGTGGTCGGCACGGTTGCGGAAAGGTAGTACTCTTCGCGCTTCTCAGGACAGTCGGCATTGGCTGCGAAGCCGGTCGTCGGGTCTATCGTGATCTTCATGACTGTATCCGGCTGCGGGAAGTCGATTGCCGGTCTGGCAGCCACTGCACTCCGCATGAATTTCTCCCAGATCGGGGCAGCGACTGCTCCGCCGGTAAAGCCTTTCCCGCCGGGTCTCGGCTGGTCATACCCCACCCAGATGCCCGTCACAACCTGCGGCGTATAGCCGATGAACCAGGCGTCACGATAATCGTCAGTAGTGCCGGTCTTGCCTGCGGCAGGGTGCTTCTGGCTGAAACCTTTGAGTGATTTGGCCGTACCGTAGGTCATGACGTCCTTCAGCATGCTGGTTGCGACAAAAGCTACTGCCGGGTCGAGGACCGGTCTGACTGCTTGAGGAAAATCAGCCACAGTGTTGCGGCGACGGTCGAAGATCCGGATGATGGTCCGTGCTTCAGAACGTTGTCCTCCGCTGGCCAGCGGCGTGTATGCCTGCACCAGTTCGCTCAGGGTGACCTCTTCAGTGCCGAGGGCAAGTGAGAGATTGTTCGCGGCTACCAGCGGCAGTCCGAGCCTGCCGGTAAAATCGGTAAAGTAGGGGACTGTGATCGTATCCAGCAGCTTTACGGTGATGACGTTATTGGAGTAGGCCAGTGCCTGCCTGAGGGACAGTGCCCCGTACTGCTCCCGGCCATAATTCAGTGGTGTCCATGCTTCACCGCTGCCGCTGTTGTATGAGACTGGAGCGTCGTCCCAGATACTGGCGGAAACGGTCCCTTTTTCCAGTGCCGCGGCATAAATCAGCGGCTTGATGGCCGAGCCGGGCTGTCGTTTGGCATAGATAGCACGGTTATAGCTGCTTTTGCTGAAGTCGACTCCACCGACCGCTGCCAGTAGATCCCCGGTAGCAGTATCAAGGCTTACGAGGGCCCCCTGCAACTCCGGTGACACCTTTTTGACTCCGTCACGCAGACTCTGTTCCGCCAGCTTCTGCAGGTTCAGGTCCAGAGCTGCTGTTACTTCCAGTCCTCCCTGTTCAGTGATCTCCTTGCCGTAGCGTTCGAGCAGTTTCCCCTTGATCTGTGCCAGGTAATAGGGCGCCTGACCGGGCTGGGTATAGGTGACATGCTGGTTTCGCAGCTGTTTTTTCTTCCGGGGTGAGATCATCTTCAGATCGACCATCCGGTTCAGGACAATATCCCTCCGTGCCATGACTTTGGCTGACTTGCCGAGCGGGTTGTAGCGGGCCGGGTTTTTCGGGATCCCTGCCAGCATGGCGCATTCGCCGTCGGTCAGCTCTTCAGGGTATTTGTCAAAATAAAGCCGTGCTGCCTGGGCAATCCCCCAGGCACCATTGCCGTAATAGATCTCGTTGAAATACATCTCCAGGATCTGTTTTTTGGTGTAATTCTGCTCAAACTCTACTGCCATGAATCCTTCTGTCAGTTTCCGGTCAATGGATTTCTCGCCGGACAGAAACTTGTTCTTGATCAGCTGCTGGGTGATAGTAGATCCCCCCTGGGCCAGCTTTCCTTTGATCACATCCTTCACCAGCGCCCGGGCAATGCCGCGCACATCAATGCCGCCGTGCTCGTAGAAACGGGCATCTTCAACCGCAACCAGGGCCTTCTGCAGAAATTCGGGAATCCGCTCGATAGTTGTCCAGTAACGCTTTTCCGGCAGAATCCTGCCGACAAACCGCCCCTCCCGGTCAAAGATCTTGATTGAGGTATAGCCTGACTGCAGCATTGGGTAGGCAGCGATATCCACTCCGGCAAGGGCTGGGGAGGTTAAGATTATTGCCAGGAGAAGAAGAAACGTTGCACTGGTGAGCCATTTATGGATAGGGAGGGTGAAATGTGAAGACAATAGCTGCTCCTTTACGAGCATTTATTGCATTCCTGTGCATCTGTGTCAACTGCTCTGAAAGATTTTCTTCAGAGCAGTTCCTATCTGATCACAAGCTTGTCAGCAATGAGCGTACCGGCGCTGATGGTCAGACTGCCCTGGATGGTGGTCATTCCGGAGGGATTGGTTAATCCGCTGTCGTAGCCGCCGTTGAAGCTGACTGTAGCGTTACTGACATTAAAATTTACTGCTTCGGTAAACGTTATAGCCTGAAGCTTTACTGTCGCTGTAGACCCGGTTGTAATCGCTGCAATGACGGCTGAGAACGTGTCACAGGGCACGGTGTTGCTGCCGATGGTAACAGAAGCATTACTGGTAGCCGGCTGTGCGGCATTTACCGTCAGCGTCTGAACAACCGGAGCAGCTGCATTGATATTGGCATCGCCGCTCTGGGATGCCGTGATGGTAGTTGAGCCGGCACCGACGATGGTGATGGTGGTGCCGCTGATTGTTGCCACAGCCGGGTTACTGCTTGTGAAACTTATTGCCAGGCCGCTGCTTGAAGTGGCGGTGATGGTGAAGGGGGTATTGCCAACCGTTTTCGACGGCAGTGTGCCGAAGTTTATGGTCTGCGCTCCTTTGGCAATGGTCAGCGTTCCGGTAGCGCTCCCCTGGTAATTCGGGCTGGTAACCGTTGCCGTCACAAGGTAGGTTCCCGCAGCAGTTGGTAATGTGGCAGAACCATTATAGGTCAATGTCACTGGTAAGCCGTTCGGGACAGTTGTTGCAGTTGCTGCCATCGGTGCGCCGTTATAGATGGCGCTAAGATTGCCAAGTGTTACCGCGGCTGTTCCCTTGTCTACGGTCAGCGTTTGCGGGACTGCGGTTGCTGCATTGTAATTGCCGTCTCCCCCTTGGCTGGCGGTTATGGTGGTCGTGCCGACGCCGACGATGGTGACGGTGATGCCGCTTACTGTAGCCACAGCCGGGTTGCTACTGACGTAGCTGATCGCCAGGCTGCTCGATGCGGCAGCGTTCGGATTGAAGGGGGCATTGCCGTAGCTCTTGGCTGGCAGGGCACCGAAGGTGATGGTCTGACTTGTCTTGGCAATGGTCAGTGTACCGCTGGCGTTCCCCTGGTAATTGGTGTCGTTCATGGTGCCGATGACACTGTAGCTTCCGGCGGCAGTCGGAGCAGTAGCAACGCCGTTATAAGTAAACGTTACGGTGCGGCCGGACGGACTCGTTGTTGCCGTTGCCGCTTTTGCACTGCCGTCATAAGTGGTGCTGAGACTGCCGAGGGTTACCGTGCCGTCCGCCTTGTTGACCGTCAGTGTCTGTGCTACCGGTGGTGCGTCGTTCCATCGTTTATTGCCAACTTGATATGCAGTGATAATGGATGTTCCGGCCCCTACAATGGTTACCTTGTAGGGCTTGGTAGTGCTGATGGTGGCCACGGCCGTATTGCTGCTGGTGTAGGTCACGGACAGACCGCTGCTGGCAGTGGCAGTGAGAGTGAAGGCTGCATTACCGTAGGTCTTCACCGGCAGCGGGTTAAAGGTAATGGTCTGATTTCTTCTGGCAATCTCTTCCGTTGCCGTGGCCGTTCCCTGGTAGTTGGCATCAACTACCAGGGCGACTACGGTATAATTGCCGACGTCGAACGGTGGGTCAGGGGAGCCGTCATAGGTAATTGTGACTGCCAGACCGGCCGGTATGGTCGTTACCGTAACCGGCATCGGTATGTCGTTATTATAGGTAAAAATCAGCTGACCGAAGATTATGGTTGCCACTTTCTTGTTTACCGTCAGAGTCTGGGCAACTGCAGATGCAGCGTTGTAATTTGCGTTACCGGCCTGGTTGGCGGTGATGGTCGCTGTGCCGGCGCCGATAATTGTTACAGTAGCGCCGCTGACTGTGGCAACGGCGGGATTGCTGCTCGTGAAGGTCACGGCCAGGCCGGTGCTGGCAGTGGCGCTGAGAGAGAATGCCGGATCACCATAGGTTTTGGACGGCAGCGCATTGAAGGAGATTGTCTGGTCGCCCTTGGCAATGGTCATGGTGCCTGCGGCGCTTCCCTGGTAATTTGGGTCGTTGACAGTTCCGACGATGGTATAGCTTGCTACGGCAGTCGGTGCTGTTGCTGCTCCGTCATAGGTAATGGTGACATTCAGTCCGGCCGGAATTGTTGTTGCCGTTGCCATCTTCGGAGTGCCGTCGTATCTGGCGCTGAGGCTGCCCAGGGTGATAGTCGCAGCGGCCTTGTTTATGGTCAGCGTCTGGAGTGCTTCCGGTGCTGCGTTGTAATTGCCGTCTCCGACCTGGCTGGCAGTAATAGTGGCAGATCCGGCGCCGACGATGGTGAGCGTACTGCCGCTGATCGTGGCAACAGAACTGTTGCTGCTCATGTAGGCGATGGACAGGCCGCTTGTAGATGTTGCATCCAGGGTAAATGAAGAATCACCATAGGATTTGACCGGCAGTGGTCCAAAGGTGATGATCTGCTCGGCTTTGGTTATGGTGAGGGCGCCATCGACAAAACTGAAACTGTAATTTGCTGCGGCAAGATTTCCTGCAGTTACCGTAATGGGATACGTCCCTACAGCGCTGGAGGGGGTGGCAGCTGTGGACAGTGCTGGTGAACCGGATAGCGCCGCTATTGAATCGCCGTTGACAAAACCGCTGAATGTGGCACCGAAAGCCGGATTCATGGCTCCGTACGCACGGGTGGCGTCGATTGCCCGGACGGTGAGATTGGCTTTGTCCACCGTAAGTGTCCGGATGACATCCGGAGCCGGGTTGTAGACGGTATTACCGATCTGGCTGGCGGTGATCGTGGCAGTTCCGGCGCTGACAATGGTTACGGTCGTGCCGCTGATCGTGGCGACGGCCGTATTGCTGCTCGTAAAATTGACGGGCAGGCCGCTGCTCGCAGAGGCGCTTAGGGTAAAGGACTGATCCCCGTAGGTTTTGGACGGCAATGGTGCGAAGGATATAGTCTGGTTTTGTTTAATAGTGAAGGCTGCCGTCCTTACTGTCTCGCTGTTGCCTGCCGTGTCCTTGCCGAAGAATTTGAGGACGGCGGACACCAGGATCTGTATCGGGCCCGAATAAACGGGTGAAGAGACAGTCGGGTCGTTTCCGTTGGTGGTGTAATAGATGGTGGCCGGTTCGTTTGCCGTAAGCGTTACGCTCTGTGCCGAACTGTATGTTCCTGCTGAAGGAGAGACTGAAGTCACCGGAGGGGTTATGTCGATAATTGTCAGTGTCCGGGCGATTGGCGGAGCCGCATTGTAATTGCCATCTCCGCTCTGGCTGGCGGTGATGGTGCTTGACCCTGCGCCGACGATGGTCACGGTAGTGCCGCTGACTGTGGCGACGGACGAATTACTGCTCGTGTAGCTTACTGCGAGGCTGCTGCTTGCCGTTGCTCCAAGGGTAAATGGGGCATCACCGTAACTCTTTGTCGGCAACGCGCCAAAGTTGATGGTCTGATCTGCTTTGATTATGGAAAGCGTGCCGTTGACAAAACTGAAGCTGTAATTGGCAGCGGCAAGGTTCCCTGCAGTTACCGTAATGGGATACGTCCCCACAGAGTTGGAGGGGGTGGCAGTTGTAGAGAGTAAGGGTGAGCCGGATAATACGGATGGGGTATCGCCATTCACAAAGCCGCTGTAAATAACGCTGAAGACAGGATTCACCGTACCGTACGCACGGGTGGCGTTGACCGCTTGAACGGTGAGAAGCGCTTTGTTGACTGTCAGTATTTGGGTGACTGTCGATGCCGGATTGTATCCGTCATTGCCGCTCTGGTTGGCGGTGATGGTGGCAGTTCCGGCGCCGACAATGCTTACGGTCGTGCCGCTGATCGTGGCGACGGCAGTATTGCTGCTCGTGAAATTGACGGGCAGGCCGCTGCTGGCCGTGGCACCGAGAATAAAGGGGACGTCGCCAAAGGTTTTATCTGGCAATGGCGCGAAGGAGACAGTCTGGTTCTGTTTTATAGTGTAACTTTCTGTTTTCACCGTCTCGTTATTTCCCGCAGTATCCCGGGCAAAGAATTTAAGGATGGTAGACACCAGCAGCCGTATTGGTCCTGAATAGGGGGGTGAGGAGATGGTCGGGTCGCTGCCGTTGGTGGTGTAATAAATGGTGGCCGGCTCATTGGCGATCAGCGTTACGTTCTGTGCTGTTGAATAGGTGCCGCTTGCCGGAGAAGCGGTGGTGACCGGAGGGGTTATATCGGCAACCATGGTATAGGTTGCTGTCTGTGGAGTTTCGCTGTTTCCTGCGGTGTCTTTGGCAAAGAATTTCAGGATGGTGGACACCAGGAAACGTATTGGCGCTGAGTAGATTGGAGAAGAGACGTTAGGGTCGCTGCCGTTGGTGGTGTAATAAATGGTGGCCGGTTCGTTGGCGGTCAGCGTTACGTCTTGAGGCGATGAATATGTGCCGCCTGGCGGTGAAACTGTGGTGATTGGCGGGGCAGTGGTGGCAAAGCTCCAGGAGTCATCAGCTAATGGATGGATCCCTTCCAGAGAGCGGACCCCTGTTGTAACGGTTGCAGTCAGGTTTGCTGCCAGCGGTAGAGATGAAACGGGGTTGAGGGTGGCGCTGTTGCTGCCGGTGCTGTAACTTATCGAGGTTTCTACGGGGTTGCTATAGATATCTTGCGGTACCGTGGCCTGGGCTATTTTGTTGTCGCCCCAGCTGACCAGGGTGCCGTCATTTTTTACCGCAACGGTGTGATTGCTTCCCGCTGCGATGCCGACCACTCCGGAAAGTCCGGCAAGCACACTGCTCTGACCGAGATTGTCAGCTCCGAAGGCAACGACCGTACCGTCGCTTTTCAGGGCAACAGTATGGGCGTTACCAGCGGCAACAGCGATGACGCCGGTCAGTCCCGGAGGTATCGTGCTCTGCCCCTGCGTATCCTCGCCCCAGGCAAGAAGAGTGCCGTCGTTTTTCACGGCAACAGAGTGGTAGCCACCTGCGGCAATGGCAGTCACTCCGGAGAGCCCGACCGGTATAGAGGTTGCGTTGTAGGAGGCACTCCCCCAGACGGTTACTGTACCGTCCTGCTTAAGGGCCACTGTGTGAGAGGTGCCTGCAGCAATTTTCGAAACTCCGGACAAAGCACCCGGAACCGTCGCCTGGCCTGAGTTGTTCAGGCCCCAGACAACGACTGTGCCGTCATTTTTCAGTGCCACAGAGTGATAGTCTCCTGCGGCTATGGCGATCACTCCTGAGAGGCCGGTCGGCACGGTAGCCTGACCATTGTCGTTACTTCCCCAGGCAATGACAGTTCCGTCATTTTTGAGGGCAACGGTATGGGCGAATCCTGCTGCAACCGCGGTAACACCTGAGAGTCCTGCCGGTATGGAAGACTGCCCGTTGCTGTTGTAACCCCAGGCGAAAAGTGTGCCGTTGTTCTTCAGCGCCACCGTATGACTGGACCCTGCGGCCACGGTTGTTACTCCCGAAAGCCCGGTCGGAAGGGTGGTCTGGCTGCAGGAGTTTTCTCCCCATGAGGCCAAAGTCCCGTCGTCTTTCAAAACCACGGCATGTTGGTAGCCCGCGGCAATGGCCGTAATGCCGGAAAGTCCGGCAGGGATGACTGTCTGGTCTGAACTGTTGTCACCCCAGGCGATAACGGTGCCGTCATTTTTAAGGGCGAGGGTATAGTTTGATCCGGCCGAAATGGCTATGACTCCAGAGAGTCCGGCCGGAAGTGTGAGCTGGCCGTAGCTGTTTGCTCCCCAGGCGACGATGGTGCCGTCAGCTTTCAGTGCCACCGAGTGGTCGAAACCTGCTGCAACGGCAGTTACTCCGGAAAGTCCGGGTGGAACCGCCGTCTGACCGGAGGCGTTGGCCCCCCAGGCAGCAACCGTTCCGTCGCTCTTCAGAGCAAGAGCATGACTGGCTCCTGCGGCTATACCGGTAATCCCTGACAGTCCGCCGGGAATAGTGGTCTGCCCACCGGAATTCTCACCCCAGGCGATAACGGTTCCGTCGGCTTTGAGGGCAAGCGTGAAATTCATTCCCGCGGCGACGGCAGTCACCCCGGCAAGCCCGTCCGGTACGGCAGACTGACCCGACGTATTCCCCCCCCAGGCAACAACTGTTCCGTCGTTCTTCAATGCTACAGCGTGATTGCTTCCGGCGGTGATGGCAATGACTTCGACAAGGCTGTTCGGCACGGTGGTCTGGCCGGAGCCGTTGTAGCCCCAACCGGTAACTGTGCCGTTGTCCCTGAGCGCTACCGTGTAGTTGTGGCCGCCAGCGACGGCTCTGATCCGGACCGCTTGCGACAGGGTAACGCTACCGGGGGTTATGGTTGCCGGATCCATGGGATCGCTGAAAGTTGTGCTGATCGTGGTGGTAACCGGAACGTCAGTTGCTCCGGCTGCAGGTGTTTTTGCGGTAACAGTCGGTGCTGTAGCACCGGAGGCGGAATAAAAGACCATGCATCCGAGTATGAGCAGCGAACACAGCCAGCGTCGGAAAACCTTGCCCGGCAAAACTGAAGAATCAATTAACATCTCTTCCCTCTCAGTGGATATCAGATAGAACAAACCGTTTTAAATGCCGGCTGTACAACCTGATAAATTGCATTAATTAAAAAATGACCGCCAGCCTATAATTGATTAACTTTAATGGCATTTTTGTTTATTCAAGTCAATGATTTTAACAATGTTTTAACGTGGACTAAAATGCATGGGAAAGGAGCGAGAGCAGGATAAGGTGAGATGTGAAAAACATGGTCAAGACGATGGCAGAAATGGCATGGCGAGGGGATTGCTAAAAACGGGAGTGAAGAATGTTTTTTAAGGTTCTTTGCGGGAAATCGCCAGTATCCGGGAGATATGTTTCCTGTCGAAGGAATACAGCTCCGTTATCCCCTGTTTTTCCATGACAGCGGCGATATAGCCGTCGATAAAATCGATATTTTTCGTTTCGTAATGTTCGAGAGCCCGCGCCACCAGAGGTGCATTTAACACATCAAGACCTGACGTGGCAAGGATTAATGGGGTGTTAATGCCATTATTCGGGTGCAGGTGGCTTCAGTACGCCAGATCAAAGGCGTTTTTGATATGTTCGATCTGATGTGAGTAGGTGTGATCGAGCAGGATAGCGATAACATCGAAGCGGGCAGGGGAGTCGTGCAGTCGGTTTTTCGAGAGCCAGGTGAGGGCGGCTTTGCTGATCTGCCGCTGCTTGAAGGGGGTCACGGCGAGCTGGGGGACTCCGTAGGTGAGGGTTCGGCGGCTTTTTACCTCGATAAAGACGAGGGTTTTGCCGTCTTTGGCGATGATGTCTACTTCGCCCCCTTTGCAGCGGAAGTTGCGCTCGACGATCTTCATCCCGTTCCGTTCCAGAAAGGCCGTGGCCAGCTCTTCGCCGCGATTTCCCAGGCCGAGGTTCTGATGGCCCCGGCCGGAGGGAGTCTCGTCTTTTCCAGAGTTTTCGGGTTTATTTCCCCCAGTCACGGGAGTACCTGAAGTCGCGGTCGATCGTCCGGTTGGATACTTTGGCGATGATCGGCAGCCTGCGCTTGAAGTGGGAGTTCTTGATCTTGTCGCGTATCTTGGCGATGAACGCCGGAGTGAAGCCTTCCTTGCCGAGCTCTTCATCGGTCATCCGGAGATCTATCATCCGGTACATCAGTTCATCGACGTCGCGGTAGGTGAAGCCGAGCTCCTGTTCATCTGTCTGGCCGGCCCAGAGATCGGCCGAGGGCTTCTTGTCGATGACCTCGCGCGGGATCCCCATCTCTTCGGAAAGCTGCCAGATCTGGCTTTTGTACAGGTCGCCGATCGGGTTGAGAGCGCTGGCCATGTCGCCGTACAGGGTACCGTAGCCGAGCAGCAGCTCGGTCTTGTTGCTGGTTCCGAGAACGAGGGCGCGGTGGAGTGCCGAGTGGTCGAAAAGGATGGTCATCCGCTCACGCGCCATCTTGTTGCCGCGGCGCATGTTGTCGGCATCCGGGAACAGCTCGAAATAGGCATCGACCATCGGGGTTATCTGGACAATTGAATAACGGACGCCGCAGGCCTCTGCCACAATCCGGGCATGAGCCTCGCTTTCGGGATTGCTTGTCCGGTACGGCATGCAGACCGCATGGACGTTTTCAGGGCCAAGAGCTTCTGCTGCCAGAAAAGCAACCAGTGCAGAATCTATCCCTCCTGACAGCCCGAGAACCCCTTTCGAAATCCCGGTTTTGCAGACCTCTTCGCGGATGAAATCTACGAGTATCTTTCTGAGCAGTTTCGTGTTTACTGACAGACGACTCAAGGGCACCCCCTTTCATACTCGATAAGCTGAAGCTCACGGATGGTGAGGGGCAGGTTTTCATCCCGCATAAGGGGTGAGAGGATCCGCTCTCTTCGCAGTTCCCCCTCTTTCATGACGGCACTTACAAAATCCTCTTCCAGAAGTTTGGCTCTGGAGAGGGAGGTACCGCAGGGTGCGACAGCTTCCGAGCCGCCCCAGAAATTGATGCCGTCTTCGTAACCGACCCGGTTGCAGTAAAGGATACGGGCATTCAGAAAAGTCGCTGTCGTCGCATTCAGTCGCTGCCAGGCGATGGTGGAGCCGAGACGTTCGTCATCGGTAAGTCCGCGTCCGGGGCTGCTGGAGAGGCAGATGATCGTCGTTGCGCCCTGCATGGCAAGGATGTACGGCGCCGAGAGGTGCCACATGTCTTCACAGATGAGCATGCCGATCCTGCCGAAGCGACTGTCGAATGCCCGGAACCGGTCACCGCGTGCAAGGTACCGCTGTTCGTCGAACAGGCCATAGGTCGGGAGGTAGACCTTGCGGTGCAGGTGGACGATCTCCCCTTTGTCCAGAAAGAGCGAGCTGTTGTAGAAGCGGTAGTCGGCTGTTGCCTCGACAAAGCCGACTGCTATCGCGATATCTCTGGAGAGCGTCTTAAGGCGTGCGATCTCCGGGGAGTCAAGAGAGATGGCGATATCCGGGACGAGGTCCTTCAGGAAGTAGCCGGTGAGAGCAAGCTCAGGGAAGACGATCAGATCGTTGTTATCTTTTCTGGCACGTTCGATATACGCTTCGATCGTTTCGAGATTCTCGGTGAGACAGCCGAGTTTCGGTTTGATCTGCGCCAGCGCAACGGTGAAATCCATGTGCAGCTCCTTGGGGCTGATTTTTTGCAAAAGTATCACAGAGAAGAGGTCAATGCAATTCAGCTGATGATATCTTTCATGCCATGACGGTGGGGGGAGTCGTATCGAACGGAAACAGCCGGAGCACATGGCCATATGTTGCCACAATTTTCAGTCCCACTGATCTTCACTGCTGCTGAATAAACCGCCGTTCCCGCAGAAGCGGAGGCGTTGCAGTGAGATTAGGCTCCCCCCACCGTCACAGCTTCAGATCGTGCAGATATTTAAAATTTTTGCTCCTTGCAGCCTTTACTCCTCGGTGGTAATCTCCGAAAATATGTTTAACTCCCTTCTTCCATACCTGTTTCTCCTCCCGGCGTCCTTGTATTCACTTCTTACTCTTTACTCTGCATCACGGTTCTTCAGCCGCCCGGCTCAAGCCGTAGGCTCTCAGCCGCCGATCACGGTCCTGAAGCCGGTCAAGGGGGCTGATCCCGATACCTTCGAGAACTTTGCATCATTCTGCTGTCAGGAGTATCCGCAGTTCCAGATAGTTTTTGCGGTCTCCTCAGCAGATGATCCCTCCATACCGGTCATTCAACGTCTTATGGAAGCGTATCCACTGGTGCTGATCGACCTGGTTGTCGATCCGACCGTGTACGGCGAGAACAGGAAGGTCTGCAACCTGCTGAATGGTTTCCGGGCTGCACTGCACGACATTATCGTGATCTCGGACAGTGATATCAGGGTCGGACCTGACTACCTGCAGAATCTTTCCGGTTTTTTTGAAAATCCGGAGACCGGACTGGTGACCTCTCTTTACCGGTGCAGCCGCGTGCATGGAGCATCTACCGCTCTGGAGGCGCTCGGCTTTACGGCGGAGATGGTCCCGAATGTCCTTGCTGCAGAAAAGCTCGAAGGACTTTCGTTCGCTCTGGGCGCTTCTATGGCGCTCAGGCGCACGGCTCTTGAGAGCATTGGCGGATTCACTCCCCTGGTCGATTATCTTGCGGATGATTATCAGCTCGGCTACCGGATACATAAAGCCGGGTGGCGCATTGAGCTTTCAGGAGACTTTGTCGAGAGTGTGCTCGGGAAAGAGAGCTTCTCATCGATTCTGTCGCGTCAGATCCGCTGGTGCAGGACGATGCGGGTCTCAAGGCCCGGAGGGTATCTGGCATCAGGGATCGTTCATCCGATTCCGGGTCTGCTCATCTTTCTGCTGACAGCGGATTTTTCAGCACTGACCCTTTTATCGGCAGCGGTCTACTATCTGTTCCGCTTCACGATTGTGAACCTGTTCAGCAGATTATTGGTAAAGGACCTGCTCTGCCCGAAATATCTCTGGCTGCTGCCCGTGCGGGATCTGGTCTCATTCGTTACCTGGGGGATGGCATTCATTGGTAATCGCGTCAGGTGGCGCGGGGATCTCTTCGAACTCGGAACCGGAGGAAAAATCAGGCGGGTGACGGGAAATCCCTTGCCCTGATACAGTGAGCGCACTATAATTCTCACTTGTAAAAAGACAGGAGCTTTTATGCGAATAGAGTGCCCCGGCTGCCATCTGGTCGGTAATATTGATGATTCAAGAGTTCCGGCGACAGGTCTTTCCATGAACTGCCCCAGGTGCAAAATACAGTTCATTGCCGAGCCTCCGGCAATAGGGACGGAAGCGTTACGGGCAATGCGCGATACCTGCCCCGTATGCCAGTACGCTACATTCTCGGAGGAAAAGTTTGCCGACTGCCCGAAGTGCGGTCTGAATGTTGCCGAGTATCAGAAACAGCAGCTTGAATACAGAAAACCCACTGCTGCCCGTCAGCAGGGCCAGCAGCCTGCTCAGCAGCAAGGACACCGGCAGAGGGAAGAGCCGTCCGGGGAAGCCGTCAGGCTGACGGACGAGCAGCGACTCAGGGACGAAGAAGCCAGAAGAAAATTCGGTCTGGACAAGCCCCCGGGGACTGTTGAAACAGTCGAGCCGTCCGTATCTCATGTCTCGATGGATGTCCCCTTACCGGTTACGCTTGCAGGTTGGGGAACTGTCGTCGTATCCCTTCTCCTTATGGTTTTTGCAGGTACCGGTATTTTCGAATATGTTGAAAAACTGAAAGAGGCAGCAGCTGCTGTTGTCGCAAATGAAGAGCCTCAATCAAAGGCTGTCATCTTCTTCGGGTTTCTTTTTGCCCCGCTTCTCTTTGCTTTTTACTCAGTCGTCATGCTGGTCATCGGGTCACAGTTTCTGCGTATGAAAAAGCAGTTCGTGAAACCTATGGAGATCGGTGCCTGGACAGGGATACTCCTTGTCATCATCATGAAGTTGACCGATATCATCTTCAGCTTCGAAAGAGCGTCCTCTTCAGCATCTTTCAGCTACTATGCCATGGCGATCGTGGGGGACATATTCATAGCTGCTCTCTGGATAGCCCCTTTTCTTGTATTGGCTGAATATCTGAAAAGCTCCCATTTCGATAAGGTGGAAGAGCTGTTCATGTAAGACTCCATCCTTTTTTGTTGACAATCCGGCGCAGCTCTTAATAAATTACTCATTTTAATCCATATTTTTGGAGGGTGTAATGCCAGTTGAGCACAAGATCGCGGTTCTTCCGGGCGACGGTATCGGCCCGGAGGTTATGAATGAAGCTCTCAGGGCCCTTGATGCTGTTGAGAGCAGGTATGCGGTAAAATTCACACGGACTCATGCCAATGTCGGCGGTGCAGGGATCGATCTCGAAGGGAAGGCGCTTCCCCAGACGACGATCGATATCTGCAAGTCTGCCGACGCGATCCTGTTCGGCTCTGTCGGCGGCCCGAAGTGGGAGACGCTTCCTCCTGACGAACAGCCCGAGCGCGGCGCACTGCTCCCTTTGCGAAAAATATTCGGCCTGTATGCGAACCTCCGTCCGGCAATCATCTTTCCTTCGCTGACCGGCGCTTCCTCGCTGAAGGAAGAGGTGATCGGCGGCGGCTTCAATATCCTGGTCATCCGCGAACTGACCGGCGGCATCTATTTTTCCCAGCCCAAAGGGATCGAAGGGGTCGGACGCGAGCGGGTGGGGATCGATACCATGCGCTACAGTGTACCGGAGATCGAGCGGATCACTCATGTTGCATTTCTGGCTGCCAGAAAACGCGGCAAAAAGGTCTGCTCCATAGATAAGGCGAATGTCCTCTCCTCCTCAGTCCTCTGGCGCGAGATCGTCACCGGCATTGCCAAAGAGTACCCGGACGTCGAGCTTTCCCATATGTATGTCGACAATGCTGCCATGCAGCTGGTCAAGTGGCCGAAGCAGTTCGATGTCATCCTCTGCGAGAACATGTTCGGCGACATTCTTTCCGACGAGGCCGCCATGCTGACCGGTTCGCTCGGCATGCTCCCCTCTGCCTCCCTGGCGGAAGGGACCTTCGGGATGTACGAGCCGTCAGGAGGCTCTGCACCGGACATAGCCGGTCAGGGGATCGCCAACCCGATCGCCCAGATCCTCTCCATGGGGATGATGCTCAAGTTCTCCTTCGGCATGCTGGAAGCTGCCGATGCCATTGATAATGCTGTGGCAAAAGTTCTGGATCAGGGTTATCGGACGCGGGACATTTATCAGAAACTGACTGGAGAGAAACTCGTGAACACCAAGGAAATGGGCGACGCGATTATTGCGGCACTCTAAAGCATAACCTTTGAACCGCCCGCTCCCTGCTGTCACTCACCAAAAGCAGGCGCTTCTAAGCGAGACGCAAAGAACGCAAAGAACGCAAAGAGCTTATACCCTGTTTTTCTCGCTGTTCTTTGCGGCAGTTCCCGGCGCTCTTTGCGGCTTTGCGGTGAAAAAGGTATTTAAAGCTAACGTAATCATTTACTAGTGGATAAGGAGCATGACTATGAAAGTCGGAATCGTCGGATGGCGCGGTATGGTAGGTTCGGTACTCCTGCAGCGGATGGTGGAGGAGGGGGATTTCAACATCGGCATCGAGCCGGTCTTCTTCTCGACCTCCCAGGCCGGTCAGCCTGCACCCATGAATGCCGGGACGCTGAAGAGCGCCGAAGATATCGCCGAACTGAAGAAACTCGATATCATCATCACCTGTCAGGGTGGCGACTATACCAAGGCAGTCCATCCGGAGCTGCGCAAGCAGGGGTGGAACGGTTACTGGATCGATGCCGCTTCGACCCTGCGGATGGAGAATAATGCCGTCATCATCCTCGACCCGGTCAACCGGAACGTCATCGACAAGGCTCTGGCAAACGGACAGAAGGATTTCATAGGCGGCAACTGCACGGTCAGCCTGATGCTGATGGCACTGGGCGGTCTGTTCCGGGCAGGTGTTGTCGAATGGATCTCTACTATGACCTATCAGGCAGCCAGCGGTGCGGGAGCACCGAACATGCGTGAACTGCTCTCCCAGATGGGTGTTCTGAACGGTGTCGTTGCTGAAGAGCTCAAACATCCCGGTTCTGCAATCCTGGATATCGACAGGAAAGTGACTGCCGCCCTGCGTGACGGCTCCATGCCGACCAAAGAGTTCGGCTTTCCGCTGGCAGGAAACCTGCTTCCCTGGATCGACCGAGAGGTCGAGGACGGTCAGAGTCGTGAAGAGCTGAAAGGTTTTGCCGAGACCAACAAGATCCTCGGGAACAGCACGCCGATCCCGGTTGACGGCATCTGCGTTCGCGTCAGTGCCATGCGCTGCCACAGTCAGGCGATCACGATCAAGCTCAACAAGGATCTGCCGATTGCGGAGATCGAAGCACTCATTGCCAATGACAACGAGTGGGTCAAGCTGATTCCGAACAACAAGGCCGACTCACTGGCAGGCCTTACCCCGGCAGCAGTCTCCGGGACCCTGACCGTGCCGATCGGCAGGGTGCGTAAGATGAAGATGGGACCGCAGTACCTTCAGGCGTTCACCTGTGGCGATCAGCTGTTGTGGGGGGCGGCGGAGCCGCTCAGAAGGATGCTGCGCATTTTGGTAGAAAAGTAGTTTCATCTCGATCCTGAAACCGAAGCGCCTTCTTTTTAGAGGGCGCTTTTTTCTTTGATTCAAAATCTAACCCCTCCCAACCTCCCCTTATCAAGGGAGGCTTAAAAGCTTCCCCCCTGTTAAGGGGGGATTGAGGGGGGTTGTCTTTAAAGGTTTATGCACACTGTCAAACTGACAATCGAATATGACGGCACAGCCTATGTCGGCTGGCAGCATCAGCCGAACGGCATCTCGGTTCAGCAGGTCGTTGAAGAGGCACTGGCTGTGATTCAAAGCGAGACTGTCCGGGTGCACTCTTCAGGCCGGACCGATGCCGGTGTCCATGCAAAAGCCATGGTCGCCTGTTTCAAGGCTGAGAAATTGCTGCCGATGACCGCCTATACCGAGGGGATGAACTGTCTGCTCCCGCCGGACATCGCGATCATTTCAGCCGAAGAGGTCCATCCGGAGTTCGATCCGCGCCGCCATGCCAAGGGGAAGCATTATCGCTACACGGTCCTCTGCTCTGCCCGTCGCAGTCCGCTGACACGGCTCCAGTCATGGCATCTTAAGGAAACGCTGGATCTGGAGCGGATGCGCGAAGGGGCGGCTTTTTTTATCGGGGAGCACGATTTCTCGGCTTTCAGGACCAGCGGCTGTGCGGCCAAAAACACGGTCAAGCGGATCGACTCGGTCGATATCTCCCCTTCCGGCGATCTGGTCCGAATCGATGTCTGCGGCTCGGGCTTTATGCGGAACATGGTGCGGATCATGGCCGGGACCCTTGTGCAGATAGGTCTGGGGAAGATGCCGCCGGAGCAGGTCGGCAGATGTCTTGCAGAACCCGGAGCAACACCGGGGCCGACCGCACCGGCGCATGGGCTCTGCCTGATGGAGGTTTATTATTGACTCACCTGCATCACAAGCCTGAAAAACGGGTTAGGGCTAAGGCGCAATTTCAGCATGTCACTATGATGAAGCCCGGCGTAGTGCAGATCCAGCCAGGCTGCTGAGCCAGCTAAGAAACTAAAATAGAGAGGGATCTCCTAAGTAAAATGTCCAGTATCCTTATCATCTACGCAACAACAGACGGGCAGACGAGAAAGATAAGCCGGCGGCTGCAGGAGGTTATCGAGCTGCAGGGGCATCTGGCCACGGGGGTTCCTGTTGAGGATGTGTCCCGGATCGAGTTGGCGGCTTTCGATAAGATCGTGATCGGCGCCAGTATCCGCTACGGGAAACACAGCCCGCTGATCGTCGATTTCATCGAGAAAAACAGAGCTCTTCTGGAGAGCAGGCCCAACGCTTTTTTTTCGGTGAATGTCGTGGCCCGCAAACCGGAAAAGAGCAGGCCGGAAGATAATCCCTATCTGCAGAAGTTCCTCCGGCGGATCTCGTGGCATCCGCGTGAGCTGGCTGTCTTTGCCGGCAAGATCGATTACCCGAGCTACCGGCCTGTCGACCGGTTTATGATCCGTCTGATCATGTGGATGACCAAAGGGCCGACCGATCCTGCGGCAGTTATCGAGTTCACCGACTGGCAGCAGGTCGAATCCTTTGGCAGGCTAATCAGCGCAATGTAGGAGATCATCCGCATAACCGCAGTCACCGTCCAATCCTGATTGCACCCTGAACCCCGTGGTAATCTGTTCCTTCTCTTCAGTATAAACTGTTTGATACAGGGCGGATCATGTATGGATGCTGACGAATCAGAAACTGCAGCGAGAATTTTCTTGACACTCCCGGCTAATTCATCTAATTTACAAACTTTCCGTAAAGCGGGGCTTACTATACAGACGTTGTGAGGTTTTGATGAAGACGACAAAGGTTGCAAAAGAAGGCGAATTCACGAGAGAGTGGTATCTCGTTGATGTTGAGAACAAGGTTCTTGGTCGTGTTGCGACCGAGATTGCAAGCATTCTTCGCGGCAAGAAGAAGCCGATTTTCACTCCGAGTGTTGATACCGGCGATTTCGTTATCGTCATTAACGCTGAGAAGATCGCACTGACCGGCAACAAGCTTGCCGACAAGACTTACTACAGCCATTCGGGTTACGCTGGAGGCATCAAGTCTGTTACCGCAGGCAAGCTCCTTGAGAAGAAGCCAGAAGAGCTTCTCAAGAAAGCTGTCAAAGGGATGCTCCCCAAGAACAAGCTTGCCACTCATATGCTGAGCAAGCTGAAGATTTATGCCGGCACAGCGCATCCGCACAAGGCACAGACGCCTAAAGTTTTTGAAATTTAATCAACTTTACGAATAGATCAGGAGATAGTCATGGCAGCAACCAGATATTACGGAACCGGTAAAAGAAAATCTTCGATAGCACGTGTGTGGCTGACACCCGGCACAGGTATCATCACAGTAAATACCAAGACGATAGATGCCTACTTCGGGCGTGAAACATCAAAAATGGTTATTCGTCAGCCTCTGGAGCTTACCGAGAATGTCAACAAGTTCGACATCTACGTAACGGTCAAGGGTGGCGGTGATTCCGGTCAGGCTGGAGCTATCAAGCACGGGATTACCAAGGCTCTTCTTGAGGTCGATGTTGCATATCGCGCTACTCTGAAGCAGGCCGGGTTCATCACCCGTGATTCACGAGTTAAAGAGCGTAAGAAATACGGGAAAAAAGCTGCAAGAGCGAGTTTCCAGTTCTCCAAGCGTTAATCGGACTTCAATGTTTCGGTACGAAAAAAGGGATTCCGCATGCGGTGTCCCTTTTTTTATTAAGGAGGTTATATGTTAAAGGTCGCTGTTGTGGGAGCCAGCGGGTATACCGGGGTTGAACTTATCCGGATTCTTCACAATCACCCTGAGGTACTGGTCACTTCTGTCACCTCCGAGCAGAGTGCCGGGAAGCGTCTGTCAGATGTCTTTCCCTCCTTGAGAAATCGTTACGACATTCTGCTTGAGTCTCTCGTCCCTGAGAAGATTGCCGAGAAAGCCGATATCATCTTCACGGCACTCCCTCACAAGGCTGCAATGCAGGTCGTTCCGACCTTTCTTGCTACAGGGAAGAAAGTGATCGATCTTTCTGCAGATTACCGCCTTAAAAGTGCTGATGAATACGAAGCATGGTACGAGCCTCATCTGAATCCGGAACTCTTGGTTGAAGCGGTATACGGCCTGCCGGAGGTGCGCAGAGCGGAGATCGCAGCTGCCCGGCTGATCGCAAACCCGGGCTGTTATCCAACGAGTATTATTCTCGGCCTTATGCCTTTACTGAAAAAGAAGCTGATCGATCCTTCCTCCATAATCTCGGATTCAAAATCGGGGGTATCGGGTGCCGGGCGTGGAGCCAAGGTCGATACTCTTTTCTGCGAAGTGAATGAGGGATTCAAGGCATACGGGGTAGGGGGGGTGCACAGGCACATTCCGGAGATAGAGCAGGAGATATCGCTTCTTGCCGGGGAAAAGACAGCAATTACTTTTACGCCGCACCTGGTCCCGATGGACAGGGGAATACTGTCAACACTCTACGCCACCCCTGTCGCTTCAGTTTCGGCTGCCGATATTCACCGGCTGTATGAAGAGCACTATGACGGCGAGGCGTTTGTAAGGGTTCTCAAGCAGGGGGAGTTCCCTTCGACTGCTTTTGTGCGGGGAAGTAACTTCTGTGACATCGGTTTAGCGGTTGATAGCCGGAGCGGCAGGATCATCATCGTCTCTGCACTGGACAACCTGGTGAAAGGGGCTTCCGGACAGGCTGTCCAGAACATGAATATCATCTGTGGTTTTCCCGAGACCATGGGGCTGGATCTCATTCCGCACTATCCGTAGACAAAAAAGGCGCTCTTGATAAGGGCGCCTTTTTCTTAATCGTTTCAAGTCAGGCCGCGATTCCTGAAAATCCTCATGAGTATAACTCCAAGTATCGAGAAGAGAGCACCCAGGCAGAGCAGCAGATAGCCTATCGTGTGCCCGTGACCTAGACCAAACAGGTCTTTCCCTCTCATGAACACAATGAGTCCGATCCCTCCAAACACCCCGATCCCACCCAAAATATAGACTGACAGAGCCACAAGCCCGAGTTTCATGCCATTCAGCTTTTTCATCGTTCCTCCAGCAGATTCCTTTTCATGATAGTAGATTCTCAGCGCTCTTCCGGCAAGGAAAATCCGGCTTCTCTTCCTGTATCCCAGAGAAATATCAGGGCTTGCTTATTGCATGATTCAAAATATTTCATATTGTTTCTAGAATAAAAAAAGCCTGCAATCTCTGCAGGCTTTTTTTTATTTATAGCAGAGATGCTATGCTTTAGCTGACACTCTCTGTGAATGTGCAACAGGTGTTTCGAATCCGGCAAAAACCTTGGCTCCCAGCATGAATTCAGCCCAGAACTCTTTCCACTGGGAAGGTACTTCGTCAGCAGTCGTGGCAGGTTTCAGGTCTGCGAGGAATACAGTCAGGGCTGCTCCGGCAGCGAGAAATGTCCCGGCAAGCACAAATGATTTTGAAAGTCCTCCAGGTTGGGCATTGAGCATTTCTGAAACTTTCCCCATTACAAATCCGCCGACACCCCATGCAGTGAAGAGCGCACCATAGTTAAGACCATAGTTCTTTGTTCCCCAGTAGTCTTTGGCAAAAGAGGGGAACAGGCAGAGATTTGAGCCATAGTTAAAACCGATAAAGGTTGCAAGGATGACAAGAAGCACAGCATTGTTAGCACCTACAACCGGGATAGCTGCAAACATGAGTACTGCCTGAAAGGAGAGCATGATGAAGAGGGTGGCGCGACGACCGATCTTGTCGGAAAGGATTCCTGCCACAACCCGGCCGGCTGCATTACCTAATGCCATGATTGCAACAGCGACAAAAGCCATGGGGCCCATACTCTTCTTGGCAAGACCAGCAACGCTCCCTATGACCATGAGGCCGGCACCTGAACCTATAAAGAAAGCCGCCCAGAGGACATAAAATTTATAGTTGCGCAGGATCTCACTGACTGTAGCGTTAGTAACCTGTTTGGACGCGTTCAGTTTTGCAACTGGACCTGGATCAGTCGGTTCAGCGGGGACATATCCTGCCGGCGGGTTCACAACGAAGAATGAGAGCCCGCAGACGATTATCGTGAAGGCAGCTGCTAACACGAGCATTGATTTTTGAATGCCGAAAGCGCCGAGAAGCCACGAAGACAGAGGTGCGATATAGACAGGGGCAAGCCCGAACCCGGCTACTACAATTCCGGCGATAAGCCCGGTTTTAGAAGGAGAGAACCATTTAAGCGCCGGTGGTGTTGCAGCAGAGTAACCAAAACCGAACCCGGCCCCTGCGAGAACCCCGAAACCGGTTACCCAGGCGGCATAGCTGTTGCTGTAAGCCATCAAGCTGAAAACGGCACCTACGAGTATCCCGCCGATAAGAGCAGTTTTAGCAGGGCCTATCTTGTCCTGACACTTCCCGGCAACAATCATTGCGAAGGCAAAGGTAAGGCAGCACAAGGCATACGGATCATTGATCGAGGAAAGATCCCACTTGAAGGCGTCTGGGCCTCCTTTTTCGATAGATGCTTTAATGGCTCCTTTAAAAATACTCCATGCGTACAGTACGCCGAGCGCCAGATTGATGGTAGTTCCGGCAGCAACGACTCTCCAGCCTTTTTTCGAATTTCCTGACATATTACGATTCCCTCCTTGGCTTGATGGCTCAAAACTACAAAGCTGTATACTCAAATACCGTGCCAGTAACAGACGGAAATATATAAAGGTAAGAGGTAATAATATCAGCTAGTTGCGAGTAGCAGCTCAAAAGAGTTTATTCATATTCAGTTCTTGTGATTTGCAATAATGCGAATAAGGCTCCAAGGTAGAGTATAAGTGCCTCAAAACATGAGGAATTAATAAGGATGGGCTGTTTGCAAATATGCAATACATCGCAATAATGCAAAATGTCAGTTCATAAATCAGTTACAATTTGTGACTATTTACAAGATCAATGAATGGTATGAGGGAGATTTTCAATACTGTATTGACTGGCAAGGGCCTGAATATTTTAGAACCTTGTTTTTCTTATTGAAGTGATGCATTTGTTGATGTATTACTCAATTTGAATTGATAAGGCGTTGGAGCGGTTTTTACGTTAATTTTGTAGTGAGTTGTGCTTTAAATAGCAGCAGGCTGTTTTGATTATGCAAATAAAGTTGAATTCTTATATAAATTAAAACCGGTTATGGAGAAGCAGATGAAAACGAGAGTGCTTGTCGTAGATGATAGTGAAACTGTGCTTGAGAAAGCTCGTGAAGCACTTGTTTGTAGGGGGTATGAAGTGTCTACTGCGCTGAGCGCACATGCAGCAGATGCGATTATCTACAGCAGTGCAAGGCCCGATGTCATTATACTTGATGTGATGATGCCCAGGCTTGATGGGGATAAGAAAGCAAGGATTCTTAAGGACGATGATTCTACGAAAAAGATTCCGATTCTTCTTATGTCGTCAAAATCTGAGGATGATCTTGCTGCTCTTGCAGCAGAGTCTGGTTCTGATGGATATATAAGAAAACCGTTTACTCCTGATGATATGGTTGCAAAAATTGAAAGTATTTTATTTCATGAGAATGTTATCTGCAAGGGTACTCTTTGATAAGGATATCCATGATTATTTCTTCAACGGTTGAATCATCTTTAAGACGCTTGTCTTGTTTAAGTTGAGCAATCCTTCGGTCTATCATTTCATATGGTGACTCTGTATTCCCCTGGCTCATGCAGAAAAGGCGCGGATTTGCCCGCTCATTTGCAAGTGAAATCCCCGAAAAAACCGCATTCAGGTAGAATCCGACAATTTCGTTTTTATGTTCAGGATCTTCCAGGTATTTTGCAACTGGAAGACCTTCTGCTCCTGAATTAGAGAAGTTGGCACCGAATAGTGTTATGGCAACAACGAGAGTTCCGATAATGATTTTCATGTGGTATCCTTCTTATATACGTTGACGTATCATTGCTCATACGGAGGTTATATGAATCCTGAAATCTTTAGAGAATCTTTTGAAAAATCGATTGCCGCTGCTTCCTCACCTATTCAAAAATATGAAGTGATTGCTGCTTCGGTCGCAGCAGCTTTCAACATTAAGGAAGATGAGGTCGCACTGTTTTCTTATGACATAAGTCGTGATGCGCTTGTGTTTATCTGGCCGCAATCACTGAAAAGTGTCGGGAGTATCCCTCTGAACGCCCATCGTTGCCTGGTATCAAAGACCGCAATCGAAAGAAAAGGGGTGCTTGACAACGGATTTGCTTCGACGCCTCATCTATATATGTTCGAACACTTTCTCTCTGATAAGGCAAAGCGGGTGCCTATTCAGAAAATCATGAGTGTGCCTATAATTATTGAAGATACTCTGAGAGGAGTTATACAGGCTGCACGAAAAGGTCCCGACCGCGACAGTTCAGGCGCGGATTTTAGTTCCGCTGACCTTGCTCTGTTGATCTATATTTCAGGATTGATCGGAGAGTATATTTAGAGTCAGGGCGTATAGTAATGATTACTTCATGCGTGCAACCTCATCCAGGATGTTTATTAAAGATGAGAGGATAATTTTTGCACCATTCCGTCGGCTCTCAAGCGATCCGGCAGATATCGATTTTAATTCATCAGCTGTGACTTTCAGCTCAGATGGATTTTTGATCCCGTTATATTCCGCAACCTGTGGGATGAATGTGGAAATCAGGCTTGAAGCACGTTTTCTTAAAGAGGCCGGCACATTTTTGGTTGACACTGCAGAGTCTATTTCTGAAAGAAACGAGTCAAATATTCCTGTAGACCCGAACAAGCCGATCAGTGAAGGTGTAAAGTGAGCAACTGTCCTATCCTCTGACCTGTTAAGTTCATGAAATGCTGAAATCAGTGAACATGCTTCATTCATTCCTATAGTCTCCTTTTCAGGTAAAGCCTGAGTATCTTTTTCAATCAACCTACCAGATAATCAGTTAAATGTACAGTATGTTAGGGTTTATCTGCTGCATGATGCGAGGCTCCCCAGAGTTTGGGAACCGGATTTCGCAGAGCTTTCATAGCCAACAAAAAAGCCCTTGACCAGGGTCGGCCAAGGGCTTTCGGGCTAACGTTAAAGTCCGAGCTGTTTATAGAAATCGTTCCCTTTGTCATCGACAAGGATGAAGGCAGGAAAGTTTTCCACCTCAATCTTCCATACAGCCTCCATACCGAGTTCAGGGAAGTCGATACATTCGACTTTCTTGATGTTCTCTTCTGCAAGCACTGCCGCTGGTCCACCTATCGATCCAAGGTAAAACCCGCCGAATTTTTTGCACGCATCGGTGACCTGCTGGCTCCGGTTACCTTTCGCTATCATGATCAAGCTTGCGCCTTTCGACTGCAGGAGATCTACATATGAGTCCATCCTGCCAGCTGTTGTCGGCCCGAAAGATCCTGACGGTTTTCCTTTTGGGGTCTTTGCTGGGCCTGCATAATAGATCGGGTGCTTGAGGAGATATTCTGGGACAGGTTTTCCGGCGTCGATAATTTCCTTGAATTTTGCATGAGCAATGTCACGGCCTACCACAATTGTACCGTTCAGAAGAAGCGGGGTAGAGACCGGATGTTTCGAGAGTTCAGCGAGGATATCCTTCATAGGTTGATTGAGGTCTATCTTAATGCCATGGCTATGCTTACCCCGGTACTGTTCAGGAATAAAACGTCCCGGATTCCGGTCCATTTCCTCAACAAAAAGACCTTCGCGCGTGATCTTGGCCTTTATGTTCCTGTCAGCCGAACATGAGACAGCCATTGCCAGAGGGCATGAAGCACCATGTCGCGGAAGACGGATGACCCGTATGTCGTGAGCGAAATACTTCCCTCCGAACTGCGCACCAATACCGAGCTTGTACGCCTCCTGCAGCAGTTTCTCTTCGAGCTCGATATCCCGGAAAGCCTGTCCATGCTCGTTGCCCTTTGTGGGGAGTTCATCAAGGTATTTGGCACTTGCAAGCTTCACCGCCTTCAGGCAGGCATCAGCACTTGTCCCGCCGACAACTACTGCAATGTGGTAAGGAGGGCATGCAGCAGTGCCGAGATACTTCATTTTACCTACAAGGAACTTAAGGAGAGCGTCAGGTGTAAGGAGAGCCTTGGTTTCCTGAAAGAGGGAAGTCTTGTTGGCTGAACCTCCTCCTTTGGCCATGAAGAGAAATTTGTAGTAGTCTCCATCGACTGCCTGAATGTCGATCTGTGCAGGCAGGTTGGTCCCGGTATTTATCTCTTCATACATATCTAATGCTACGGTTTGGGAGTAACGGAGGTTTTCCTCAGTGTAAGTTTTGTAGACTCCTTTCGACAGGTACTCTTCATCTTTGCCGCCAGTCCAGACCTGCTGTCCCTTTTTAGCGACGATAGTTGCAGTCCCGGTGTCCTGGCAGATCGGAAGTTCAAAGTTAGCTGATATTTCGGCATTTCGAAGAAAAGCAAGAGCAACACCCTTGTCATTCATCGAAGCTTCAGGATCACGAAGTATTTTTGCGACAGATTCGTTATGCTCAGGCCGAAGCAGAAAGGAGACATCCTTCATCGCCTCATTTGCAATAATTGTCAAAGCTTCAGGGCAGATTCTCACTACATCATCTCCGGCAAATTTCTCCACCGTTACATACTTTTCTGAACCCTCTATCTTGCGGTACTTTGTCTGATCCTTGCCAAGAGGATAAGGATCCTGGTAAACAAAAGGTTTTGTGGACATATTCTGGAACTCCTTTCAATTTAATATAATAACGAGCATCGCTTGTATCTGTTGTATACAAAATATTGGCGGAAATATATTGGAAAAAACTCAATTTGTCGAGCATGAAGTTGATTCAATTTGTCTTTCAATAATTATCTGCTATATTAATAGATACAAAACAATTGACACTAATGTATTAACCGCAGGAGGACGATATGAATATGCAGCAGATCAAGGAGATAGCTAAGTCGCGAGGAGTTAAATCAGGTTCGCTTAAAAAAAATGAACTGGTTCAGGCCGTCCAGTCTGCAGAGGGGAACGAAGCATGCTTCGGAACCGGAAAAGCCGAACTGTGCGGTCAGGAAGACTGTCTGTGGAAAGAGGATTGCATTTAAACTGGCTCTCAATTATCCTCTCAATCGGAAAAAAATAATCCGAGCGGAGGAAAGATGCTAGATCCGGCATTATTTGTTTATGCTGTCCCGATCATATTTGCTGTCACTGGCGGAGTCATGGCAGCGAATCGAGGTAGAAACTTTCTTTTATGGGGTTTTTTTTCGGCTTTTCTCCCAATCTGCATCATGATTGTGTGGTTTGAGAAACCGATAAAGGAAGTAAAGGGACATTTCAGAAAATGCTCTAGTTGCGGTGAATGGATAAAGTGGAAGGAGACCAGCTGCAGATACTGTGCGGCTACTCAGGTGTCAATCACGTAAATACAAAGGGCGCAGAGTCATTCTGCGCCCTTTGTGTATTGATCTGAATTGCTAGGCTCCGAGAGCTGCTTTCAAGTCGGCATCGACTGTGGTTATTGGTCCGATATTGAAATTCTCTACAAGGAAATTCAGAACAGTCGGTGTTATGAATGCAGGGAGCGTAGGTCCGAGTTTGATGTTCCTTATCCCGAGATGCAGGAGCGAGAGAAGTATGACGACTGCCTTCTGTTCATACCAGGAGAGGATGAAGGAGAGTGGCAGGTCGTTTACTCCGCAGTTGAAAGCTCCGGCAAGTGCTATGGCAATCTGTACCGCTGAGTAGGCATCGTTGCACTGACCTATATCGAGGAGGCGCGGGATCCCGCCGATATCTCCGAACTCCAGTTTGTTGAAGCGGTATTTACCGCAGGCGAGGGTCAGTATGACGCAGTCAGCCGGGACTTTTTCGGCAAATTCGGTGTAGTAGTTTCGTCCTGACTTTGCACCATCGCAACCCCCGATAAGGAAGAAGTGCTTTATCGCCCCACCCTTTACAGCCTCAATCACCTTATCTGCAACTCCGAGAACAGCATTGTGACCAAATCCGGTAAGAATCTCCTGCCCTGGATTTTCAGGGAAGCCTGGCATCTCTTGTGCTTTTGCGATGACTGAGGCAAAATCCCATCCTTCGATATGGGTAACATCCGGCCACTGAACCAGCCCCCATGTAAATAGGCGGTCCTTATAGGAGTCTGAGGGGCGCTGGATGCAATTTGTGTTAAAGATGATAGCACCGGGAAAGTTTGCAAATTCTTTGGCCTGGTCCTGCCATGCGCCGCCGAAATTTCCAGCAAGATGCCCGAATTTCTTCAAACCTGGATAGCCATGAGCGGGGAGCATTTCACCATGGGTATAGATATTTACACCTTTCCCTTCAGTCTGTTTAAGAAGCTCTTCAAGCATTTTAAGGTCATGTCCCGATACCAGAATAGCTTTGCCTGCTTTAGTGCCTAACTGTACAGCTGTCGGTACCGGATGCCCGTATTTTTCGACATGACCTTCGTTCAAGAGTCCCATAGCTGTTATGTTCTGTTTGCCGCACTCCATACTTAAACCAACGAAGTCCATGAGCCCGAGATTCTGGTCAGTAGTTGCCGCTAAGGCTCTGTGGAAAAAGGCAAGAACTTCTTCATTTGATTTGCCAAGAATCAGGGCATGATCCATATAAGCTGCCATCCCCTTTAGGCCAAAGGTGAGTATTTCAATAACTGATCTGATGTCTTCGTTTACATGATAGGAGGAGATGCCGTGTTGTTCACCCTGGACTACGAGCCCGGCAAGATCTGCTGCCGGGTTCCACAGCGCCTGTGCGGAGCTGATAGTGTCTGTTGAAAGCCCTTTGGCTTTGCAAGCGCCTTCGTAAAGTGCCTTTGCCTGGTCTCTTATAAGTGCGGCTTTTCTTAGGATCTTTTCGAGATTAGCCGGGTCGAAGTCCACATTTGTAACAGTTGTAAAAAGACCTTCAACAATGAATCGATCGATTGAATCATCTTTTGCACCTTTTTCGCGAGCTTTTACGGCGTAGATTGCAACACCTTTAAGGGCGAAGAGCAGCAGGTCCTGCAGTGCCGCTACGTCAGGTTTTTTTCCGCATACACCAGAGATGTTGCATCCGACTCCGTTGGCAGCTTGCTCACATTGATTACAGAACATTCCCATTGTACTCCTCCTGTCTGAATTTAGACTAATTGCCGTTAATTAAGTTCACTGAATTATTAGTAATGATAGCCCTTTTTGTCTTCAGTGCAACTGGGTATGAAAAGAAATATCATGTTGGACTGAGTTCTTCCTTGACCTGAGTCAAGAATGGCATTTTTGATTTTGGAGTAAAATTGCACTATTATCGCAAACTGATATAAAATGTAAAAAAGGGCATGATATCTATACACGCATTGGTATGCGTCCCTATGAGAGGCAACAAGTCAAATGAAATATCTTTTGATCTCATTAGTTGCATTAATAGTATTTACTCCAATGACTTCCGGTGCTTTGGACCTCGGAACTCCTCCTATATCTGAACCTCGTCAGAATGAGAATTTCTTTGACAGTAAAAGGCTTTTAATCGGCAGGGAAAATACTCCATCGCAGCCAATATTCGAACCTCAACTCTCAGTTTCTCATGATTCTCGAGAGGAGAATGTTGGGGTCGGGGTAAATCAGAAGTTTCACAAAGTGCGTGGCGAGGCAGGCGGCAAGCTTAACCTGGGCGGGGATATATCTCTTACCGCTGTGACAAGGATTCCAGTCTATTCTTATGAGGTAACAGAAAACAATAGCATCCAGGAAGGTTCTGGAAGCGGGGAGTTTTTGAAGAAGCCGGGTCGACTTTCATGGAGAAGCGAACTCGGGGTGCCGATTACCGGAGGGGTCAATCTGAATTTCTTTTATGACAACTCTACAATCGGTAAAACAGATAAGACCGGAATTGAGGAGAGAGATGAGAAGTTCGGGACAAGATTCATAATAAAATTTAAATGATGCTGTTCCGGCATCAGGTGCAGAGCTTTTTTTCTCCAGCATAGACAGTCGCAATCCCGAATGTAAGATCATGATGAGAAACATTTTCAAAGCCAGATTCAACAAGTATTCTTTTGAACTCCTCCTGTGAGGGGAACTCAAGTACTGAGTCTGGAAGATACCTGTATGCACTGAATGTTGAGAATAGCCCGCCAATCACTGGAAGAATCTTCAAAAAGTAAAAGTTGTAAAGTGCCTTGAAGGTTTTTGAACGAGGATTCGAGAATTCAAGGACAACAAGTCTGCCTCCGGGCTTCAGTGTCCGGAGAATCTCCTTCAGTCCACAGTAGCGATCGACGACATTTCTGATCCCGAATGCGATAGTCGCAGAGTCAAAGCTGTTATCTTTAAACGGGATTTCTTCGCAAGGGGCAACGTGAAGGGTTATTCTTTCTGCAAATCGGGATGCCGCAACTTTTACTCTGCCAAGATCTATCATTTGCTGTGAAAAATCGATTCCAGTGACTGTAACTGATGACGGCGTAAAAGCCGCAATCTCAAGAGCGACATCCGCTGTTCCAGTTGCGACATCTAGTATCTTTCCACCCTCTGTGAAGTGAATCTGTTCGACTGCAAACCTGCGCCATTTCCTGTCAATCCCGAGGCTCAAGAGCCGGTTTAAAAAATCGTACCGTGGAGCAATGGAGTCGAACATATCGCGAATCCGCTCCCCTTTATTCGAAAGTGGGTACATTTAGTCTGTCCTTTTGCATCTAAAAATGCTAATTTCTAATGATTAATGCAGATTATGTTTAATATTTAAGTATCACATAGACACTTCACATTTTTCCAGTGAAATTTTTACAGGTTTTAAGTATGCGGATTCAGGATATTGCAGACATTCTTATAATGACAGTACTTGTGTACCAGCTTTACATCTGGTTCAGGAAGACCCGAGCTTTGCAAGTTGTATTAGGACTTGCCTCTGTTGCTCTGATGTACATCCTGACCAAGAATCTTGGCCTTTTCATGACCAGTTGGATTCTGCAGGAACTGGGAACCGTCATCTTTATACTTATAATAGTAGTTTTCCAGGGTGAGATACGGCAGGCACTATACCGGTTCAGTCTGTTGCGTAATTTCTTTAACAGAAGCGAAGAATCTGCTTCCCTTGATATTCAAAAGCTTTCCAATGCTGTTTTTGCTTTTGCTGACACTCAGACGGGAGCTCTTATTGTAATAGAGCGGCAGGAAAAGCTTGACGATCATCTGATTCATGGCGTGCCTCTGGACTGTCTCGTCAGCAGTCAACTGATTTCAAGCATATTTGAAAATAGTTCCCCACTGCATGACGGAGCTGTCATCATCAGAAGCGGAAGGATTTCCGAGGCATCTTCTCATCTCCCCCTTTCCGTCAGTATCGACTTGCCGCAACACCTCGGGACAAGGCACAGGGCTGCACTTGGACTTTCCGAACGCACAGATGCGATTGTCATAGTAGTTTCAGAAGAGAGTGGTGCAGTCTCTGTTGCTTCAGCCGGAGAGCTCTTAATTGTCGGTTCTTCGGAAGAGCTGATATTCATTCTGGAATCCTATCTCATAACCCAGTCCACTAAAACCGGAAATGTATCCATCAAGGACAGGTTTTTCAAAAATCTTATTCCTAAATTTGTAACCTTGATGCTGGTAATTGTTTGCTGGCTTTTGATCAATGCAAAGCAGGGCGGAATTCAGTCTGTCAATGCTCAAGTCAAGTTTCATAATCTTCCTGAGAGTCTGATCCTGAAAAATGATCTGCCTGGTGAAATTGAGGTACAACTAAAAGTGCTCTCAACAGTTTTTTCCTCATCTAAAAAAATGGAGATATCCGCAGATTTTGATCTTGAAAAGATCCATGAGGGTGTAAACAGTATTCCGGTCGACAGTAAAACTTTTCAACTTCCACTCGGAGTCTCGGTTGCAAAGGTTACTCCGTCAGTGTTGAAGATTATCGCTGAAAAGAAATCGTTTCGTGACCTGCCGGTTATTTTGAAAAAGACAGGACATCTTCCCAATAGTCTCAAGTTGAGGTCGATAAGCATCGAACCCATGAGAGTCAGGGTGATCGGATCTGAATCAGCCCTCAATCAGGTATCTCAAATATATACTGAGCCATTGGATTTTAGCTCTATCAGAAAGAGCCAGCGTTATGAGGTAAAACTTACTTCTCCATCGCCTCAGGTTCAGTTAAAGCCTGAAGAGACGGTCAGTGTAAAGCTGTCTGTCTCAGATCGATAGTCCTGCTGGGAAGTCTTTGAGGAGATGTTCTTATTGACTTTCGTTTGCGATTGTTATAAATAAGATGAACTATGAGTATGATAATAAAACATTTAGGGGGAGGAATGGTCAGTCGAAAAAACTTACTGTTTCTGGCTCTAATTTTAGCGGTTCCAAATCTAGCTTTCGCAGCAAAGACGCATAAGGTCAGAAAGAATGAGACCCTCGCGTCTCTTTCCAAAAAATATCATGTCCACGTAAATGACTTGAAAGAGGCTAATAACAGGCTCAATTCAAGTATCAATCCAGGTGATTTACTTGTTATTCCACCCCGCAGATCATCAAAAGCCTTGTCCTCCGGCTCTTCAGTCGAAACCGCATCCACTTACAAGGTGAGAAAAGGCGATACGATCTCCAAGGTTTCAAAGAAAACAGGAGTATCCATTGCCGAGCTTAAGAGAATGAATGGGTTGGCAAAAGGAAAGCTCAAGCCTGGTCAGACACTCGCCTTGCATGATCTGGATTCAGATATGAAGTCCGGAAATCGTGTCGCTGCCAAGCCATCTCTCAGGCATGCCGATCTTCTCAGTGAAAAAGAGTACGAGCAGACGCTTGCTGACCTTTTGGATCATGACACGGTAAATCTTCGCCCAGAGAAAGAAGCTGATTTCACCGCTGACAATATTAAGCTGCTCAAAACCAAGGCTTTTGGATTTCTTGGCACTCGTTACCGTTTCGGTGGCACTTCCAGAAGTGGACTTGACTGCTCCGCGTTCGTGCAGAAGGTTTTTAACGAGATGGAGGTCAATTTGCCCAGGACCGCGCGGGAGCAGTTTGAGCGTGGTGAAATTGTGACTCGCGGTGACATGAAGAAGGGGGACTTGGTCTTTTTCAGGACATATGCCTCTTTCCCGTCTCATGTCGGAATTTATCTTGGCGGGAACAGGATGATCCATGCCTCATCGCGTGATAAACGTGTCGTAATCTCTTCTTTTGATACCCCTTATTACCGGTCACGTTACTTAGGGGCAAAACGCGTAGCAAAGATATCACCGGATAGCTTCAATCTTGAGGAACTGTTGCTCGGGGTTGAGGAAGAGATCCCGGAAGATGCACAAAAGAATGATTTGCTGGGAGTTGATGTAGCGAGCAAGCCCTGATTTAGATTGATTTGAATAACCGGACAAAAAAAGCGAAACCAGTTGGTTTCGCTTTTTTTGTTATTCATATGCCTGTCAGGTAGTTACTTGACTTTGCGAAGTCCTGCAGAGAAGATCACTTTATCAAAGGTCTTCTTGAGTTCCTTGCTCTGGAAGTTAACCATTGGTGGTGAATCCGGGAACTCGATAGTGTCGCCAACTTTTACACCTTCTTTAACAAGAGCTTCCTTCATTACAGCGATCCAGAGTTTCTGGCCTTTCTCCTCAACTTCTACATAAGTATAGGAGCCTGCATCCATTGTCTGAAGGACTTTGCCTTTGTGACCTGCACCAGCAGGTATTTCCATCGGCTTAAGCCCGGCGTGCGGGTCACCACCTGGAGCAGCGCCAGCTGGCATTTGAGGAGCGCCGGCCTGAGGAGCACCAGCTTTAGGACCTTCTTCTTTCTTTTGACACCCTGCAGCAGCGAGTGCAAGTACAGCGAGAACGACAGCAATTTTCTTCACGTTTATCCTCCCTTTGTTGGATGGTTATTGGTCAACAGCAAAATTACCACATCAATCAGCAAAATAACAATAAAAAAAACATATAAATGTATGAATAAGTGTCCGCTTACCGGCTTTAACAAAAAACTTGTATTGAGATAATTACTTCGGTATTATAAAAAGCAGTTTTATTATGGCTTAAATTGTGGGGTTGCTTCTTTACTGATATCGAAAAAAACATCAATTATATACTGTTACATAATATTTGATTTTATAAAAGGAGTGCACTTAATGCAGATTCTGGCTCTTAATTGTGGTAGTTCATCAGTAAAATATCAACTTTTTGACTGGAGCAGGATGGAGGTCGTTGCAAAGGGTATGGTAGAAAGGGTTATCATCGGAGACTCTTTCATCCTTCACGAAGTACCAGGTCGCGAAGCGTACAGATACGAATCTGATTGCCCTGATCACCAGGTCGCAATCGCGCTCATAATCAAGACTCTCACAGACCCGAATCATGGAGTCCTGTCAGATATAAACGAGATTTCTGCTGTAGGACACCGTGTTGTTCACGGTGGGGAAAAGTTCACCTGCTCTGTTATGATCGATGAGAGTGTCCTTGATGCGGTAAAGGAGGTTCAGTCTCTTGCGCCTCTTCACAATCCACCAAACATTTCCGGTATTGAAGCGGCCCAGGCCGTGCTTCCTACTGTGCCGCATATAGCGATATTTGACACCGCATTTCATCAGACTATGCCCGAACATGCCTATCTCTATCCGGTGCCTTACGAGTGGTATGAGGCACACGGAGTCCGTCGCTACGGTTTTCATGGGACATCTCACCTTTACGTCTCCAAGAGGGCTGCAGTGATACTCGGGAAGCCGTCATCAGATACTAATATTATCACTATGCACATCGGTAACGGTGTTTCTCACTGCGCTATTAAAAACGGGATTTCTGTCGATACAACAATGGGCCTTACCCCTCTTGAAGGAGCTATGATGGGGACTCGTTGTGGCGATATAGACCCGGCTATCCCGGCGTTCATGATGCAGAAGGAGAATCTTTCAGCAAAAGAGATTGACGGCATTCTCAACAAGAAGAGCGGAGTGCTTGGGATTACCGGCCGTTTTACAGACAGACGTGATGTGATAGAGCATGCTAATGCTGGTGACAAGCGTTGTCAGCTTTCCCTCGATATCGAAGCATACCGGCTTAAAAAATACATCGGCGCTTACATGGCGATAATAGGAAAGCTTGATGCCGTAGTATTTACTGCTGGTGTCGGCGAGATGGGGTGGCCTATTCGTGAAAAAGCGATCGAAGGGCTTGAGCATCTTGGGATATATCTGGATAAAGAGAGAAATAAGGGAGCTATGACCAGAAAGCGAGAGACGCTCATCACAACTGATGACTCACCGGTAAAGGTCTATGTAATCCCTACAGATGAGGAACTCGTTTTTACTGAGGATGTTGCAGCTATTCTCGATGGGACCTACACTGACCATATGAATTTTCACTATACCTTCTCCAGGGCTGATTTTGTAAAAAAGTGATTGGGACCCAATCTCATTTAAAAACCCCGATGGTGCTTCCATCGGGGTTTTTTTGTGCTTTTGTGTTTTTGAATTTATTAAATCATCATTGGGCCTGGACGGCAGTAATTGCGACTACGTTAACGATGTCTTCGACTGAGCAACCTCTTGAGAGGTCATTTACCGGTTTTGCCAGTCCCTGGATGACCGGACCGATCGCTTCTGCTCCCGCGACCCTTTCTACAAGCTTGTACGCAATATTACCTGCATCAAGGTCCGGGAAAATAAGGACGTTAGCTTTTCCGGCAACAGAACTTCCAGGAGCTTTTTTCTCTCCGACTTTGGGGAGGAGTGCAGCATCAGCCTGAAGCTCTCCATCTATCTGAAGGGAGGGATCTATTTTCTTGGCAATCTCTATGGCAGCCAAGACCTTATCTACATCAGAGTGGGTTGCACTTCCTTTTGTAGAGAACGAAAGCATCGCAACCCTTGCTTCAACGTCAAGAAAGGATTTGCAGTTACGCGCGGTAGCTACAGCGATTTCGGCAAGTGCTTGTGCGTCAGGGTTCGGGTTTACAGCGCAGTCGGCAAAGAGAATTATGCCATTTTCACCAAAAGAGGGTGTTTTTGTTATCATGAAGAAGTATGAAGAGACGGTCTTTATCCCTGGAGCTGTCCCCACAGTCTGGAAGGCGGCTTTGAGTACATTCCCTGTTGTGCTTGTAGCTCCTGCCACCTGACCACCCGCATCCCCCTGACGAACCATCATCCCTGCGAAATAGAGATTATCCTTATCTGTTAAAAGTTTCTTTGCTTCATCTTTGGTGAGACCTTTGCTTTTTCTGAGGTCCACAAGGGCATCAATATATCCGGATAACTTTGAGGATGTTGAAGGGTCTTCAATCTCGACGCCGGATAAATTTACGCCTTTTGAGTTTGCGACTGATCTGACTTCTTCAGGATTGCCAAGAATGATGATTTTTGCCAAACCTTGTTCCACAATTTTCTCAGCAGCAAAAAGCATCCTTTCATCATAGCTTTCCGGTAATACGACCGTCTTGAGATATTTTCTGGCCTTCTCTCTAATAGTATCCATCAGATGCATGAGACTTACCCCCTGTGCGATATTCAAACAAGATTATGTGGATATAGCCTAATTGAGGATAAGGGGTCAAGCGAAAAGGGTTATGTGATGCGAAGTTGAAAAAATAGCTGAAACGGTGCTGAAGAAATCCGCCAAATAGCTGAAACTCAATATTTGTATGATCAGTATTTAATCTTTCTCCATACAGAGTCAACGACGCCGATAATTCTGGAGCCTTTTTCTGCTTTAAAAGTTGAATAAGAAGAGTTGTCCGCAGAGAAAAATGTATCATCACCAATAGATCGGTATCTGCGAAGAAAGGAGTCGCCCCATTTCCCCACTATCAGCACGATATCTCCTGACACAGGCATCTGTTCAGGATTTATGATAACAATATCCAGGTCTCTTATCGTAGGGGACATAAACTCTCCGCTGTATTCAAATGCGAAAGAGTTGTCCGGTACCTGAGCAATAGAGATATAGCGCTCAATTTCATGGGTAGAGAAGCTGTCGATGCTTGAAGGAGGAGCTTTCAGGAGTGGAATTGATTTGACGGTCGCAGGTGTCTCCTCAGTATAATCGGGATGTCTTTCGAAAGGTTCTCCGGTTCCCGTATACAGCCATTCGCTGTTGATTTTGTAGCGGTATTGAATGGCTATCATGAGGGTGAGAGAAGGGGTTTTCTTCCCCCGTTCAATTGAACAAAGAAATCCTTGGGCGATCCCTAAGGAGATGGCAAAAGTCTTTTGGGTCATCCGTTTTGTATTTCTTATAAGCCGTATTCGTTCTCCTATCTGAGAATCGATTCCTGATTTGTCCGATAATATTTCTATGGGCATATATGCTCCAGCTTTAAAGGTATATTTATTGCTATATATTTAAACATGGATAAGTAAATATCTCCCTGTTGAATTTTGCTTACATTAACATAAATCCTGTTTATTGCAATGAATACCCGAGGTGCTTTGATTTTTTACTTTTCCCAAGTGTATTGTTTCTTTTGTTCAGAAGGAGTCTGCAATGAAAACTGATATTTTACTTGTTGAAGATAGCCAGGAAGATGCTGAACTTGCCATCAGGGTCATAAGGCAGGATAACCCGGCTGCAAGGATCAAGCTGCTGAGTGACGGAGCAGATGCCATTAATTATCTGTTTGATGATTTGGAGAACGTAAAATTGCGTTATTTTCCGAAGGTTATTTTCCTTGATATCAAACTCCCCCGTATTACCGGGCCTGAAGTGCTGAGAAGAGTTAAATCCCATGAATTGACGAAAGTAATACCGGTCATAGTAATGACATCATCAGGCCAGAAGTGTGATATCGAAGAGTGCTATAGTCTGGGCGCGAACAGTTATCTGGTGAAGCCCATAGATTTCCCAAGCTTTCAGGCTATGATCGTAAACTCCACCCGGTACTGGCTGAACTACAATATCTCTTTACCCGCCTGATAGAGTCCCTGATAGTCTTCTCCAAAGTTTCTTTCAAGTTGTCAACCTTGTTTTCGCCCCTGGTTGACGAACCTCTCGTATTATGCTACTACCTTGGCACTGCTATTTCCAAGGGCCCTTATGTCATTTTATCGCGATTCACTTGAAGAGCTCATCAAGTCCGACCTTTATCGTTCTCTGAAGCAGGTAGAGTCTGCACAGGGCGGAAGAGTCATTATCGATGGACGGGATGTCCTTCTCCTCTGCTCGAACAACTATCTGGGGCTTGCAGACCATCCACAACTTAAAAACGCTTCGATTTCCGCAACGTCTTTATATGGCACGGGAAGTGGCGCTGCACGTCTGGTTTCAGGAAATATGACTCTGCATGAGGAGCTTGAAAAATGTATTGCAATATTCAAGAAATGTGAATCAGCCATTCTTTTTAACTCAGGGTACTCTGCAAATATCGGAGTGATACAGGCTCTTGCCGGTAGAGGGGATACGATCTACTCTGACCGGCTCAACCATGCCAGTATTGTCGATGGGGCTCTACTTTCCAGAGCTCGCTACATCCGCTATCCTCACAAGGATGTCACTGCGCTCAGAGCTTTACTGGAGACTCACAAAGGGAAAGGGCGTCAATTCATCGTGACAGATGGCGTTTTCAGTATGGATGGCGATGTCGCACCCCTGAGAGAGTTAGTCGCTCTCAAAAACGAGTTCGATGCTCTCCTTATGGTCGATGATGCACATGGTACCGCTGTTATGGGTTGCAACGGCAGAGGCTCTGCCGATCTGATGGGAGTTTCAGATCAGGTCGAGATCCAGATGGGAACGTTGGGAAAGGGTTTAGGCAGTTTCGGTGCTTATGTAGCCGGATCTGCTGAACTGATAGATTTTCTCCGTAACAAGGCACGGAGCTTCATCTTTTCCACATCGCTCCCTCCCTCTGTCCTGGCTGCATCCATCGCCGCCATAGATATCGTTTCATCTCCTGAGGGTGACAGGTTAAGAAGTTCACTGGAGTCTAACCGGGTTCTTTTCTCCGGGCTTCTTTCAGCAGCCGGCTTTAATACTCTTGACAGCTCTACTCAGATCATTCCTGTCATGGTGGGTGGTGCAGAGCAGACGATGGAGTTTTCCAGGATTCTGTTTGAAAACGGGATTTTTGCCCAGGGCATTCGCCCGCCAACCGTTCCGCCCGGGAAATGTCGGCTACGGTGCACGGTTATGGCTACTCATTCAAAGGCTGACCTTGAAGTTTCTGCGTCAAAATTCGTTGAAGCCGGACAAAGAATCGGTGTTATCTGAAATGTTCGAGTTCGTTTCTGCTGATGGAACAGTCATACTCTACTCCGACCATGGTGAAGGGACTCCGGTCCTGTTTCTTCACGGCTGGATGATGTCCAGTAAAGTCTGGTCGTTTCAGCAGCCATTATCCGGGCAGTTTCGTATCATAACAATCGATTTCAGGGGGCATGGTGACTCAAATGAGACCGAGTTCAGTTATGGAAGCTGTCTGAAGGATATCGTCACACTCCTGGATCATCTGATGATCGATCAGATAGTGCTGGCTGGATGGTCAATGGGGGCACAGATCGCTATCCGGTTTTATCACGAAATGAGCTCCCGGGTGGCCGGGATGATACTTGTTGCGGGTACTCCCTGTTTCTGTATGCAGAGCGATTATATTTTCGGTGTTCCGTTATCAGAAGTCAGGAGTATTTCCTTGAGACTCAAAAGAGAGTATGTGTCAACCGCCGGGGAGTTTTTCAAGGGGATGTTCGCAAACGGGGAGGTAAGCAAATCCGAGCTGACCGGGATAGCTGCTCAAACAGTCGGGAAATTGCCGTCTTACCGGATAGCAGTATCTGCCTTGCAGGAACTGATCGATACCGATCTACGAGGCATTTTGCCGGAAATTTCAGCCCCTGTCCTCCTTGTCCATGGACTGGATGACAAGATCTGTCTGCCAGGGGCATCCGAATTCATGTCATCAAAAATTCCTGATGCTGATCTTGAACTTTTTGAAAACACCGGCCATGCGCCTTTTCTTTCCCAGCCTGAAAAGTTTAATACTTTGATGACAGGTTTTGTTGAGTCTCTATGAGCGCCATTGTAAGGGATATTGTCAGAAAAGCCTTTAGCAGTCATGCGGATCAATATGATTCACTTGCCATTGTACAGAAGAGGGTGACTGACCGATTTGTCGAACTGATGACGGAGGATATGACTCCACCTGCAGCGATCCTTGATATAGGGGCCGGGACAGGGAGGCTTATGGAGTCATTGAATACCAGGTTCCCTCAGAGTGAGCTGGTAGGGGTCGATCTTGCATTCGGGATGACATCCTGTGCTCAAAAACGCTTTCAAGGCAGTAGTAATTTTTCTTTGGCATGTGGTGATGCGGAGTCGCTCCCTTTTCGTGAAGGAAGTTTCGATCTTGTGGTTTCAACTTCGACCTATCAATGGATCGATCCACTTGAGACTGCCTTTACCGAAGTCTTTCGTGTTCTGAGACCGCAGAGCTGGTTCTCTTTTGCACTGTTTGGAGAAAGGACTCTTTTTGAACTCAGAGAGTCTTATACGTCAGCTGTTTCTACTGCAGGCAAGGCGCTGCCTGACAGAACGCATCAATTTGCAACTTTAAAAGAAGTCCTGGATATCCTGTTAACAGCCGGATTCATAGATGCTTCTGCAAAAAGTGAGACCGAGGTCGAGATCCATAGAGATGTGTATTCTCTTCTCAACTCTTTGAAGGGGATCGGGGCTGGCAGTGCTTCAGGAAAAGCGATTGGAGGTCTTTCCGGCAGAAGTGTCATGGTCGGGATGATTCGGACGTATCAGCAGAGATTTGGTGCCGTAAACGGTATACCGGCTACCTACGAAGTGATATACGGTAAAGCCTTCAAGAGTTGAACTCTAGGAGTCTGTCGGACTTGGAATAAATCTGCTGCAAATCCGTCTGGACGGTTCATATTTCGCCGCTTTCTTGGTCAATAGAACAACTATTGACCTTCAAAATCGACAAAATCTGCCCACGCCCATCCGAATTTTCGCTTCGATTTCCCAAGTCCGACAGACTCCTAGGAAAGAATTCCCACTATTTTTATTGCAAGAGGATGTATCACGGAGTAAAAAACCTCTGCGCCTTCACGCTTTCCGGTTATGATCCCCTTGTTCTTCAATAAGGCCAGATGCTGCGAAACAGTTGCCTGAGGAAGTCCCAGGCACTCCCATATGTTCTTTACATTGCACTCCTTGCTGCAAAGCCCTGTAACAATTTTAAGCCGTACAGGGTGGCCAAGGACTTTCAGTACTTCTGACTCTTCGGCAAAGTTCATCTCTTTCTTGAATGCCATAATCAACTCCTTTGAGCCTGCATATTCATATATATAAATATTCTCGCCTTCTTTTGTCAAATCCTTTTTTCATCCAGAAATTTATCGTCTTTATTGCAGCTTGTAATAAGCGTATAATTCGACTATATATACGAAACAAGGTGGTTTTATGGTTGGTTACAGGTTACACGCATCTGTTGTCATGCTCTTTGCAGTTTTGCTTTTGTCGCAAAGCTCGTCTGCAGACATCTACCGGTACGAGGATCCGGACGGAACCCTCCATTTTACCGATGCTCCCACTGATCGGAAATTCAAGATCTTCATGCGCGACATTGAAAAGGACAAAAGGCTCAGGACCACCTTCGGCATAGGAAAGCTTTCCAGGAACCCGGCTGAATTCGACTCGCTTATTTCGTCGTATGCCAATCAATACGGAGTTCCAAAATCATTGGTGAAAGCGGTCATTCATGCCGAGTCGGGATATAATCCGAACGCAGTTTCGAGCAAGGGTGCAGCCGGGCTCATGCAGTTGATGCCGGGTACGGCTCAGCACCTCAAGGTAAGCGACTCGTTCAACCCCAGCGATAATATCCGGGGAGGAGTCAGATACTTGAAGTTCCTGCTGGACACGTTCAAGGGTGATGTGACACTTGCCCTTGCCGCATACAATGCAGGGCTTACAAAAGTTGCAAAATATGGCGGTGTCCCTCCATATGAGGAGACTCGAAACTATGTCTCCAAGGTCCTTAATTATCAGAAATCCTATATGTCCAACTAATACATCCCGGGATCGGTAGGCAGATGTCTGAATCAGTTCTGAAGCCAAATTCAATTTGGAACATTCCCAATATCCTGACTTTGATGCGCATAGCAGCTATTCCGCTTATGGTCTTTCTGCTTATGACCGGTGAGAAAGAGCCCTGTTTCTGGGCTTCAGCACTCTTTTCTGTCGCCTCATTTACCGACTGGCTTGACGGGTATCTCGCACGGAAAATGGGGATTGTTACCGTGTTCGGCAAATTCCTCGATCCCATTGCCGATAAACTGATAGTAATGGCTGCCCTGATAATGATTACGCCATTGGGACGAGTTCCGGCATGGATGGTTCTGGTGATTCTGGGCCGCGAGATAATTATAACCGGACTTCGAGGGATCGCTTCTTCGGAAGGGATAGTCATCGCAGCGAGTGATCTCGGGAAGTTCAAGACCATTTTCCAGATTGTAGCGATTATAGCTCTTCTGCTTCATTACGATTATCCCTGGCTCTTTTCATCAAGCAATCCGCTCTTTCTGGTAAACATGCACAACGTAGGGATGTTTTATCTCTGGATTGCCTTTATCATCACGGTCTGGTCCGGAGTTGACTACCTGTTCAAATTTATCAAAATCATCGCCAGATGAGCATGGTTTTCAAAAAAGCTTGACTCAAATTTTCTGCTCTGCTATAAACATTTTTCTTGGCAAACAGGACTGTCAAGCACTTGTCACGGTCCCATCGTCTAGCGGTTAGGACACCGGCCTTTCACGTCGGTAACAGGGGTTCAAGTCCCCTTGGGATCACCACTTGAAAATCGACGGCTACTCTTAAATGGGCGGCCGTTTTTTGTTTTTACATGGCAAAAAATTGCCTTGACTTAGATCCTCGTCGGCTATATTTTGTCTCTAGAAATTTACCTTTTAAGATAACCCCGTGAGGTTAGCAAAGGTGTCTGAAACTATCTTTATCATTTCTTTTGAGAAGAGCCTTTCTGCATCTGCGCGGGAAGGCTCTTTTGTTTCAGTACGTTAGAAGATATTATTGTGGTCAGACAGGGGGGAGTTCATGGGTGAAGAGAGTACGGTAATTCTCGATGGGACAGGGATTCGCAGGGCGTTGACTAGGATAGCCCATGAAATTCTTGAACGAAACAAGGGGGCACAGAATCTTGTCCTTGTCGGCATAAGGACGGGAGGGGTATATCTGGCGCATGAATTGGCCAAAAGGCTTGAGGAGATTGAAGGCGGCAGAATGCCGGTCGGGGAGGTGGATATTACACTTTACCGCGATGATTACAAAGGAAATGCAGTTCATCTCCCCGTAGGAAAGACCGATATCCCTTTCCATATCGAAGGAGGGAAGGTGATCCTTGTCGATGATGTCCTGTTTACCGGCCGTACGATCAGGGCTGCAATGGATGCGATCATGGATCATGGCAGGCCTGCATCGATCCAGCTGGCAGTGCTTGTTGACCGGGGGCATCGGGAGCTTCCGATACGGGCTGATTTTGTCGGACGGAACGTTCCGACCAGCATTAAAGAGAATATCCAGGTCATTTTTGATGAGTCAAAAGTTCCACTCGAAGTCGTTCTCGAAAAGTAGCGAGTCAGTCGTCTGCAACCACTATATATGAGGGGGAGGATTCAATGGAGTTCAGGCACAAGGATATCATTGCACTCAGGGATCTGACAAAGGAAGAGATAGAGCTGCTGATATCGACCGCAGAGAACATGCGCGAGATAAACAGCCGCGACATCAAGAAAGTACCGACGCTTCGGGGCAAAACGATCATCAATCTCTTTTATGAAGCCTCTACCAGGACAAGAACATCTTTCGAAATCGCAGGGAAACGGCTTTCGGCTGATACGGTCAATATTACGACTTCTTCCAGTTCTTCGACAAAGGGGGAGACACTTGCCGACACTGCACTCAACCTTCTGGCAATGAAGCCCGACATCATTGTCATGCGGCATGCCGTCTCTGGTTCCCACTACTTTCTCTCAAAGAAGATGCCGAACTGCTCCATAATAAATGCCGGTGACGGGACTCATGAACACCCTTCGCAGGGCCTTCTGGACATGTTGACCATGAAGGACCGTTTCGGAAGGCTCGATGGGCTCAAAGTCGCTATTGTCGGCGACATAACCCACAGCCGTGTTGCCCGGTCCAACATTCAGGGGCTGACCAAGATGGGCTCCCAGATTTTCGTTGCCGGTCCACCGACCATGGTTCCTCCGGGAGTCGAGAAGCTTGGCAATGTGACCTCCTGTGCAACAATGAAAGAAGCGATCCAGGATGCCGATGTTGTCATGATGCTCAGGATACAGCAGGAACGTCAGGGGAAAACGTTGATGCCCAACACGAGGGAGTATTCACGCTATTTCGGGTTGAATCCGGTCAATCTCAAGTTTGCGAAACCTGATGCCATGGTCATGCATCCGGGCCCGATAAACCGCGGCGTCGAGATGTCTTCTGCTGTTGTGGACGGCGATCAGTCGCATATCCTGAAGCAGGTGGAGAACGGGGTGGCGGTGAGGATGGCGATGCTATATCACGTCTGCGGAGGCGAACTGGAGTAGGGTGATGAACGGCCACTTTTCCGCCGGCTCGGCGTAAGTCTTCGGAGCCGCTTGTGCGGCGTAGCGTCGCTACGCCTCCGCGCAACTCCTCGACAGCCTTGATCCGGCGCAAAATTGACCGTTCTGCAAGATATTACAAATTACTCTCTTAACGAGGTGACACAATGAGTTTACTGATAAAAGGTGGCAGAGTGATTGACCCGAGTCAGGGTCTGGATGAGGTGCTGGATGTATTGGTTGAAAGGGGTGTAATCAAGGAACTCGGTAAAGGGCTTTCTGCCCCTGCCGGTGTTGAAGTCGTCGATGCATCGGGCAAATGTGTCGTTCCCGGTCTGATCGACATGCATGTCCATCTGCGGGATCCGGGTCTTGAGTACAAGGAAGATATCATTACCGGTACACGTGCTGCTGCAGCCGGAGGTTTTACCTCGGTCTGCTGCATGCCGAATACCAAGCCGGTCATCGATAACAAGGCGATTGCCAGCTATATTATCAACAAGGCGAAGTCGGAAGGTTTCTGCAATGTCTTTCCGGTCGGGTCTATCACCTACGGCATGAACGGTGAGCGGATGTCCGAGATGGGAGAGCTCAAGGAAGCCGGTTGTGTCGCGGTATCGGATGACGGCAAGCCGGTGGTGAGTTCAGAATTGATGAGGCGCTCACTTGAGTATGCCCGCGGCATGGGGATCATGGTGATATCCCATGCTGAAGACCTCTCCCTGGTCGGTGAAGGGGCCATGAACGAAGGGTTCACCTCGACCGAGATCGGTCTGAAGGGGATCCCGCGAGTTGCCGAGGATATCGCGACTGCACGGGATGTGATGCTGGCGGAGTACACCGGGTCGCCGATTCATATCGCCCATGTCTCCACAAAAGACTCGGTCAGGATCATCCGGGAGGCAAAGGCTCGTGGCGTGAAGGTCACCTGCGAAACGGCACCGCACTACTTCACCCTGACAGATGATGCGGTCCGGGGATATAACACCAATGCCAAGATGAACCCGCCGCTTCGGGAAGCAGATGACGTCGCAGCGATAAAGGCAGGACTGAAAGACGGTACGATCGATTGCATCGCTACTGATCATGCCCCGCATCATCTTGATGAGAAGGATATCGAATTCAATGAAGCGATGAACGGCATCATCGGTCTTGAGACCTCCTTGCCACTCTCTCTTGCGCTTGTCGAGGAAGGGGTGCTCTCACTTAAGCAACTGGTTGAGAAGATGTCATGCAACCCTTCTAAAATACTCAGCATTGCACGTGGAAGCCTCAAAGCCGGATCAGTTGCCGACATCACTCTTTTTGATCCTGCAGTTGAGTGGACTGTCGATGCGGAGAAGCTCTCCAGCAAGTCGAAAAACTCTCCGTTTATCGGTTGGAAGGTGAAGGGAAAAGCTGTTGCTACAATCGTTGCAGGAAAACTGGTCAAAGCATAAATAAATACTGGAGCACTAAAACATGAAAGCAATTCTTGCGCTCGCTGACGGGCGCATTTTCGAGGGGAGATCGTTCGGTGCGACCGGCGAAGCAACAGGAGAGGTGGTCTTCAATACTGCCATGTCAGGCTACCAGGAGGTCCTTACCGACCCTTCATATCGCGGGCAGATGGTGACCATGACCTATACCCAGATCGGCAACACCGGCATAAATCCTGAGGATATCGAGAGCCGGGGGCTGTTCCTGTCCGGATTCATCGTCAAGGAGTATCTGGATTGCTATTCGAACTGGCGGGCGACCATGAGCCTTGACGCCTATCTCAAAGAGAACGGCGTTGTCGGCATCCAGGGGATCGATACCCGGGCTCTTACACGCCACCTGCGTGACAAGGGGGCACAGAACGGCGTGATCTCTACCGTTGACCATGATCATGCCAACCTGGTCGCCAAGGCGAAAGCCGCACCGAGCATGTCAGGACTTGACCTCGCAAGCGGCGTCTCCTGTGAAAGACCGTATCACTGGACTGAAGGGGTGTGGGATCTGGAGAGCGGCTATCCCCAGGTCGATCCGGCAACCCTCAAGTACAAGGTCGTCGCCTACGATTTCGGGATCAAATTCAACATCCTGCGCTGTCTCGTCGATGCTGGGTGTGACGTGACCGTTGTCCCGGCCACATTCCCAGCGGAAGAGGCTCTTGCGATGAATCCGGACGGTATTTTCCTTTCCAATGGACCTGGTGACCCCGAGCCGTTGGTGAAGGTTCAGGAGGAGATCAGGAAATTCGTCGGCAAAAAACCTGTTTTCGGCATCTGTCTCGGCCATCAGCTCCTCGGTCTTGCACTGGGCGGGAAGACCGTCAAGCTCCCTTTCGGCAATCACGGCTCGAACCTGCCGGTTATGGATATGACGACCAAAAAAGTGGAGATCACGGCGCAGAACCACGGATTCGCTGTTGACCTCGATTCGCTTGGAGATACGGCCTGTCTGGGGCATATAAACCTCAATGATCAGACGGTCGAAGGTATCCGCCACTGCGAACTGCCGATCTTCTCGGTACAGCATCATCCGGAGGCGTCACCGGGGCCGCATGATTCGCAGTATCTGTTTGCACGGTTCGTAGAAATGATGGAGAAGAACCGGTAGGGGCGCATGGCATGCGCCCTGGGCGGACGCCGTCCGCCCCTACGAGTAATCAAAATGACCTACATCGATCTTTACAATTCAGGAGAGCTGCTGCAGCGGGTGAAAGCTGCCTATGCCCGGCTTGCTTCCTGCGATCTCTGCCCCCATGACTGCGGGGTCAACCGGATCAAGGGCGAGCAGGGTATCTGCCGGTCAGGGCTGAAGCCGAAAATCGCCTCGGCAAATCTGCACAAGGGGGAAGAGCCCCCCATATCGGGAAGCAGAGGTTCGGGGACGATATTCTTCACCGGCTGCTCCCTGAAATGCCGGTTCTGCCAGAACTTCCCGATCAGCCAGCTCGGGTCGGGGAGTGAGTTGACCACCCGGGGTTTGGCAGAGAAGATGTGTGCCTTGCAGCGGCGCGGGGCGCACAACCTGAACCTCGTCACGCCGACCCATTTTCTGCCGCAGATCCTGGCTGCTGTATGGCTGGCTGTCCCGGAAGGATTCAGTCTGCCGATCGTCTGGAACTCCAGCGGCTACGAGAAGGTCGATGCTTTACAACTGCTTGAAGGAATAGTCTCTATCTATCTGCCGGATATGAAATATTCAGACAATGCTGTAGCAGCTGATATCTCTTCGGCTGATGGATATAAGGATGCGAACCGTCCGGCAGTCAGGGAGATGTTCCGTCAGGTGGGCCATCTGCAGACCGATGAAGACGGGATCGCTGTCAAAGGTCTGATCATCCGTCATCTGGTCCTTCCGGAAGGGAAAGCCGGCAGCAGTGAGACACTCGAATGGATAGCAGAAAATCCTGGTGTCGATACCCATGTCGCCCTGATGAGCCAGTATTTTCCCGCCCATACAGCCGCTCATACCGACGGGATCGACCGTCCGTTGACCCATGCGGATTATGCTGCAGCACGAGCGTCTCTTGAGGCGAACGGGCTGGAGAACGGCTGGGTCCAGGAGCTTGACGATGACCGGGGATCGGTTTAGGAACGGTCCCGCTCGACTACAAATATTCACTTTCAGATAATTACCAGAAGGAGTCACCAGTAAATGCCAAAACGTACAGACATACATAAGATACTCATCATCGGCGCCGGACCGATCGTCATCGGCCAGGCGTGCGAGTTCGACTACTCCGGAACGCAGGCTTGCAAGGCACTGAAGGAGGAGGGGTACGAGGTCGTGCTGCTGAACAGCAACCCTGCTACTATCATGACCGATCCTGATTTTGCCGACCGCACCTATGTGGAGCCGGTGACACCGGAGATGCTGGCCAAGATCATCGAGAAGGAGCGTCCTGATGCGGTGCTGCCTACCCTGGGAGGGCAGACGGCTCTGAACACAGCCGTAGCTGTTGCCGAGATGGGGATTCTGGAGAAATTCGGGGTCGAGCTGATCGGCGCCAAGCTTCCTGCCATCAAGATGGCGGAAGACCGCACGCTCTTCAAGCAGGCCATGCAGCGGATAAATCTTGCCGTCCCCAAATCCGGTCTGGCGCATAACTATGTCGAAGCGATGGAGGTGGTCAAGGAGATCGGCTTTCCGGCTATCATCCGGCCGTCATACACGCTTGGCGGCACCGGCGGCGGCATCGCCTACAACATGCAGGAGTACGAGCGGATGGCGATGGCCGGCATAGATGCTTCGCCGACCGATGAGATCCTGGTCGAAGAGTCGGTCATCGGCTGGAAAGAGTACGAGCTTGAGGTCATGCGGGATACGGCGGACAACGTGGTCATTGTCTGTTCGATCGAGAATCTGGACCCGATGGGTGTCCATACCGGTGACTCCATCACCGTCGCCCCGGCACAGACGCTGACTGACAAGGAGTACCAGATCCTCCGCGATGCATCGCTGAAGATCATCCGCGAGATCGGGGTCGATACCGGCGGCTCCAACATCCAGTTCGGCATCAACCCGCTTGACGGCCGCCTGGTGGTCATCGAGATGAATCCGCGCGTGTCGCGCTCTTCGGCCCTGGCATCGAAGGCGACCGGTTTCCCGATCGCCAAGATCGCTGCCAAACTGGCAGTCGGTTACCGGCTCGATGAGATCATCAACGATATCACCCGCGAAACGCCGGCCTGCTTCGAGCCGACTATCGATTATGTGGTCACCAAGATCCCCCGGTTCACCTTTGAGAAATTCCCGGCTGCCGATGCGACCCTGACGACCCAGATGAAATCAGTCGGTGAGGTCATGGCGATCGGCAGGACCTTCAAGGAGTCTTTGCAGAAGGCGCTCCGTTCCCTTGAGATCGGCTCTGCCGGCTTTGAATCCCGCCTGTTCGACCTTGCCAGCGAGACACGAAGGGCACTTTCGACAAAAGAGCAGCAGACCCTGAACGAAAAGCTGCGGACCCCGAACTGTGACCGCCTCTGGTACGTCGGCGATGCCCTGCGCTCCGGGATGACGGTCGAGGAGATCCACGAGATCACCGCCATCGACCCCTGGTTCCTGCACAACATCAGGCAGATAATCGAGAAAGAAGAAGAGCTCAAAACGGTAAAGCTGGAGGGAACTCCCAAAGAAAAACTTGCGGCGATCCTGCGCGAGGCAAAGCAGTATGGATTCAGTGACAAGTTCCTCGGCAAGCTCTGGGGTAAAAACGAGGAAGAGCTCCGTCAGCTCAGGCTTACGCTCGGGGTAACGCCGGTATTCAAGCGGGTCGATACCTGCGCTGCGGAGTTCGTCGCCTACACCCCCTATCTCTATTCGACCTACGAGGACGAGTGCGAGGCAGAGGTGACCGACCGGAAAAAGATCATTATCCTCGGCGGCGGTCCGAACCGGATAGGGCAGGGGATAGAGTTCGACTACTGCTGTGTCCACGGGGTCTTTGCCCTGGCTGCTGACGGGTATGAGACCATCATGGTCAACTGTAATCCGGAGACCGTTTCGACCGATTACGATACCTCCGATCGTCTCTATTTCGAGCCGCTCACCTATGAGGATGTCCTCTCCATCGTCGATATCGAGAAGCCCTACGGGGTCATCGTCCAGTTCGGCGGCCAGACCCCGCTGAAGCTAGCAGTGGCGCTGGAGAAGGCCGGAGTGCCGATCATCGGGACGTCACCCGATTCGATCGACCGGGCTGAAGACCGTGAGCGTTTTCAGGAGATGCTGCACAAACTTGGCCTGAAACAGCCTGAAAACGGCACGGCACGCTCATTCGAAGAGGCCGAGAAGGTCGCGGACCGGATCGGTTATCCGGTCGTTGTCCGCCCCTCCTACGTGCTTGGCGGCCGGGCCATGGAGATCGTCTATGATGTCGATAACCTGCGCCGCTACATGCTGACCGCGGTTCTGGTCTCTCCCGAGCACCCGATCCTCATAGACAAGTTCCTGGACGAGGCGATAGAGATCGATGTGGATGCTCTCTGCGACGGTACCGATTTTGTCATCGGCGGGATCATGGAGCATATCGAAGAGGCCGGGATCCACTCCGGCGACTCGGCCTGCTCGCTTCCTCCCTACTCCATATCAGCAGAAGTCGTCGACGAGATCAGGAGGCAGACCCGTCTCATGGCTCTTGAACTGGGTGTCAAGGGGCTCATGAACGTGCAGTTTGCCCTGAAAGGCGACGAGATCTTCATCCTTGAGGTGAATCCGCGGGCATCACGGACCTCCCCGTTCGTCTCAAAGGCGACCGGCAGACCTCTGGCAAAGATAGCCGCCAGTATTATGGGGGGCCGGAGTCTCAAGGAGCAGGGGATCCTTGAGGAGATCAGCATCAAGCATATCGCGGTCAAGGAGTCGGTCTTCCCGTTCGTCAAATTCCCCGGTGTCGATACCATCCTCGGCCCGGAGATGAAATCGACCGGCGAAGTCATGGGGATCGATGATACCTTTGCCAAAGCTTTTGCCAAAGCCCAGCTCGGGGCAGGGGTCAAGCTGCCGACCAGCGGCAAGGTCTTTATCAGCGTCAAGGATTCCGACAAGAAATATCTCGTACCGATCGCTGCCAATCTCTGCAGTGCCGGGTTTGACATCATTGCCACACGCGGCACGGCAGTCTACCTGAAGGAGAAGGGGATCAAGGTCCAGACCGTCAACAAGGTGCTCGAAGGCCGCCCTCACATCGTCGATGCGATCAAGAACGGCGATATCGCCATGGTCATCAACACGACTCATGGAGCGCAGGCTGTCGTCGACTCGTTCTCCATCAGGAGAGAGACCCTGATCAGCGGGGTCACCTACTTTACCACCGTTTCCGGTGCAAGGGCCTGTGTCGATGCGATCGTCGCGATCCAGCAGGATGGCCTCAGCGTCAAGGCGCTGCAAGATTTTCTTGCCTGATTGAGATGATTTCATATATATTGCTTACACCGGGGTATGGCAGTCACTGCCGCCCCGGCAGTTTTTTTTAAGGAGTCACTATTTAATGTCACACTCGGTACCAATGACAAAAGAGAGTCATGAGTCTCTGCAGGATGAGCTCAAGCGGATGATCCGCGAAGAGCGCCCCAAGGTTATTCAGGATATTGCCGAAGCCCGGGCCCATGGCGATCTTTCGGAAAATGCAGAATATGATGCGGCCAAAAACAGACAGGGTTTCATCGAGGGGCGTATCCAGGAGCTTCAGGACAAGCTTGCCCGTGCCTATGTCATCGATCTTTCGAATCTGAAGCCTGACAAGGTCGTCTTCGGTGCGACCGTGACACTCTACGATACATCCAGCGAAGAAGAGGTCTGCTACAAGATCGTCGGCGAGGAAGAGGCCGATATCAAGCTCGGCAAGATCTCCTGCACCTCACCTGTCGGCAAGGCTCTGATCGGGCACAAGCTCGATGACAGCGTCAAAGTCAAGGTGCCGGCCGGGACCAGAGAGTACGAGATCATCGAGATCAAATACGTGACCTGTTAACTAAGTCTTCAGGGAACGATACACTATCCATCAAAAAAGAGAGGAAACGCCATGAGTGAGAGATTCAACAAGGACATGACATTTGCGCAGGCACTGCAGACACACCCGGAAGTAGCACAGGTCCTCAGGAAGTACAACCTCGGTTGCATCGGCTGCATGGGAGCACAGAACGAGTCCCTCGAGCAGGGAGCAAACGCTCACGGGCTGGATGTGAACGATATGCTCAAGGATCTGAACGAACTGCCGTAGATCGTTGTTTGCAGCATTATGATGAATTTGAAAAGGCGCCCTGGTGGCGCCTTTTTCTTTTACAGCTCAAATCGAACCCCCTGCTTGATTGTTTTTGTAAAGTAAGGTTTCCTTGCTGTAAGGAGAACAAGACATGCTTGCCAAGAGAACATCCAAGAACCAGCTAACCCTGCCCAAGGAGATTGTCAGCAATTTCCCCGGCATCGATCTTTTCGATGTAACGATAGAGGAGAACCGCATCGTGCTGACGCCGATGAAGGTCATTCCGATACCCTTGGGGAGCTGTTTGCGGAATGTCAGAGCTTAAATAGAGGCGCCTACTTCTGGTGCGTCGTCGCGTGATCAAAGGTGTCTTGTTTTGCCTGATCCGCTTTTCCCGATTAGGGACAGCGGCACCTCAGGATAGACTTCGCCGTAATTGACTTGACTTATGTATCCGAATGAATACACTATTGTCATGAACATATTCCAGAAATCCACTGAATTTGATGTCTGGCTGACTGGGCTGAAAGACCACGTTGGAAAAGCCCGGATTCTTTTGCGGCTTGATCGTGCGGTAAAAGGCAATTTTGGTGACTGCGAGCCGGTGGGGGAAGGGGTTTTCGAGATGCGGATTCACTCTGGCCCCGGTTATCGTGTCTATTTCACCCGGCGGGGTACAGTAATTTACCTGCTGCTTCTGGGTGGCAACAAATCGACTCAGAAACGTGACATCAAGCATGCCATAGAAATGGCGAGTACATTATCCAAGGAATAATACCATGACCAATTTTACTCCATTTGACAGTGCTGATTACCTCGACAACGAAGAGACAATTGCTGCCTACTTGACTGCTGCACTGGAAGACCCCGATCCTGACGCATTTCTTACGGCTGTGAAAGCGGTGGCTCGTGCTCGTGGCATGACCCAGTTGGCAAAAGATTCCGGTTTAGGCCGGGAAAGCCTTTACAAGGCGCTTTCTCCTGGCGCGAAACCGCGTTACGAGACGGTTATGAAAGTGATCAGGGCTCTGGGTGTGGATTTGCATGCCGAAATACGTCATGCCTGATCCTGAACGCGGATAAAACCTGAAAACCGAAAAAACCAATCTTTACCTGTTGGGTTAGGGGTTAAAGCTGGAGACATTACAATGATTAAGGTAGCGTTCAACGTTTATGCCGCGTTTCTAAACGAGGCTCGAAAAGAAGGGAAGGTTGTAACGGTTGTTCTCCTTAATGGTACAACATGCTGCGGGGTTGTGAGTTCATTTGATGACGTTTGCATTTTGCTGCTTGACCCGAGCCAGGAGAGCCCCACCCTGATATTCAGACACTCTATCCGCCAATTACTATAAGAGCATCCTGCCTTTTACCCTCACGCAGTACCCGCAACATACTCCGCCATCCCCCGATACGTATTCCCGAAGAAGTACCGTTCACGTGACCTGATATCTTCAGGCAGTTGCGCCATGTTCCGGTAATGTTTGTCATGCTCCTGCAGCCAGTTGAAGAAGGCCTCTTCCCGCTCTGCTTCGGGAACAGCTGCGACGGCCTCTGCCCCTTTGACCCAGAGCAGTAGCTGATCTCTGGCAATCTTCAGATGCTTCACCGCCGTATCGACCATCCCGTAATGCGCAAACACCATCCGCCTGGGCTTGAGCGCCAGCATCCGCTCTACCGAATCGAGAGCGATCTTCAGGATGAAACGGGGGGGCGTTGCCGGCCGGATCAGGATCCCGTCCGGCACGACTGAGCGGACGCCGGCGACTTCACCGGCAAAGAGGAGGTCGCCAAGCAGGTAGCAGCAGTGATGCTGGGCATGGCCGGGGGTCAGGAAGGCGCGGACACCGGTCGTGCCGATCACCTCCTCGAAGAGGATACTCCCCTCCGGCACCGCGACGATCTCCCCATAGGCAGCGGCCAGTTCCGGGCCGAGAACCTTTTGCGATCCCTCCCAGAGCTTTGCCGGGGCGACCAGATGCCGGATGCCGTCCGGATGGCAGATGACTTTGGCAGCCGGAAATTCCTGCAGCAGCGCTCCGGTGCCGCCGGCATGATCGATATGGATATGGGTGAGGAGGATGTAGTCGAGCCGTTCAACCCCGTGGCGCCGCAATTCGGCGATGAGGTGCGGTATGGTCGAGAGCGGACCGGGATCGACCAGCAGGTTGAGATCATTGCCGCGGTAGAGCCAGGAGCTGATGAACTGGCGAAAGCCGGTCAGTCCCGGCTGGTCGAGGTCGATGCAGAGTGGATTGGTGCTCTTCATGGTGCTCCTTTTGGGTTCAAGCGGAGATGCGGAAGGGGCAGAGATGAAAGGCAAAAACATCCATCAAAACCAGAACCTTTTCTGTTACGCAGGACTGAGCGCTACCTGAAAGCGTGACGCAAGTTCGGCAAGCAATACCCGATCGACGAGATTTGCTGCCAGAAGTTCCTGAACGTCGAGAAGGTCTCGCGGCCCGCCGGCCTTCAGCTTGAGAATGATGAGGTATTCGGGAGATGCTACCGGAACATCCTTCCCCGCAATACGAACGGAAATGCTCTGTTCAATGGCCTCTGCCTCGTATTTTTTAGTAGCGACGATGATGTCGAGGCAGTCGGCGCGAATCAGCCAGGGGATGGGATCGTCAAAGTCGCCGCGCCGGAGTTCTGCATCCATCCCTGCAGCGCAGAGCGCTTGCACAAGATGGTTCAGGTTGTTCGATTCGACAAGGACCAGCAGGTCGACATCCATGGTTGCCCGGGGCGGACTCCAGGCAGAAACTGCCAAGCCGCCGATAAGGGTAAATCCGCCGATGCGTCCTTCGTTGCGCAGGACTGTCAATACAGCCAATGCCTGATTAAGCTTTTCCAGCAGCACGTTTTTCCTCCAGAGCCTTTCTGGAAGCACTATTGAAAACAGCGCAGGCATCCGAAAGCTCAAGCGCGGCCAGCAACCGCTCTCCGGGTGTTTTTTTCATGATCTCGTTACGCTGCTCGTCGCGGTTTTCTTTCATCAAGGAAGAATGTCCCATTTTGTGAGCCTCATGCAGCTATTCCCACTGATTTTTTACTCTGCTTCAGCGACGCAACCAGGGAGAATTGCCGGAAAATATGAAGTATCTATACCATGCTCAGGCAACTGAGCGAAAGATGTATTTGAGCTATAATCCTGCAGGGCAATCGGTCTTTCCCCTAATACTCATGGTCAATGCCGCTCCATCTGCGGCCTTTTGAGGAGGAGCAACAGCGGTATGATGCCGATGAACGCGAGGCCGACATACCAGAAGATGTGGTTGTAGGAAAGCATGCCGGCGTGCCGGCGGAGATTGTTGTAGATCATGGTCGTCGCCTGCTTCTCGGCTGTGAAACTGTCGATGCCGCGATAGAGAAGGGCGGCTTTGATATTCTCATAGGCCATCCGGTACTTCGTGCCGAAACTGTTGATACCGGAGGCCAGCTGGGTCTGGAAAAACTGGCTGTCCCGGGCCAGGACCGTCGTGGATATGGCGATGCCGAAACTTCCGCCCATATTCCGCATCAGGTTGTACATCCCGGTCGCATTCCCCATCTCCTCTTTTGCTATGGTCGCCAGAGTGATCGTGGTCAACGGGACAAAGGTCATGGCCAGGCCGATCCCGAGGACGACCCGCGGCCAGACAAAGTCGGGATAAGCGGCATCCAGGGAGAAACCGCGCATCTGGAACATGGCGATCGCTCCGATGGAAAGCCCGCAGAGGACGATCTTCCGGCCGTCGTACTTCTGCAGCATCGTCCCGACGAGCGGCATGGTGAAGAGTGTCGCCAGACCGCCCGGAGCCAGGACCATCCCGGCTTTTGTGGCATTGTACCCCATGAGCGTCTGCAGGAAGAGCGGTATCAGCATGATCGAACTGTAGAGGCAGAAGCCGACGACGAACATGATGCAGGTCCCGGCTGCGTAGGAGATGTTCTTGAACAGGCGCAGGTTGACGATCGGCTGCGGATTGCGGAGTTCGGTCCGGACCATCAGCACCAGAGAGATGATCGACAGTGCGGCAAATGCCAGGATGAACGGCGAGTTGAACCAGTCCTCCTGCTGACCCTTGTCAAGGACCACCTGGAGAGATCCGAGGCCGACGGAGAGGAAGATGAGCCCCCAGTAGTCGATCTTCATCTTTATGCGTTGCGAATAGGCCGGATCGTGAATGAAGGCGGTCGCCATGATGACGGCGATCAGGCCGATCGGGATATTGATGTAGAAGATCCAGCGCCAGCTCATGTTGTCGGTTATCCAGCCGCCAAGCGCCGGTCCGATGATCGGTCCGAACATCGCGCCGATGCCGAAGATCGCCATTGCCATCCCCCGCTGATGCGGGGGGAAGGTCTCCATCATGATCGCCTGACTGATCGGGATCAGCGCACCGCCGGCAGCCCCCTGGAGGACCCGGAAAAAGATCAGCATCCCCAGGTTGGGAGCGGCTCCGCAGAGAAAAGAGGCGAGAGTGAAGAGGATGATGCAGGTGATGAGGAACCGCTTTCTCCCGAACAGCCGGGCCAGCCAGCCGGTCATCGGCAGGACTATGGCATTGCTGACAAGGTAGCTGGTCAGTACCCAGGTGACCTCATCGGTGCCGGCATTGAGGCTCCCCTGCATATGGGGGAGGGCGACATTGGCGACCGAGGTGTCGATGATCTCCATGATGGTGGGGAGCATGACGGCGAGCGTGATGAGCCACTTGTTGACAGTTTTTTGCGCTGTTTGCATGCAATTTGCCGTGTGTAGGGGCGGACGGCGTCCGCCCGTTTGGAGATAAAGGTTATGCCGAAGTCAGGGCGCAGGCCCTGCGCCCCTACGGATCTCGTTTTGTCAGCGGAACGGGTTCATGTTGTGAAGAGCGTCTTTCACCGTACGGCCAGTGAAGATGGTCGGCTCGACGCTCATGCCGGCCCTGAGGAGGTGTTCCGGGTCGCTTTTGTGGTCGATGGCTATCCTGACCGGGATACGCTGCACGACCTTCACATAATTGCCGGTGGCGTTTTCAGGCGGGAAGAGGGAGAACACCGAACCGGTCCCGGCCATGATGCTTTCGACCGAACCGGTGAACTTTTTCCCCGGATAGGTGTCAACTTTGAACTCGACCTTCTGTCCCGGCTTTACCCAGGTCAGCTGGCTCTCCTTGTAGTTTGCCGTGACCCAGGAATCATCAAGGGAGACAAGGACCATTGCCGGCTGTCCGGTCTGGATATAGTTGCCGGGCTCGATGCTCTTTCGTGTCACAAAACCGTCAGCCGGGGCGATTATTCTGGTATACCCGGCCTGCAGCCGTGCTGCTTCGAGCTGCGCCTTGCGCTGGGCACTTTTTGCCTCTCTGCTGCCGCTGCTGCTCATCCCTGCTTCGGCTCGTGTCCGCTTCAGGTTCTCTTCCTTCTCCTCGACCTGCGCAGCAGCTACCTTTGACGCTGTCTCCAGCCGTTCCAGCTGCTCCCGCGGGATGACCTCCTTTGCGAACAGGGCTTTTCCCCGCTTCAAGTCACTCCCGGCCTGAAGAAGCCGTGCCTTGCTCTGCTCGAGTTCAGCCCGGCTCTGATCGACCTTGGCAACATCTCCGGATGTCTCGTTTCGTGTCATCTCCAGAGTCGCTGAAGCTTCGTCGATCTTCACCCGGAAGTCTGCCTGATCGATCTCGAAGAGGAGATCGCCTTTCCGGACAAACTGGTTGTCTTTGACCGCGACCCGCTCGACCCTGCCGGCTACCCTGGATGAAACCGAATGAAGGTGAGCTTCGATGAAAGCATTATCAGTCGCGATCCGGTTGATGTTGTGTATCCACCACCAGAGCAAGACAGCGATAATCACTCCGAAGAAGATGGAGAGGATTATGCCCGCTCTTATTTTCTTCCCGTTCCCGGTCGGGGCGATACTCTTCCCTTCAGTATTGATATCTTCAGTTCCCACAATCTGCTCCTTTTTGGAGGTTTTAAGATATCATTTGAATCCGTGATAATGAGAGCCGTCTCTCACTGCAACGCCTCTGCCTTTGCATCACTGATGATTGTCCGGTTACCTCACAGATCTACCGGCTTAGATTCTCCACGTTCATAGCCGGCGATCGGCCCCGGCTGTTTACGTTCGATACGGCTCTCATTGTCACGGATTCAGCCGGCTACAGCTCACCGGTCGCCCGCTTGACCCGTGCCCTGGCCACCTGAAGGTCGAACAGGGCCTGGTAATGATCGCTCCGTGCCTGGCTGAGCAGGGTCTGGGCATCGATCACCTCGGTAGCGGTGCCGACCTGCGCACTGTAGCGGTCACTGTTGATCCGGAGGTTTTCTTCGCTCTGGGTGATCGCCGTCTGCGTCATGCTGATCCGCTCGCCAGCTACAGTCAGATCGTTCCGGGCGGTATTGACTTCGAGCAAGAGGCTCTCTTCAAGGGATCTGAGGCGCTCTTTTTCCCGGTCAAGCATCCTGACCGCCTGCCTCTGGCGAGACGTTGTCGCCATACCGTCGAACAGGTTGACCTTCAGGCCGATGGTCGCACCTGTCATGGTCTGCTCGACGACCTTGCTGTTTTGCAGGTAATCGATCCCGGCTTTCAGGAACAGCTCCGGGTAGATCTCACGCCGGCTCTCTTCCACCAGGGATTCACCTGCCTTGATGACAGATCGCTGGGCAGCGATCTCATCACGTTTTCCCGGTTCGAGCGGCTTCGTTTGCGGCGGTTCAATAGTGGCTTCTTCCGAGAGAGTCGCCCGGTTTTTAGGAGGATTCCCGGTGAGATAGTTGAGGCGAAGCCAGTTGTTTCCCAGCTGATTGCCGGCAGAAAGAAGCTTCTGCCTGCTGGCAGAGAGTTTTACCTCCGCCTGGAGGAGGTCGTTCCGTGTCGTGACCCCTTCTTCATACAGAGCGGTCGCGACTTTAAGGTGCTGTTCCCGCTGGGCGACCTCGTCCTTTGCCGCGGCAAGCAGTCTCCCCTGAAGGAGGACCGCGTAGTAGCTGTTGATGACCTGGAGAGATACATCCTTCTTCAAGGCAGTGTAATTCGAATCGATGGTCCCTTCCTGCAGGGACGCCTGCTCTTTGCGCCGCTCTCTCCGGCCGAAGTCGTAGAGGGTCTGATAGATGCTCAATGACGCAAACGCAAAATCGGGCTGCTGGGTCTCAAAAGAGCCGCCGCCCGACTTGATCGCCTGAGGCTCGAGCAGAGCAGTGTATCCGGCTTGAAGATCCACCCGGGGATAGTAGCTGCTGTCAGCGATCGAGACATTCTCCGACTGGATCAGGCGGTCATTGCGGCTGACCTTGAGCGATGGATTGTTCTGCAGCGCCTGCTCAAGGCACTCCTTCAGGGTGATCTGTGCAGCTCCTGCTGCAGAGACGAGACAAAGGATCAAAGAAACCGATCCTGCAAGTATCCTGAACGTAGTTTTGGTGGGTTCCATGGGATCTCCGTACTTATCTGAGCTTTTGGAGGATGGTTGTAAGGAAGACGACCTCTTCAGGAGAGAGAGGAGCAAGAATGGCTTTGTGAAGCTCTTCAGCAAGAGGCGTGAGTTCCTTCTCAAGACCTTTCCCGGATTCGGTCAGGGAGATCCGGTAGGCTCTCCGGTCACCCGGGTGAGGAAGCCGCACGAGCAGCTTCGACTGTTCAAGCCGGTCAATCAGTCCGCCGATGGTCGTCCGGTCGATCTGGCTCCTGGTTGAAAGATCCACCTGGGTTATACCGTCCTCCTCCCAGAGGAACCGTAACAGTCCGAACTGCTGGGGGGTAAGATTGTAGTGGTCGAATTTCTCTTTGTAGAGGGCACATGCCCGCTGATAGGCCTTTGACAGGAGAAAGCCGATGCTCTTGGATACTTCAGTCATCCTGATCCTCAATATGGGAACGTATTGGAATGCAACCGTTATGCAATTATACAGATTATCAGTATGCTGTCAAATGGTGAAGTAACCCCTCCAAACCTCCCCTTATCAAGGGAGGCTTATGGGCTTCCCCCCTGACAAGGGGGGATTGAGGGGGGTTGGGTTTGGACGTTTTTCTTAGGTGGAAACTCCAGATGAATATCAGGAAGAAAACTATTTCGAGCCGTAGAGCCGTTTATACAGGTCAGCTGTTGCCAGGACCTTTTTCACATAGTCCCGGGTCTCTCCGAACGGGATACTTTCGATGAATTCTTCTGTCTGCAGTCCGGAGTAGGTCTTGAGCCAGCGGTTCACGTTGTGGCTGCCCGCATTGTAGGAGGCTATGACTGCCACGAGATTCCCGTTGTACTGGTCGATCAGCTCCCGTAAGTGTTTCGTTCCGAGCCGGATGTTCAGCTCCGGGTCATAAAGCCGGTCAGGATCGATCTTCTTCTCCTTGAGCACCAGGGCGGCAGTATGCGGCATGAGCTGCATCAGGCCGCGTGCACCGACCGGCGAGGTGGCAGAAGGCGCGAAGGCACTTTCGGAACGCATGACGGCAAACGCAAGGTTTGGATCTACACCGGCTTTTTCAGAGTACTTCAGGATCAGATCAGCGTATGCCTTCGGGTAGAGGGCAGTCCAGGCTTTTCTGTTCTCGGATGTCCGTTTCAGCAGGGAGGATTTGTAAAGAGCCATTGCAGCATTATGATTGCCGATCTCAAGATAGAGCCGTGCAAGCCCCGGCTCGTTCTTCACTTTCCCCGGGTTTTTCCTGATGAAAGCGAGCTCGGTCCCTGCATCGTCTAAAAGACCCAGACTGATGAGAGCCTTTACCCGCTCGAATCCATCCGGCATGGGGAACGATTCCCTGGGGTCAGCCGGGAGCTTCGGTATCGAATCGTCAGCAGGTTCAGAAGAACTCTTCGGGGCCCGGAGCGTATAGAATCCATACGGGAAATCTTTTTTGAGCGTCGCATAGTTTTCCGCTGCCAGAGCGCTGTCCCCGGCTGCAGCAGATGCCCGTGCATGCCAGTAGAGAGCCCTTTCACGGTACTCCTCGGCCTTGAAAAGCTTTTTGAACAGATCTGCTGCCGGGCGATTGTTACCGGATAGATACTCGGCCCAGCCGTTTTCCCAGAGTATTCTCTGCTTCAGGGTGGTTTTCGGGTACCTGTCGAGAAGTTTCCGGAGCTGTCGGACCACATCCAGCGGCCTGTTCTGGAATTTTCTGACAAAAGCGGCATCCAGAAGGGATCTGTCTGCTTCAGCGCTGTCCGGGAAATCCGCAGCGACTTTACTATAGGCGGCAATCGCATCGTCGTCCCTGCCGTTTTTCTCGATTGCCCGTGCCATCAGGTAGGCAGCTTCGGATCTGGTCTCTTTCCCGGCATCGGCTGAGGCAAGAGCATTCAGACTCTGTTCAGCCTCCTTGTAGCGGCGCAGTTTCAGGAGGGTCTGGCCGATCTTGAGTGCAAGCCGCTCCTTGAACTCCTTTTTCTCCGGGTTCGCATCAATGAAGAGGAAAGCAGCAAGCGCTGCTTCGAAGCGGCGCTGATCGTACAGGAGGCCGGCCCGTTTGAAGAGCTCCTGTGACGAGTATACAGCGACAGCGGTACCTGCTGCGGTAAGGCGATTCAGATCCTCTTCTGCCTTTGCTGCCTGCAGAGTAGCCGGGGAGTTGAGCCATATCGAGCGGAGTATCCCTGCTCCCCCTGCCGGGTCACCTGTTTTCTCTTTGCAGATCGCAGAGCGGTACGATGCCTGGACAGCATCGTTTCCGGAAGCGTACTTCCCGACAAACTGCTGATACAGAGCATTTGCAGAGAGGTGATCCCCGCTGTCGAAGAGCAGGTCCCCTTGTTTCAGCAGGGCTCTTCGTGCAAGAGGCGATTCCGGGTACTCTTTCAGGAGCGTTCTCAGTGAAGTCAAAGCTTCTGTTTTCTGCTCTCTCCGTAGGTCTGACTCTGCTTGATAATACAGGGCATAATCTGCAAGGAGCGGATAGCTTTTTGCCGCCTTTGCGAGCGACTTTGACGCATCGTCATACCGTTTGCGTTTCAGTTCGGCGATCCCGGTGAGAAGATCGCGCTGTCCGCTCTCCGGAGAATCCATTGCAAGCTTTGCTGCGGATGAGTAGTTCTTCAGTTTCATCTGCGCAGCTGCTGGTGCGAGTGGATCAGGGGCTGTTGGCGACACCTCGATCCCGGAAGCAGGAAGAGAGAGCAGGAGCGTGGCGAAGATGACGGATGAGTAGCGTACAAGCATGAAACCCTCAGGGGTGACTTTTTTGCTGAGTTTAGCCTCTTCATCAGCGTGTTGGCAAAAGGAATTTGACATTATTATCCAAAGAGGCGACATTTATGATTGATTTCAGGCTGGTTCATCTTATTGCTTAGAGTGTGAATCCGTGACAGTGAGAGCCGAAACGAACGGAAACAGCCGGGGCTAAACGCCGCGCATGTCATAGCTATCAATCAAGGTTGAGAAAAAGGGACACGGATGACAGGAAGGCAGAAGAAAAAAGCAGGTGGTCAACTGAAAGGGATGGCAGGTACGCTTTCGGTTCACCGGGATGGCTACGGGTTCGTGACTCCGGCCGGTGGCGGTGAGGATATATTCATCCCTGCCCGATATCTTCGTGAAAATCTCCATGGAGATAAAGTCGAGGTCATTGTTCAAGGCGAGTCACCCAGGGGGAAGAGGGAAGGGCGGATCGTCAGGACGACAGAGCGCGGTGTGCAGCGGGTCACCGGCCTCTTTTCCTGGAGCCGCCGCGGCGGCAGCATAAAGCCCGATGACGAACGGTTGCCGTCAATACTGATACCGGCATCGGCATACGGCAATGCCCGGGACGGGGAGGTCGTGGTCGCTGAACTGACCTCCTATCCCGAGGACCGTAAACCGGCTTTCGGCAGGATCATCGAGATCCTCGGTTCACCGGATGATCCGCAAGTCGAGGTCTTGACTATCATCAGGAAGTTCGATCTTCCGTTCGAGTTCCCCGATGCAGTCCTGAAATTCGCGAAAGGGGTCCCCGAAACTCTTTCCGATGCCGATCTCCAGGGGAGAAACGATCTCCGGGGGAATACTACGGTAACTATCGACGGCGAAACGGCACGGGATTTCGATGACGCCGTCTCGATCAGGAGAGAGGGGAGGAATTTCCGCTTATGGGTATCCATCGCCGATGTGGCTCACTATGTCACTCCCGGATCGCCGATCGACCGTGAAGCCTATATCCGGGGGACGTCAGTCTACTTCCCGGACCGCTGTATCCCGATGCTTCCCGAGGAGCTGTCGAACGGTATCTGCTCGCTGAACCCGGATGTCGACCGGCTGACCATGACAGCCGAGATGCTTTTCGATCCGGACGGCGAGATGCTCGCTTCCTCGTTCTACCCCTCTATCATCAGAAGCTGCGCCCGCCTGACCTACACGATCGTCAGCCGGATCATCGAGCACGACGACAGCGAGGCAAAGGCTGCCCACAGTCTGCTGGTCAGCGACCTGATGCTCATGAAAGAGCTTTCCGCAGCTCTTGCGGCGATGCGGTCGGCCCGCGGCAGCATCGATTTCGATCTTCCCGAGGCGGAGCTCGTCATCGGCCTGAGCGGTGCTGCAGAGGCAATCCTCAAGGCGGAACGGAACCTTGCCCACAAGGTCATCGAATCGTTCATGCTGGCGGCAAACGAGGCAGTGGCGCTTCATCTTACCGGACACGACGTGCCGACCCTCTACCGGATCCACGAACTGCCGGATCAGGACAAGCTGGCAGCGCTGGCCGAGTACCTGCGGCCGCTCGGCTATGATCTTCCTGCAGAAGAGCGCAGCATCAGGCCCGAGGATATCCGCAACCTGCTTGCCGCTTCGAGCGGCAAACCCGAAGAGCGGCTGGTCAACCGTATGCTGCTCAGGAGCATGAAACAGGCCCGTTACGCTGCTGAAAACCTCGGCCATTTCGGCCTGGCAGCTCCCTGCTATACGCACTTCACCTCGCCGATCCGCCGCTACCCGGACCTGGTCGTCCATCGCCTGCTCAAATGGCTGCACCAGCAGAGCGGCGCTGCAGGCCGGGGGAAGCTGAAAGGATCGCCGTTCCCCGGGTTCCCGGCGTCATTGGCCGATATCGGCGAGCATACGAGCAAGCGCGAACGGGTGGCCATGGAGGCCGAGCGGGACATCGTCGAACTGAAGAAAGTCCAGTTCATGGTCAAGAAGATCGGTGAAGAGTTTAGCGGCGTTGTCAGCGGCGTCTCTGCTTTCGGCTTCTTCGTCGAACTCGCTGACGTCTTTGTCGAGGGGCTGGTCCATGTCACGACTCTCGAACACGACTCCTACCGCTTCGTGGAGGCGGAGATGAGGCTGATCGGCGAGCGGAGCGGCGTCAGCTACCGGATCGGCGACCCGGTCAGGGTCGTCGTGGCAGCAGCCAGTCCGGAACGGCGCCAGATCGAGTTCACTCTTGCCGGAGTTGTTGCTTCAGCCCGGGCGCCGGGAGAAGAGTATAAAAAAGTCCCGGTCCAGGGGAAAAAACCGGAGGGGTGGAAGAGTCGTTTCAAGCCGGTCGGGGAGGCTGCCGAGCGGCCTGCCCGCAGCGGGAAAACGCCCCGGCGTGACAGCGGCGGCAGGGGCGGGCGGAAGCGGCGCTGAAAATGAATATATTTGGACTATAGCTTCACAACATCAAGACGACCAAAGATATCCTCCATTTCCGTCAGCCCGCGAGAAGCTTTCTTTTGCCAACCCGAACCACGGGCTATGAGATCATCCCAGGCCGGAATTATATCCAGCGGACGTTCGGATTTGAAGTATTCCAAAATCTGGTGGGCCTGCCACAAGTCCTTATTTTTCTTGGCTCCAGCGGTAACATCTCTCTCCTGTGAGACGATCAGTTTATGGAGTGCGTATCGAATCGGTTGGGGGATTCGTACTGCGATGGCATCGCCGTTTATGACGGCTCCGGGTATTGGATCTTCTATCAGGTAGTCCAGAAAGCGGAGAGGCGCAGCCGCGGCATTGAAACGGCTGATCCTTACCGGCTCGGTATTGTTTTTATGCATGGGCGTAAGCATATCCACCCGGACAGGGCTTTTACGGATCGAGAAGGATGTTGAAGGATGCTTTCTGTTGAGAGTCGGAACCGGGAAGAACCCCATATTCAGGCTTTCAAGAATCTTCGGGACATCTGCTGATATATCGGGTATGGCAATGCACAGGTTTTTATCAGCCGCAATGTCGATATCCTGGGTGCCGAGCGTTGTCCTGTCCCAGATAACGCCCAGTATATTACCAATACAGGCAAACGATTGTGTGCCGACCAGCACGCCGCCGGCATGAAAAACGCTGCCGTCGGCAAGTTCACGGATAATGCGGGCAATGGCATGGTCAGCAGTGGCAACCCGACCGGCTTTCAATTGTAAACTCAACTCACGGATTCCGATGGGGTCACCGGCTTCTTCAGCTCTGCCAAGCTTGTGCTGGTGCAGCAATTGATCCAGAGTTTCCGTCCTCTTGCCAACGCAGATGTTGCGCCTCGTGCCACCTGGGGAGCTATGAAGAAAATAGACGTACTCGGTGCCATTGATGGTTTTCGTTGTGAATGTCCCGGCCAGGCTACAGATATTCCTTTGTGCTTCCCTGACGGCGAGTCGCTCCATCATCTCGGCATGAAGAGTCCGTGTTTCAATTGATAGCCAGTTGAGCATATTGGTTCCCGCCTTGTAATTTAACCACACAATAGTATTAAACTATGGTTAAAGTAAAACCTTTATTGAAGAAGCTTATGATATTAATGCCTCACGCCATTATAACGACTCCACATCTGATGGAAAAGCGGTATTGACATTTCAATTCTTTGTACTCAATATTGAGCTTAATAATGTACAAAAAAGAGGTGGATTATGGAACGACTTGATCTGCTTCAGGATATCCATGCTGCCGAATGCCAGCTGGCCGCCGGAGAAGGAATGCCGCACGATGAGGCGCTGAAGCAGGCCTTGAGCTCGGTAGCACGATGAAGATTGTCTGGTCCCCGCTTGCCCTGAAACGAGTACAGGAAATCGCTGCCTATATTGCCATGGACAAGCCGTCAGCGGCTGAAGACTGGATTCGCGGTCTGTTAAAGACTGTTGCGAAGCTGGGCCGCTATCAGGAAAGCGACAGGATTGTTCCTGAGGTGAAGCGTGCCGATATTCGGGAGATCGTGTACAAATCCTATCGGGCAGTCTACCGTCTGGATGGAGATATAAGTGTGCTCACAGTAATTCATGGCAGGCAACTGCTTGACGAAGCAGTTGTCGCTACAGGCAACTTCTCCGGGAAGAGAACAGAAGTGCTATAAAATGCTGCATTTAACAAAATATCCGATGGTTAAGCCCATTTTCCCCCCAAACCGCGCACCAGCCTCAGTTTCCCACCTTACTTATTTCCATGATTTTGCGTCTGTCACATTAATGTAAAATAAATAATATTATCCCGCATTGACATTATCTTTATTTTTCAATAATTTATTCGCCCAAAAGCATCATTTTTATCCGGAGACTTAATGATGAAAATTAAACACATTTTTTTTCTTTCTCTCTTGGGTATTTTTTTGGGTGGTTGTGTCACCGACTATGTCACAAAAACGCCGCAACAAAAGGTTGGCGGATTGCTCCTTTCGACGACTCCGATAAAAAATGTCACTCCAGATATGCTTCTGATAAATGCTCCCCCCATCTTTACTTCCGAGGATTCCGAGGTCGTTGCAAATGTCGCTCTTGAAAATGTGACTGGAGAGCATTCGCTGGTTTGGGAATGGTATGCTCCCAACGGCAACCTGTACATGAAGTCTCAGATACTTCCGTTATCGGTTCCTCCCGGTAAATTTCAACGTACAACGACTACCTGGCATCGTTTGCCGATCCGGGATGAAAAGGCAGCCAAGCTGACCGGAGAGTGGAAAGTCAGGGTTCTGCTGGATGATGAACCCAAGCTGGTGAGTAAGTTCACGGTAAATCTGGAGATTGAGGAGTTGAATGTCGATGCTCCGCTCAAAGCAAAAGTTGAACCGAAAGCTAACTATTGGGGACTTGTTGTCGGGATCGAGAATTATGCATCGCTCCCGCCGGTCGAGTTCGCGGCAAGAGATTCTGCATCGATTGCGGAGTATTTTACGAAGGTTATCGGTGTGCCGGAAAAGAACCTCATTATTCTGAACGACGCCAAAGCATCACGTGCACAAATTGAAGGGTACCTGAAAAGTTATTTGCCGAACAACATCGGCAAGAATGCAGTTCTTTTCGTCTATTATGCCGGGCATGGGCTGCCGGATCTGGAGAAAGGTGATCCCTATCTTATACCCTATGATGGTGACCCTCTTTTTATCACAAGCACTGGCTACCGTCTTCAGGCGTTTTATGATGATATCGCAAAGTTGGGAGTGAAGCAGGGTTTAGTATTCGTAGACTCCTGCTTCAGCGGTTCTTCCCGGTCTGCAAAGATGCTTGTGGCCGGAGCGCGACCGGCGCTGCTTCACGTGAATGACCAGTTAAAACTTCCAGCAAACCTCACCTCTTTCGCGTCATCTACCGGGGATCAGATCAGTAACGCCTACTCAGATAAAAAGCATGGGCTGTTTACCTATTTCTTGCTGAATGGTCTTCGAGGAAAAGCTGATGCCAATAGTGACAGTTATATCTCACTGAATGAACTCACAAGCTACGTCAAGGACGAAGTGGCTAAAACCGCCCTGCGGAGAAAAAATCTGGCGCAGACTCCGGTTTTCAACAAGGGTGGGGATTCGTCAAAAGCAGGCGACTTTATTATAACAACGGTGGTCCAGTAGTGATCTTAAGACTGCTTACTATAATGACACTCGCAGCTTTATTTTGTGCGAGCTTGTCCAATGCGGCATATGATGCTACAGGCGAGTGGGTGACGGTTGAGGGGAGCTGCTCTCTCGATAACGTAACCCCGCAAGTGGCACGGCACAAGGCGATAGAAGACGCACTGCGCAAGGCTGTCGAGCAAGTGGTCGGTACTCGCATCCTTTCCGAGACGTTGGTAGTCAATATGAGGCTGACCGGTGACTTCATCAAAAGTGCACCTTATGGCAAAGTTGTCGAGAAAGAGATTTTGGAAGATGGTGTTGACCAGAGAGGCGAAGGTAGGTCTGGTCAGCTCTCCCTGGTCTACCGAGTGCGCCTCAAAGCAAAGGTAGTGAAAGAGAAGGGAGAAACGGACCCTTATTTCAGGATTGAGGGTGGGCTCAACCGTCAAACTCTGAAACATATGGACAAGCTGGTGGTTAAAGTCAAGCCGTCGCGCGATGCTTACATCACCATTTTCAATCTGATGGCAGACGACAAGGTTTCTATCCTTTACCCGAACCAGATCAGTCGCGATAACCTTTTGAAAGGCGGAACCACGCTGGTGTTTCCAGCCGAAGAGAATGACCGGGGTCCTGTGTCACTGAAGGTCGAACTGGAGGATGGCAAGAACCACGCTGCCGAGGCGATTTATATCCTTGCTACCAAGAGTCCGGTGCATTTCGATCCCGAGAGATATCAGGAAGGACAGCGCACGCTTTATGACGGAAAAACCGCTTTTATTACCGACCTGATGCGGGAGATTATCGATCTTCCTCCTGCTGAGCGGGCCGAACGCTTCTTCCCCTATGAGATTGTTCGCAACTGAAATTAGTTACGGAGGACTGCTTATGTTCAATAGACGTATTCGCCTGATCGCTTTGCTGCTGGTAGTTTCCACCGTAACGGCGCAGATGCCGATATCGGCTTTTGGTGCGGAGGAAAAACCTACGGTTGCCGTCGTTTCGGAACAGCAGCCCGAACAGGCACCAGTGCAGGCAGAAGATATTCCGATCATCAAGGAGACCAGGATGTCCAGATGGGTCTGGGTGATTCTCGGAGTGCTGGTGGCTGGAGGAGCGGCTGCTGCATTTTCAGGAGGTGGTGGTGGCGGTAGCGGATCAACTACCGGAACGACAACCGTCAACTGGTGAAAAAACGCAATAAACTTATTCCAGGAGGGATGGCATGATCCGGAAATCGTTTTACAGAAGCTTTCTGGTACTCTTTCTGTTGTTGTTTCTCGCTGCCTGTGGAGCGAAAAAATCGGAAACCGGGTCAATTACGGTGTCGCTACGCCTGCCAAGCCAGTCGAACAAGGTAGTCGCTGCTGTTGTATATACTAACAACACAAGCGCTCTTGCAGCGCCTGATCTTTGCAGTGATCTTGGCGGCAACCCTCAACTTAAATTCAAGCTTCTGGACTCATTAGGTAATGTTGTAAATGCAAACAGTTTGGGGGTAACCAGTTATGCAGATTGCAACAGTCACAGCGCCTCGTTAGGGAACATCCCTCCAGGCACGTATACGCTCAAGATTGAGATGGAAATATGGGGCAACTATTCCGCATATGGCGAAAAGTATGTTGCCGAAGTTCGTAATCTCAATATAGCTGCAGGACAAACGACAAATGCTGGTACGGTCACTCTTGCTTTTACCGAAGCTTTAGCTCATCCGACCGTTGAAGTAGACAATATTCGTTATATGTATCCGCAGTTTTATGATCCCACTGGTTTTGCCCTTTACGTTAGATCACCAGGCTCTTACATTTCCAATACCACCAATATTCCGATAACCAGTACGTTTACAACTAGCTTCACTCAAAATGTAAAGCCATCTACTATAACATCTGGAACGGTCAAACTTACGGATGCATCGGGAAATAGAATTCCACTTAACTTTATCGCTTATCGTAATGATCTGATTCTTTTGAGTCCTCTTTCAAATTTAGCGTATTCCACTCAATACACGCTATCGATTCTTGAGGTTAAAGACATGAGCGGGGCAGCTATTGCTCCATTTACGTGCACTTTTACCACTGAAGCACCTCCATTATTAGCACCAATTGGAGACGTTACCCTGTATTCGGATGGGTTGTATAACCAGTTTACCCCTGCTGGTAAAAAGTGTCTCACTTGGAATATTGTAAATGGAGCTACCGGCTATAACCTCTATTACGGCTCTTCGAATACGGTAACCCCCGCTAACGGAACAAAAATTGCCAATGTACGTACGCCTTATTTTGCAACTGTCGCGGGTTATTATGTTGTTACCGCATTCAACCAGTTTGGCGAAGGGCCGGCTTCAGCAGCTGTTTCCATTGTCCCGAATTAGTATTGCAGGTGGGCACTGTTTAGCCTTTGTAAAAAGCAGTGCTCAAATACATTCAACACGGTTTTCAGGGAGAGGGTGTACGGTTTGACTTTCTTGCTTTGGACTCCGCATAATTGAAAATAGCCTTGCTTTTTAGCATCTTCCGAGGTCAGGTTTGACTTATAACATCTACTATTGTAATACCGAGGTTGAAGCCTTGGCAAAAGCCCACAAATACAATCGGGCGGGAGAACTCGTACGCCCGCCATACAGGGTAACCATTCCCGGTTATTATGCTGTTGGCGCATACAACAGTTTAGGGTAAACAATCTCTACAATCACAGTAAAAATTACCAGTATAACATATTGAAAGTTTTTCTCGAGAACTGGCCTGAAATAGCAGGATGGGATTTTATTCCCGTGATTTTTTATGATCATGTGCTGTCTTGAACTTATTAAAGCGTGGCGAATCATGTATTCAAAAAACCGACATCAAGCTACATACAGTTCTTGGAGTGGATGCTCGCGCATAGTGTCGATATCCGGCGTGGCAATCCTGATGGCGTTGCTGTTGACTTTGCCCCCGCTCTTGCGGGCCGAGCAGTATGCCGCGGATGTGGAGATCGAAGACCAGGTATGCCCGGACAGTGAGAATGAAAAGTCGGCAGTCGATCGGGCTAAGGCCAAAGCAAACGGGGCCGTGTACCGGTTCATGGTCAACCGCTTCAGCGTCGTCGATGAACGCTATGTGAAGCAGTTGTACGATGAGTATGCCAACGCAAAAATTGTGCTGCTGAACCTGCATAGGCAAGCAGATGAAAACAAGGGCTGCATCCCCTTTGTCGCCACCTTCAGAGTGCTCCCGTTTTCACCTCAAACGGGCGCAATTATCCCCGAATCCAAGTCGTTTGCCACCTCTGAACAGGGCACTATCAAGGGCAAAATTGTCAGGATAATTCCGTTCTCGAATATCAGCTCTGCAGCAGCTGTCGAACTTGCAGAACGAGCTGTCCCGACTAAGGGAGGCCAGCAACCGGAGAAAAACGATACCAATCCAGAACCTTCTCTGGTTTTGCCCACCACGGTGAACGTGCTGCCTGCAGATACGAAACCACCTGAAGGGGTGCCTCAGCCGGAAACGAGAGGACTTCCTCAAGAGCAGGAACCTGCTGCTCTCACCGGGCAACCAGCGCAACAACCAGATCCTGCGTATGCAGGGGCACCGGAGCAGGATGGTGAACCTGACAAACAGGATACTACCGGTGCCGCGATTATCCCCGTCCAGCCAGGGGATTCCTCGACAAAACCAGCTGAGCCGGAACGAACGAACACTCCTCCGGCGGCATCAACGCCTGATCCTAGTCCGGCTCCCACACCACAGGGACAGGATGTAAAGCCGGACACGCCGAAGCCCGCAGAACCTGGAACTTCTCCTGCTCCCAAGCCTGATACGCCTGCACAAGCATCGGAACCAGAAAAGAAGGAAGATTCGAGCGGAGCATTGATACCTGCTCTCCTCCGGGCAGCTGTTCCTGTTGCTGCAGGTGCTGCTGCTATTGCTGCTGCTATTGCTGCAGGTGCCGCTGAACTTGCTCCAGTTGCAGCAAGTGCCGCTGCGACTGCTGCTGTTGCTGCAGGTGCCGCTGAGCTTACTCCTTATGCTGCAGGAGCCGCTGCGACTGCCGCTGTTGCTGCAGGTGCCGCTGGAATTGTTCCTGTTGCTGCAACAGCACTAACAGCTCCTATCACTTCTGCACCATCAATTGCCAATATCCCCTCAGGAACACCGATCTCGGAGCCATCGCCCTCTAGCCCACCTGTTCCCGAAGGTTCGGCAAACACTCCGCCAGATGCGCCAAGACCTTCAACCGAGCCTGCAGCCCTCACAGAACCGGCAACTACACCACCGACTGCGGAACCTGCAGCAACGACTCAACCGACAGAACCAACTACTCCTGCACAGCATGGAGAGCCCAATAGTCCGGCCCAACCGACAGCACCGGCAACACCGGCAACA
>VFJK01000159.1 GCA_009886125.1 Geobacter sp. | reverse complement strand
TTAAATTCTGCGCTGTGACGTGTACGATGTTGTGGCATATGAACTCTCCTCTCAATGTAGGTCGGTTCATTGCTTATACTCATGTCTCAAAAAGCGCAACCACTTCATAAAGCAAACGAGTTGTATAATGCAGTTATTGAAAGGTTTCCTGATAGCGATTTTGCTGTCAAGGCTAGTGATAAACTGACAACCGCTCAACGTTCTTCATCAGGCGAATCGAGCAAGAGAAATCAGAACATTCGGGATTGTGAAAATAGTAGAAAAACATGTTACGCGGGATGTAGCAGCATCAGTAATTCGGTAGAAAAATATAGATGCGATCAAAAGTGTAATTCGATTTCATGCTACTAGAGGGAGGCAAAGGGGACGTTGTTGATTAGTCGACTAACTCCATTTTTCTGATACCTTTCGCCATGCCACGTACAGCACTCATAGAATAAACGGGACAGATTTATTTAGTTGATTCCTACCGATCCGCACTTCACGGTCTGTTGCTTGATAGTGCTGCGTTCAGTTAATAACGAAACTGTTGACACAATTATCATACCTCGTCTATATTGCAGTTGCGATGCAATATAGACGAGGTGTTTTTTATGTACCTGCCGCGCACTCTTGAAAACTGGTTCACGAAAGCTTCCCGACAGTTTCCGGTACTGCTGCTGACCGGTGCCCGCCAGGTTGGCAAGACCACCTTTTTGCGCCGGGTAAGCGAGGCAGAGAGAACCTATGTCACGCTGGACGATCCTCTGGTCCTTGCCCTTGCCAAGAGCGATCCGGCGCTGTTCATGCAGCGTTTCCCGCCGCCGGTGCTGATCGATGAGATCCAGTATGCTCCCGAACTTCTCCCCTATATCAAAATAGTCTGCGATGAACGCCGCTCGCCAAATCTGTTCTGGCTGACCGGTTCCCAGCAGTTTCAGATGATGCGCGGTGTCTCCGAGTCGCTGGCCGGGCGGGTCGGCGTGCTGCAACTGCTGGGGCTCTCCCGCCGGGAACTGCTTGGCAAGGGAGAAACTTCCCGGCCGTTTTTGCCGCTGGCGGAGGATGCCGATTCTCTTGCGCCTCTTGACGTGATGGAGCTTTATTGCCTGATCTGGCGCGGCTCATTCCCGGCCTTGGCAGCAAACAGTGAGGTAGATCGTGACCTTTTCTTCAGCTCCTATATCCAGACCTATCTGCAGCGTGACATTCGAGACCTGGCCCGGGTCGGGGATGAAATGGCCTTTCTCCGGTTTCTGCGCGCTACGGCTGCCCGCACCGGCCAACTGATCAATATGGCCGATCTGGCCCGCGATGCCGACGTTGCGTTCAATACTGCCAAAAGCTGGCTCTCCATCCTTCAGGCATCCGGCATTGTCTATCTGCTTGAGCCGTACCACAGCAATCTGACCAAGCGCCTGATAAAAACTCCGAAACTTTATTTTCTCGACACCGGACTCTGTTCCTATCTGACGCAGTGGTCTTCCCCGGAAACGCTGGAGTCCGGGGCGATGTCCGGTGCTATCCTTGAGACGTGGATTATCAGCGAACTGCTGAAGAGCTACTGGCATAACGGCCGGCAAGCGCCATTTTTTTACTATCGCGACAAGGACAAAAAGGAAATCGATCTGTTGATTATTCAGGATGGGACTATTTATCCGCTGGAGTGTAAAAAAAGCGCATCCCCCGGCCCGGGCGACATCCGCACCTTCGGCCTGCTGGCGAACCTGAAGATGCCAGTCGGTCCGGGAGCAGTTATCTGTCTGGCGTCGCAATCGCTGCCGCTCGGTCAGGCTGTGCGGTCGGTGCCGGTCTCTTCGCTGTAATACCAATTTGGAATAAGTCGGATTCTCTGTGCCACGGAACCATCCATGCCCACCCTCGAAGAGCTGACCGAAAAACTTGACCAACAGGCGGCGGCTCACACCGAGAAGACGTTCATCATCAAGTCGCTGCTGATGGTTTTTTGTCTCCTTTCCCTGCGCACCTTTTTCGGCGGGCTGTTCTGGCTGTTTTTATCTTTTGCTCTCTTCAACTACATTGCCTATCTCTGGGTCAATACCGACCGGGGCATATGGGGGATTCTGCGCGACCAGATCTCCTTTATCCCAACGCCCCGGGTTCCGGTCAGGGATAAGCTGCGCAATACCGCCTGGGCTACCTGGGGGTTGATCTTCGTCAACATCTTTGTCTACTTCTGTATCCAGACGGAAGAGAACACAAAGTTCATCCGCGACAACCTGGAATTCATCCCTGCTGAGCCGAACCTCTTCAACGTGCCGCTGAGCCTCCTTTCATACATGTACTTGCATGGCAGTTTCATGCACCTGTTCGGCAATATGTCCTTTCTCTGGGCGATCGGAACTATTGTCGAACGGCGCATCGGCTGGCGGCGTTTCCTGGGTTATTACCATGCCGCCGGGGTGGCTGGGGCGCTGCTCTCCTTTATTGTCTACGTTGGCGGCCTGGCGGAGAACCTCAAGCTTATAGGCGCCTCGGCGGCGATCACCGGAATAATGGGCGTTTTCATCGTCCGCTGCTATTTCAAGGAGATGCTTCTGCCGCTCCCGGCCTTCGGCTTTCTCCCAATCAATTTCAATATGCGCCTGAACGGACTGGTCGTTATCGGGCTATACACTTCCCTCGACCTGCGGGGTGGCCTGCAGCAGCTGCTAGACCCCGACGCGAGCCGGACCGGTTACTGGACTCATCTGGGAGGGGTGGCTATGGGTGTCTGGCTGGCATGGCGGGCCAAATTGGGGGAGGGTGCTGTTGAGGAGCGCCACCGTGACATCGGCAGCGGAGTGCTGGACGGCAAGACTGTTCTCAATGACCAGTTTTTAGCCGCAGGAGGGTTTGAAGGGGCACGCAGGTCTCTGCTCATTGCTCTGGACAAGGTTCCGCATAATGCCGAGACACTCCTTAGCCTGGCCCGGATCGAGTCACATACTGTGCTTAAACCCGAAGGTCAGGCGTATTATCAGCAGGCCATCGAGATCCTTTTCAATAAAGTGCCGGAAGAAGCTGCCGAGGCATTTCGTGAGTATTTCCCCCGCTACCGGGTCATGATAAAGCCCGAAGTCCAGTACCGCCTTGCCTCTCTGCTCCAGAAACAGGGATACCTCGACCTGGCCGAACAGGCGCTGATGCAGCTGGTCGACTGTCCCGATGTCCCGCGGGAGATAAGAGAATCGGCCCTCTTCTACTCAGCCCGGATCATGGAACAGATGGAGCTGCCGGACCCAGCTGTCCGCCACTACAGCAGGTTTTTGTCCGAACATCCCCATTCAGAACGTATTGAGTCCGTTCGAGCAAGATTAGCGCTTCTCCCCCTTTCGGAAGATGTTGGAAGCGCATGCAGCTGGGCTGGCGGTCATAGCAGATGATGTATCCGCTGCGTTCCAAATCTCCGGATAAATTCTGTTCATCCGGCACATTTTCGTGTAAAAATAATACGCTGAATTTTTAATGATTGGAGGACTATATGGAGACTGGCGAGCGCCCCTGGGGCAGATACACCGTACTTGATGACAGCGGCGGCTACAAGATCAAGCGGATTGTCGTGAATCCCGGTGAAAGGCTTTCTTTGCAGATGCACCACCACAGGAGCGAGCACTGGATCGTCGTCTCAGGGACTGCCAAGGTGATCTGTGGCGCCGAAGCGTATATCGTGAACGTGAACGAATCCACCTTCATCCCTATCGGCGTAAACCATCGTCTGGAGAATCCGGGGGTGATCCCTCTGACTATCATCGAGGTCCAGAGCGGGGAGTATCTTGGTGAGGACGACATCGTCCGCTTTGATGATGATTACAATCGTGTTCCGGAGAAGGGGACAAGGCCGGAGGAGTTCGTAACCGAGTGAGCCGCCTCAGGAACTGTCTGATAACGGCACTCTTTCTGCTCCAGGTCAGCCCGATTCCTGCTTCCGGCGCATCGGTCAAACCGCTGGAGGTCTTTTCGGAAAAGATTCTTATTCGTGAGATCGAGTATCTGGCATCCGAGCATTCGATCTCTGCAGCTCTGTTGAAAAGAGCTGTTGAACGTGGCGGCAGAGAGATGGACATACAGTCAAAGGAGAAGTCTCAGGGTTCTCTGAAACTTCTCACGAGTGCATCCGAGGCATTAGCCGCTTCAGAGAAAAGTTCAGCGGCACTGAGCGGCTATATCTCTTCGAACAGTTCCCGGTTGAAAGCCGAGGGTCATGCTCGTTTTCTTCCGCTGGCAAAATTGAATGATGCTATTGAGGCCCCCTATCACAGGTCTCTGGAGAAGTTCCTCTCTACTGCAGCTGTTTTCCTGAGGTACTGCAGCGATAATTTCGATCTGATCAGCAGCGGCAGCACGGATGAGGTGAAGCGCTATGAGGAGTTGTACTCTGCATATATCAAAGAGATGGATACCTTTAACGACCGGAGCGTAAAGCGGAGTCAACTGCTGGCAGAGTGGGGGAGCGAATACCCTGGTCTGTGGGAGCTGATGCCGAGATAGCTTTTTGCAAGAGATGCAGTATCCCTTTTCTGTTGAGCAATTCCCCCTCTCTGTGCTATTTTTACTCGTTTGATAATCGTTACATCTCCAGGAGAAATCATTACATGTTTGGAGCACTCATAAAGAAGATCGTCGGCAGCAAGAATGAACGTGAGCTTAAAAGGCTCTGGCCGATTGTTGACAAAATAAATGCGATGGAACCTGCGGTCGCTGCCCTTTCCGACGACGGGCTTCGCGCCAGGACCGAAGAGTTCAAAAGCAGATCCGCTCAAGGTGAGTCGCTTGAATCTATCCTTCCGGAAGCATTTGCCGTCTGCCGTGAGGCGGGAAAGCGTGCCCTCGGGATGCGTCATTTTGATGTCCAGCTGATCGGCGGGATGGTTCTGAACAGCGGGAAGATCTCCGAGATGAAGACCGGTGAGGGGAAGACCCTTGTCGCGACTCTTGCCGCCTATCTGAACGGGATCAGCGGCAAAGGAGTTCATGTCGTTACCGTGAACGATTATCTTGCCAAACGTGACTCCGAGTGGATGGGCAGGCTGTACAAATTTCTCGGTCTCACGGTCGGGGTTATCGTTCACGGGCTTGATGATGACGAGCGGCGGGAGGCATACGCTGCGGATATAACCTACGGTACGAACAATGAGTTCGGCTTCGACTATCTTCGCGACAATATGAAGTTTGCCCTGGAAGATTACGTCCAAAGGCCGTTCAACTTTGCCATAGTCGATGAGGTCGACTCCATCCTTATTGACGAAGCGCGTACACCGCTTATTATTTCGGGACCTACAGAGGATTCAACAGACAAGTACTATATAATCGACCGGATAATCCCCAAGCTCAAGAAGGGGGAGGCCAAAGAGGTCGAGGCAAACACCCTGTCCGGCAAGCGGAAGCAGTATACCGGCGACTTCACTGTCGATGAGAAGGCAAAGTCCGCCACTCTTACCGAAGAGGGTGTCTCGACGGTGGAACGGCTTCTGAAGATCGACAACCTCTACGACCCCGGCAACATGGATGTGCTGCACCATGTCAATCAGGCTCTGAGGGCACATGCGATGTACAAGCGCGATGTCGACTATGTCGTCAAGGATGGCGAGGTGATGATCGTCGACGAGTTCACCGGACGCCTTATGCCGGGACGCCGCTGGTCGGACGGCCTGCATCAGGCGATAGAAGCAAAAGAAGGGGTGGTTATCGAGAATGAGAACCAGACTCTTGCCACCATCACCTTCCAGAACTACTTTCGTATGTACGCCAAGCTCTCAGGCATGACCGGAACCGCTGATACAGAGGCGGAGGAGTTCCACAAGATCTACAACCTCGAAGTCATTGTTATCCCGCCGAACAGGCCGCTCCTGCGTCCGGACTTCCCGGATGTTGTCTACAAGACTGAGAAGGAGAAGTTTGCCGCCGTTATAAACGAGATAAAGGAGTTGCATGCAAAGGGGCAGCCGGTGCTGGTCGGGACGATCTCGATCGAAAAATCCGAAGTTCTCTCGGAACTCCTGAAGCTGCAGGGGGTTCCGCACAATGTCCTGAACGCCAAACAGCATGAAAAAGAGGCAGAGATAGTCGCTCAGGCCGGGCGCAAGGGGATGGTCACCATTGCCACCAACATGGCGGGACGTGGTACCGACATCCTGCTTGGCGGAAATCCTGACGCTATGGCAAAGCAGTGGCGCAGAGAGAATCCAGAGTCCGGAGATGATGAGTATGCAGCCCTTCTCACAAACTTCAAAGAACTCTGTGCAAAAGAGCATGATGAAGTCATTTCCCTGGGAGGACTTCATATCCTCGGGACTGAGCGGCATGAGTCCAGACGTATCGACAATCAGCTCCGCGGTCGTTCAGGGCGTCAGGGGGATCCGGGCTCTTCAAGCTTCTACCTTTCCCTTGAGGATGACCTGCTGAGAATATTCGGTTCTGAGCGGGTGTCCAAGATCATGGATATTCTGAAGATCGAAGAAGGGGAGGCGATTACCCACGGAATGATCTCGAAAGCGATTGAGAATGCGCAGAAGAAGGTTGAGGCGCATAACTTCGAGATAAGAAAGCACCTCATCGACTATGACGATGTTATGAACAAACAGCGCGAAGTCATCTACACCCAGCGCAAAGAGATCCTTGCCGGTCAGGAGATACGGGCCAGCTTCATGGAAATGCTCGATGAGACAATCGGCGATATCGTCTCTGCGTATGCCATAGATAAAGTGCCGGGCCATCAGTGGGACTGGGAGGGGATCGCCGAGACACTGCACAAGGCATTTGCGATCGACGTCGACTTCCCTGATCAGACGATTGCCCGCCTTACCCCTGAAAACTTCAGCAAGATACTGAAAGAGCAGGTTATGGAACTTTTCAGGGTACGGCTCGAGGAGTTCGGCGAGGAGCTGATGGATCACCTTATCAAAGTGATCATGCTTCAGACGATCGACCAGCAGTGGAAGGACCATCTCCTCTCGATCGACCATCTGAAAGAGGGGATAGGGCTTCGCGGATACGGCCAGAAGGATCCGAAGCAGGAGTACAAGAAAGAGGCTTTCAATCTCTTCATGGCGATGATCGTCAGGATCCGTGCCGAGGTTGTCGAGAAAATATTCTGGGTTCAGCTTTCACGCGAGGGGAACGATCTGGAGGAGGAAGTAGAGCGCCTTGAGGAAGAGCAGCAGAAAAAGAGGCAGAAGCTTTCGTTCAACATGAGCCCTGACGAGCCGCTGAAACCTGCAAAAAGCGCCAAGACAGCGGGTCGGAACGACCCATGCCCTTGTGGGAGCGGCAAGAAGTATAAGAAGTGCTGCGGGCAGTAGATAGTGCTCTTCATGTATAAAAAAGGCCCCCGGGGAATCACCCCGGGGGCCTTTTTTATTGGCTGTCAGCTTTGTATGTGGAATCGCTCAAGTGTTTCGGCGATGCTCTTTCTGCTGGATTCAAGCCGAAGTATCAGCTCTTTTCCAGCCTCTTCGTCGAGCCTGCCAGACAGGATCTGTTCCTTAATTTCGTCAATATGTTTTGAAAGTGATTCGTAGTTGGCCTTCAGTGCCGAAGAAAAATCTTTTAACCTGTCAGAGAGGAGATTGACGCAGTCGGCCAGTTCCTGGAGATCATCCCCGTCCCTGAGAGTGACTCTTGAATCCAGATCCCAATCAGTCATCTGCTGCAGTTTCATCTTCAGCCTGAAGACAGGCCCCGCGATCCGGTGAGTGATAAATATGCTGAAAAACCCGAAGAGGGGTATGACGATGAAGACTGCCGGCCAGACGTTTTTATGGTAAAGCAGCAGTATCTGGGCGGCCTTCACCTGTTCATTAGCAGGTGAATTGAAGATGAGAGGTAATAATTGAGGGACAAAGAGGGTGCCGACGAATACCATCGTGTAAAGAAGCAGCATGAATATGACCAGCAGTATGTATTTAAGCTGGAACTGCCTGTCTATAAAAAAGTGTCTGCGTTTATACGGTCTCATGTTCATGGCCCCTGAGATATTACTGACGATGGTTTCAGGACAAGCAGTGTCTGTTTCGCATCTATGGCTTTGGCGGTTAAGGTGTAGTCATCTGTTGCAGGGGTGAAGCTCTCTAAAGAGGAGAGGTTTTTCTTGAATTCAGTAAGCAGCATAGCGTCCAGGACGATCTTGCCGGCGCTGTCTTGCCCGGTTGCGATATCCAGTGCAGGAGGGTAGTAACCGTAAGTGATGTGGTAGTCTTCGATGGTTTTTCTGACTGTCTCCAGTGTGCTGATACCCACGGTGAGCTTTGCCTTGTCGATATAATTTTGATAGAGAGGGTATGCTATGGCAGAGAGAGTGGCAACGATACCCAGTGCAATCAGGATCTCAACAAGGGTAAAGCCTGCGGTTTTTTTACGGCGGGAACGCCTGCTCAAACATTTTTCAGAGTGAATTTCAGACATAAGGATCCTCTTATTCGTTTGGAAAGGATGCCAGAAAAGAGTATGCAAGTCATTAAATATATCCGGTAACAACAAATGATTAAACTGACAGATCCTGAAAATGCTTCATGAGGGGATTTTCAGTATTAACTCTTGCGACACGGCAGGAAATTGAATAAACTCCGATAAAAACATGAGGAACATATGAAGGTAAACGGGTTCAGATTCTCTGCAGTAGAAGCTGCGATAAAAAAGCCGGGGCGGCTCGACCTTGCACTGATATTTTCCGAAAAACCGGCTGCAGTGGCAGCTGTCTTTACGACAAACAGGGTCAAGGCAGCACCGGTGCTGCTCGATGAAGAGCGGGTGAAGGGTGGCGTTGTCCATGCGTTGGTCGTGAACAGCGGCAATGCCAATGCCTGTACCGGGGCTCAAGGCATGGAAGATGCTCTGGAGAGTGCCAGGCTTGTCGCTGAAGGGCTGCACATCCCGCAGGAGTCTGTTCTGGTCGCATCGACCGGGGTTATCGGACAGAAACTGCCGATGGACCGGATCAGGAGTGCCGTACCGTCACTTGTCTCAGGGTGCGGCAGCTGCGGACTTGATTCAATTGCCTCTGCGATAATGACCACAGATACCTTTCCTAAGATGGAGAGCCGATGCGGTAAGGCCGGCGGTGTCTGCTATACAATCGCCGGGGTGGCAAAAGGTGCCGGCATGATAATGCCGAACATGGCGACGATGCTTGCCTTTATCGTTACTGATGCAGCAGTCGAGCCCTTGTTCCTGAAAGAGTGTTTCAGAAAAGCCAACGACCGCTCTTTCAACGCAATAACCGTTGACGGCGATACCTCAACGAACGACACGTCACTGATCATGGCCAACGGTGCAGCCGGTAATGCTGCCATAACTGCTGATACCGCTGAAGCAGAAGCATTTACCGCCCTGTTGGACGATCTTCTCCTTACTCTGGCAAAGCTTATCGTTCAGGACGGCGAAGGGGCGACCAAGTTCGTTACTATAACCGTCAAAGGGGCTGTCTCTGACCAGGAAGCCAAAAAAGCAGCCATGTCAGTTGCAAATTCATCACTGGTAAAAACAGCTTTCTTCGGTCAGGATGCGAACTGGGGGAGGATCTTTGCTGCGGTCGGTTACGCGGGAATAGAGGTGGAGCAGCTGAAGACGGAGCTTTTCTTCGATGATGTCCGGATGGTAAAGGACGGCCTTTTTGCCGGTGGAGATGCCGAAGCGAAGGGGACCGAGGTGTTGAAAAAGAAAGAGTTCGGCGTAACGGTCGACCTCCACCTGGGGAGCGGCTCTGCGACAGTTTATACGAGTGATCTCTCCTATGAATATGTGAAGATAAATGCGGATTACCGGACCTGATAACTGCAATTATGAAGTATGAATTATGAAGTATGAGGGCAAAGTTGATAGGGGGGGCGATGAAACGGTTTCTACTGGTATGCATATTCTGCCTTTTCGGGGCATTTTCTGCGCTTGCCGAAAGTGAGAGTTTGACGATCACCGAGCTGATAATAACCTCCAAAATCGTAAAAGGGAACCCGGTTGACTCCATCAAGCGTCTCTCCTCAGGCAGCGACAAGAACCTGTACTGCTTCACCCGACTGGTTGCACCGGAAGGGTTTGAAGGCAATATAAAGCATCTCTGGTACAAGGGGGAAGAGAAGATTGCGGAGAGTACGCTGCCGGTAAAAGGGCAAAAATGGCGCACCTACAGCAAGAAAAGAATTCTGAAAGGCTCTGCCGGTGAGTGGCGGGTTGAAGTGGTCGATGAAAACGGGAAGCTGCTTAAAACAGTCAAGTTCAGGATGAATTGATTTTTCGAGGGTGTGGTTACGATGACAGCCTCGGGACCAGAGGCACTTCAGGCCGCTTCACTGGCAGGCTCATGGAGCTTTTTGGCATAGACGGCATGGCGGACACTGTTCTTGCCGCTCTTCTTGACTTCATACATCAGGTTGTCGGCAAGGGTAATTATTTCGTCGGCAGAATCCGGCGGTTCATTGCAGGTGAGCAGCCCTATACTGAAGGTAACAGCCAGGTTGTACTGTTGCATACTGATATGAACCTGCTCGCGAACTTTTTCCATGATGATCGGACCGGCAGCTTCATTGGTGTCCGGGAGAAGGATGGCAAACTCATCGCCCCCGAGCCGGGCTAAGGTATCTGTCCTCCGCAGGTTATCCAAGATGGTTTGAACAACAGTTTGCAGGACAATATCACCCGCTTTGTGGCCGAAGTTGTCGTTAATCTCTTTGAAGTCATCAATATCGATGTAGGCCAGGCTGAAAGGGTGATAGTATCTCCCTTGCCGGTAAAGTTCGTCTTTCAACGCATCCAGAAAGGCTCTGGCATTGACAGCACCGGTAAGGTGGTCGGTATGGGAAAGGATCCGTTCATGATCCAGTAGCTGCCGTATTTTTGAGATGAGTAATGTTATTACAAGAAAGAAGGCAAGGGACGTTCCGTTTTTCCAGATAACCAGTGAAAGCGGTTCCACTGATTCAAGCTGAACAAACATCTTTGCCAGTACGCAGACCAGTGACATGGCAATACCGGCTCGCCTTCCGGAGAACCATGCTACAAAGGAGACCGGCAGCAGGTAGAAAAACGCCAGAGTGTAATCCATTCCTGAGATAGTATCCGAATAATAATCCAGAAACCCGAGAAACGCCGTGCAGTATAATCCGGCGACTATATTGAAAGTTTTACCCTGACGATCGAGGTAGTTAAAATATTTTGTTGTCAGATTCTGGCTGTTCATTAAGCTTCCGATAATAAGCAGACACACATTTGCAAAACACAAAATACACCAACAAATCAAATTTGCCTATAGCTGAATATACTCTTTCGGCGCTGATTTAAATATAATCTGTTGCTCCATTATCCTCAAAGCATGACGGGCCTTTTTCTATGAAATCACTTCTGCTAGCTGTCCTGTTTTTTTATCCGGCATTATTGTGTGCCTCTGAATTTAAGGACCTTGCTCAACCGGTCATATCTGCTCACCGGATCGACCAGCTCATTCAGAGCTCCATACAGAAAGGGCTGATCTCCGGAGCTGTTGTCCTGATAGGCAGCAGCCAGAAGAACCTTTTTGCAAAGGGTTACGGGAGAGTTTCGCCTGCATCTGATGCACGGCTGATGACAGTTGATACGATTTTCGACCTGGCCTCCCTGACAAAAGTCATTGCAACCACCCCTTCAATAATGAAACTTGCCGAAGAGAGAAAGCTCTCACTGGTAGATCCGGTAAAGCGGTGGTTTCCGGAGTTAGAAGGGAAAGGGAAGGATGACCTTCTGGTTCTGCACTTGCTGACCCATACTTCAGCACTTGATGATTTTTCCCTTGCCCATGAAAGGCCTCTGCAGAGCGCAATCGAGGGTGCGGCAGCGCAATCCCTCAAAGGTGAGATCGGCAACCGCTTCCACTATGCCGATATCAACTTTATCCTGCTTGGAGAGATGGTGAAGCGGGTCAGCGGAGAAACGCTGAACGAGTATGCTGCAAAAGCCTTTTATCGGCCGCTGGGGATGAGCGATACCGGTTTCCTCCTCTCGGCAGAGAAGAGATCCAGAGCGGCGTCTACTGTCGGAGACGGGTCGTTGCAGTTTATCGGCGATCCTCAGGACTATCTTGCCCGCCAGCTTGGCGGTGTGGCCGGCCATGCCGGGCTTTTCAGCACTGCTTCCGATCTCGCTGTTTTCTGCAGGATGATCCTTCCCGCAGTCGGTTTTGCCGGGAAGAAGATCATGGAGGAGCGGACCGTGCTCCAGATGACCGCACCCTACTTTTCACGAGGGGGAAAGGTTGTCCGAGGCCTCGGGTGGGATATCGCCTCACCGTTCTCTTCTCCCCGGGGGGGCTTTTTCTCCCGCTGGTCGTTCGGCCATACCGGCTACTCTGGTACATCGATCTGGATCGACCCGGAAGCGGATCTTTATGTGATCCTGCTCACGACGAGGCTTGAGTACCGGAAGAAGAGCGCATTCAGCCAGATACGGAGCGAGCTTTCGACAATTGCCGTAGAAGCTTTCGGCAGTCCGGTCTCGCTCAAGGATCTGGAGGATGACCTGTAGAGGTGAAGTTAAAATAATATTCAAGAAACAATATACCATTGACTCTTTTTCTCATTAAAGCGATAATCAAACATCGTTGTAACAAAGAGAAGGGGGTAATCATGGCCAAGCATATTGTAATCATTGATGACTGTCGTGTAACCCTTGCCATGCTGACTGATATGCTGGAGTATGCCGGTTTCACCGTAGCAACAGCCGAAGACAGTGTTTACTCGAATCACCTCATCTACAACTCGACTCCTCCGGATCTGATTCTTCTCGATGTCATGCTCCCCCATATGTCGGGGGACAAAAAAGCCAAAAAAATCAAAGAGCGCAAAGGGAGCTGCGATATCCCGGTGCTGCTCATCTCTTCCAAAGAAGAAGCGGAACTTCTTCAGATGGTCGAAAGTTCAGGAGCTGACGGATTCCTTCATAAACCGTTTACCGCTGATAAACTGCTTCGAACCGTTAACTCTCATCTTCTGCACTGATTCAAGCGCTGCTTCAAGCGCTGCTTAGTTTTTCCTGAACTCTTCAGTTACGTTCGAGTGGAACGAATCCCACCCATATATCTTGCTCAGCTCCTCACATTGGTAGTAGAATCAGAACGCTTTTATCGGTAAACCATTGCGGGGTCTGAGTGAACTCATACGTTTCAAACCACAGAGCTGTCAATTCGTTCGCCCCCTGCAGGATCTCCCGGGTTGTGACCCTTGTTGTTCTGCTGCTTTGCACCGCCTGCAGCACGCCGCCGGCGCTTGCTCCGCTTCCCGAAGGCGCAACGGTCCTGGCCTTCGGCGACAGCCTGACTGCCGGGGCAGGTGCCAATGAATCTGAGAGCTATCCGGCGGTACTTTCTACGATGATCGGCCGGAAGGTGGTGAACGCAGGTGTCCATGGAGAGATTT
>VFJK01000026.1 GCA_009886125.1 Geobacter sp. | reverse complement strand
TTAAATTCTGCGCTGTGACGTGTACGATGTTGTGGCATATGAACTCTCCTCTCAATGTAGGTCGGTTCATTGCTTATACTCATGTCTCAAAAAGCGCAACCACTTCATACAACCCGCTCCAACTCCGGATATTCCGCCAGCGCCTGCCGCGCCTCTTTAATGGCAATGAGGCACCCCTGTTCCATGGGGTAGCCGTAGATACCGCAGCTGATGGCGGGAAAGGCAATCGACTTCAAGCCGTTTTCATGGGCAAGCTGGAAGCAGCGGCGGTAGCAGGAGCGGAGCAGGTCAGGTTCGCTACGATTGCCGCCGTGCCAGACCGGCCCGACGGTATGGATGACATGCTTTGCCGGCAGGCAGTACCCTTTGGTGATTTTGGCATCACCGGTTTCGCATCCGCCGAGGGTTCTGCATTCAGCAAGCAGTTCAGGCCCGGCGGCGCTGTGAATAGCCCCGTCCACACCGCCGCCGCCGAGCAGGGAATTGTTGGCGGCATTTACAATGGCGTCCACTGCCAAGGTGGTAATGTCGGTCTGTATGATTTCAATGGGGTTATTCATTTGTTCCAGCAACCAGACTTCGCAAAAGTTTAAGGTTAACTTCATCCATCTCGTCGTTGTCCCCTTTCGGAGTCTCCAGGATCTTCGGCACAGTCTTGAATCGTGCATCGTTCAGTAGCATACGAAACGGCTCCAGTCCCAGCTCTCCCTTGCCGATATGCTCGTGCCGGTCCACGTGCGAGCCAAGCCCCTTCTTGGAGTCATTGAGGTGAAAGCAGGCTATCCGCTCAAGGCCGATCAGCGAATCGAACTCGGCAAAGGTGGCGGCATATCCCTCGGGAGTGCGCAGTTCGTAACCGGCAGCTACTGCATGGCAGGTGTCGAGGCAGACACCGAAGCGGTCCGGGTATTCAGAATCTTCAATTATTGATTTAAGATGGCTGAAGCGAAAGCCGAGATTAGATCCCTGACCGGCAGTGTTTTCCAGAAGAACTCTCCCTGAGAATTCTGGTGTAGAAGAGAAGAGAGTGTTGAATGAGTCCACGATCCTCTTGATTCCGGTTTCTTCTCCATTGCTAAGGTGAGAACCCGGATGCATGACGATCTTGTCGATTCCGAGTCTTGCGCAGCGCTGCATCTCTTCCTGAAATGCGATCATGCTCTTGTCGCGGACATCGCCCGGAGCAGAAGCCAGGTTTACGAGGTAGATGTCGTGAGAAACGATGTCCGAAAGTCCGCTCTCAGCCCATTTTTCACGGAAGAGCGAGACATCCGAATCGGTCGGCATTTTGCCGCGCCACTGGTTTGAATTTTGGGTGAAAACCTGGATTACACTACATCCTGCAGATCTGCCACGCTCGGGAGCAAGATGTACCCCTCCGCTTATCGACATATGTGCGCCGAGAAGATCTTTCATGATCCCTCCAATTCTGTTCATATCAAAGAGATTCACTTATCCATCAGAGGTAGATTTCTCCAGAGAAGACCTCGGTTGCCGGACCGGTCATATAAAGATTGCCGTCGTCCGCCCATTCAAGTTCGAGATCGCCTCCTGAGAGGTGGTTCAGGATCTTTTTCTCGGTCAGTCCGTTCAGTGCCGCGGCAACGCAGACAGCGCTTGCACCTGTCCCACAGGCCAGGGTCTCGCCGGCACCACGCTCCCAGGTCCTCTGACGGACCTCATTACGGGAGAGTATCTGTACGAACTCGACATTTGTCTTTCTCGGGAAGATGTCATGATTTTCAATGAGGGGGCCGTACTTCTGCACCTGAAAATTATCCACGTCATCAACAAAGATAACGCAGTGCGGGTTTCCCATGGAGACAGTGGTGATATGAAAAACCGTATGGAGAATGTTGAGCGGCTGGTTTATTGTCTGGTCTCCGGCCGGTTCCCCAATCATAGGTATTTCAGCTTTTGTAAGCCGGGGTTTACCCATGTTGACACGGACACGGTCAACCTTGCTATCTGCTCCTGTAACGAGCTGAAGCGTAAGCACTCCTGCTCCGGTCTCAGCTGAGATCTCTTTCTTCGAGACGATGCCATGATCGAAGGCGTACTTGGCAACACAGCGGATACCGTTGCCGCACATCTCCGATTCTGAACCATCCGAGTTGAACATCCTCATTCGCACATCAGCTTTATCTGAGGGCATGATAAGAATGAGCCCGTCGGAACCGATGCCGAAGTTTCGGTTTGAAACTTTTATGGCGACCTCTGCAGGATTCTCAACTTTTTCGACAAAACAGTCTACATACACATAGTCATTCCCGGCGCCATGCATTTTAGTGAATTTCATAAAACCTCTCCCGATAATCATGTTGAAAGTGATACACTTTCATAACAAAAACAGGTTGTCTCAACAAGCAAAAACAGGTCCTGCTTGACCTGAAATTAAATGTGTGACAAAAAGCCTGGTGCTCCGAGCTTCCGGATGAAACGCAATCCACACTTTTAGGCGTACCCTTTACATCTATTGGAGGATTTGATTATGGTGGTAAATAACAGGATGTGGATGACAGGAAATCTCGACTGGTTCGCGTTTATTGGTGACCAGGAGGTCTGGCTCGGCAGGAGAGAGGTCCCTTATCCCCTTGACGAGGGTGACGCATGGATAAACCAGGCAGGGGACTCTTTCAAGGTCGTGGATGGAGAGATACTGCTCCTTGGCCGGGTTGATCCTCCGGAAATTCATTGGTAGAATATTGATAATTCTTGACAGTTATGCTGCTCGAATATACAACCTGATTGTACATCCAGGAGGTAGATTATGCGACTATCCACAAAGAGCAGGTACGGTTTACGGGCACTGTTCGATATCGCCTATAACTGTGGGGCCGGATCTACGCAGATCCAGGACATATCAAGACGTCAGCATATTTCTCAGCGCTATCTCGAGCAGATATTCCAGTCTTTGAAAAAAGTGGGGATACTTAAGAGCAAGCGTGGACCTCAGGGTGGCTATATGCTTGCAAAAATACCGGCAGATATAAATCTCAGCGAGATAATAAGAGCGACAGAAGGCGACCTGATGCTGGTAGAGTGTGCCCGCAAAGGTCGAAAGAAGGTCATGTGCGAGTTTGCCGGCGAATGTGCGACCCAGACGGTCTGGCAGGGTGCTGAAGCCGTGTTTCATGACTATCTTCACAAGATCACCCTGCAGGATCTTTGCGAACGTGGTATGGAATTAGGTGTTAAAAAAGATGGCGATGAGCTCTTTGCCTACTCTATCTGACACGCGATAGATCCATGGGAGTAGCTGTCAGGCAGAACGACCGGATCTTGCTACATCGTTTCACATAATACTGGCCGGATGATTTTTCATCCGGCTTTTTTTATATCCGGTTTTATGACATGAACTTCTTCCGTTGCTTGCAACGAATGCCATACTTCCGGCGAAGACGCTTGATCCGGTTCAGGCCAACGTCAAGTCCATTTGTCGTAAAAGTTGTTTTTTACGACAAAAAGTGTATAGTCACGTCTTAAATAAATCTTAACGACAGATGCGGGTGAGATCGTGGCAAGACAGATCCCAGAACAAGAGCTGACGCCTATTGAGTATCAAATTGCTGCAAACCCGCGAGGTGTAAGCATTTCCGAACTGGAGACCGCTCTAGCAATTGTGGGAGTAGTCATCAATCGGCGCACTCTTTTACGTCGTCTGACGGTACTCATTGAGCACAACCGAATCATTGCAACTGGCGTCTTGAAGGGCAGGCTCTATCTGCCGCCAGGTGCAAAACCTGCGGACCTTTTTTCCATCCAGGAATCAGTAATACCCCTTTCTGATGCAGGCAACGAAATCCGTCAATATGTCAGCCAGCCAATCCAGCGGCGTGAACCAGTTGGTTATCACCGTGATTTTCTATTGGCATACCATGAAAACGGGCCGTATTTCGATGACGCCACCCGTGAGCATCTCCACCGGATAGGTCGGGCACATCAAGGCGCCATGCCCGCTGGAACAGTAGCCCGGCAGGTTCTGGGAAGGCTGTTGATTGATCTTTCCTGGGCATCCAGCTATTTGGAAGGCAATACATACTCACTACTGGAAACGGAACGGCTCATCTCATTCGGCCAGGCTGCCGAGGGGAAAGACGCTCTGGAAACCCAGATGATCCTGAATCATAAACAGGCCATCGAGTTTTTGGTGGAGTCAGCTGAAGATGTTGGTTTCAATCGGTATACCATCCTGAATCTTCACGCCACGCTATCCGACAACCTGTTGCCAGATCCGGAAGCATGCGGTCGTCTCCGTCAACTTGCGGTAGGTATCGGTGGTTCAGTTTATACCCCGCTTGCCACTCCTCAACTTCTGGATGAATACTTTCAACGGTTTCTTGATACGGCAGCAAGCATCACCGACCCTTTTGAACAATCGTTTTTTGCCTTGGTACATCTCTCCTACCTGCAACCATTTGAGGATGTCAACAAGCGGGTGGCACGTCTTACGGCCAATATCCCACTTTTCAAAAATAATCTCTGCCCGCTGTCTTTTATAGATGTGCCGAAACGGGCCTATGTCGAGGGGATTCTGGGTGTCTATGAGATGAATCGGATCGAGTTGCTGCGCGACATCTATGTGTGGGGCTATGAGCGATCCGTTAAGCGCTACCTGAGCGCTCGTGAGGAGTTGGGCGAACCCGATCCTTTTCGATTGGAATACAGGAAGCAACTGGCAAACGTAGTAAGAGAAATCGTCTGCAATGCTGTTGCTAACGAAGACGACTACATCCGTGAATGGGCGACAGCAAACCTTCCGGAAACGAGTCGTTCCAAATTTTTAGACCTGGTTAAACGAGAGGTTGCTGCACTTCACGAAGGGAATATTGCCCGTTTCCGGATCAAACCTTCTGAATTTAATGTTTGGCGTGAAAAACAGTCACTAAAATGTTAATGATCACGGACTAAATATCCTATTTGGGTAGATCACCGGTTCACTCGCGCGCGTGAACCGCTCAATAAGATGTTGGGTAAATGATTTTGATCAAAACTACCTACTTGAATCAAAGACAAAACAAACTTAAAGCAGATGTAACGCCAAATCGAGGTCGAGCATGATTTCACGGACTTCAGCACCTAGATACCTATTATTACTGCTTTTGCTAATAGTTATTGTAGGAATGATGAATAACCCAAAGAGAAACCGATATCTCATCCCTGAGAAATTTTATGGAACGGTGTACGTTTATTACAATGTGAAAGATGCGCCTCCCTTACCAATGGAAGACGGATTTAGGCTTATTGTTGTACCTGAAAATGGCATTGTCAGAACTTCGTCTCCGCCTATCGGTGGGGAATTTTATGATGAAGAGTGGTTGTATTCAGGCGAGAAGAGAGTTCGAATGTCCCCCTACAAATTAGGAGGAGGTTCGACGGTTCAACAGAAAAATTCACTTGGAGAACAGGAAGTTTTTCATAAATTCAATGTGCTAAAAGAAGAAAGAAAGCATTGATTACTGACTGAGCTAAGAGCACCCAACTAGGGCGTAGACTCTTACTACGCTCCGCTTCGCAGGTCACGCCCCACAACGTTGAACAAGTGCGTACAAAAAAAATTGCAACATATTTTGGAGCAGTACTAATGGTTTTAATTCTATCGGTCTATACCGTACTTACTCTTAGCTTATTCCTTATCGTTAATTGGATCGGGCGCCACTCAATTTCGCGCGGATATCGCAGCATGGAACTGCTGCCGAGGACAGACGAAGCCCCAGCCCTCAATACTGCAATAAGGGTACTTACACCAACTGTATTCATTATAATTGCGGCGACTGCATTGTATGAAATCGGGTGGGGCTTTTTAGTCTCTAAAATCTATGTCGTGGCCATTATGTATGTAATCTTCAGATGGACTTTCAATATTGTTTTGGATAGATGTCTTCTTCTCAATTGGCCAAAAGAAATTATCTTAGGAATAATCATTGTCTTTATAAACTGGGGTGTGACATTGCTTCTCTTGAAAGACCGTACAAGTTTGTTACCAGATCGAGCCAATGTTATGTCCGAGCTTTGGGTTCTTATGGCGCTGTACCTATTTTACGCAATGAATCAGATTCGAATTGGTGAAGATCGAAGCATACAGCGTAAGCATAAACACCTTGTTTCAAAGGCACGCAAGTACTTGGAAAAATATGATGATTTAATTTCAACTCATACAAATAACGAAAAAATGAAGTCACTTATACTGTCAGTGATGATTTATGAAAATTTCAATCGGCCCCGTGTGGTACGTGTTCTGGAGAATTTTGTCGGTAAATTTGGCATATCCAGTTCGTTCGGGCTTATGCAAGTTATTTCAGCCCATCCACTAACTGACAGGGAGAGTGTTGATCTTGGAGTTAAAAAGTTGGTTACAGCATGGGAACGCGAAAAATCAGTGTACCATAGTTATAGTTCTGACTACTGCACCGCGCGTGAAGTGATTAAGGATTATAATGCAGACGATGACTACATTTCTGAAGTTCAAAGCATAGCAGAAATTATTGAGAAACACCTATATGAAGGCACACAAAGCAAGCTGTCAGAAACAATAAAGGTCGCAAATAAAGTTTCAGATGTAACAGTAATACCTCACGAAACCGGCACGGTAATAGAAACCATACATTCGGGCGGTTACACGTATGTTTCTGTTGTTACTGAAAATGGAGAATTGGATTGGTTAGCAATGCCTGAGGTCTCCGTCAGTGTAGGAAATGAAATTGAATATCCCAAAACATCGCCGTTAACAAATTTCAATAGCAAAACTTTAAATATAGTATTCAATAAAGTGATGTTTATTCCTGGTATCAGAATTGTTGGCACTGGATGAATGAATTCATACGTATTGAGAATTGAAATAGGTCATTTGGGCGGAAGCCGATAGAATGAAAAACTGGATAGAAAGTTTCCAACCAGAGAGTAAGGCTGGGCCGATAAAGCCGTCAGGTCAGTGCCCACACCGTTGAATATCCAAATAATTAAGGAGAACTTACTTGAGCTTTAATTCATTTTGTTCTGACACTCTTGCCACGATGATAGGAGGCATTTTTCTTGCTCTTCTTTTCTTCTGGTTACGTGAGAAAATTTTCCCTCTACCCAAAGTGACCGGTCGCTGGTACTTCGAGATTTGCACAGCTAATACTTCATATAAACCATACGAGAATATGGTTTTGCATTATGTGGCTATGTTATGGCGTGAAGGAAATCGAATCGAGGGAACGGTTGAAAAAATCTACGAAAACTCGTCAACTGGAGAGCGTGACTTTGTCGGAAAGGATCGTACTAGAGGAGAGGCTACGGGGTACATAGAGAAAAACTATTTCGCTAAAGATCGTATTTTTTTGCACATTGTAGAAAACGGACACGGTCGCGAGTCTACCAATTTTTACGAACTAATTCTCGATTCAAACGAAGTCATGTCGGGCACGTTCAGCTCAATGGTGGCTAATCAAGATGGAAGCGCAACGTGGAAACGCAAAGAATTCTAAAATATGTCATCCATGTGATGTCACTTCTTCATATAGTGATGTCAAAAGTTGCCGAGCTTCTCAAAATTGAATCTCTTGAAATTGACCTCCGCCGTTGTTTAGAGGTCATTGATATACATGAACTGAGCGTGCCACCGGTTTTCGTTGATGCTCTAATTACTGCGGAAGATCATCGTAGTAATTTGCACCTCGGCATTGACCCAATCGCAATGCTTCGAGCACTCAAGATACTTATATTCAAAGGTGAAATTCAGGGGGCTAGTACGATTGAACAACAATTTGTGCGCGTTGTAACGGCTAGATACGAATGTACTATTTCGAGAAAAATCAGGGAGCAGATGCTTGCAATATCGCTGTCGCATCGTAGGCCAAAGTCAGCAATTGCATCCGCATACATGTCAATTGCATTTTTCGGGTCTGGATGCACAGGCCTTAAAGGTTTGAAGCAGCAATTCGGCTGCGATCTCGCCAAAGTGAGCTATGGACAGGCATTGAAGTTCTTAGCGCAACTCAAGTATCCACGACCACTTGTGCCTTCAGCTGTCTGGCAAATGAAAATTGATCGTCGGGTTCGAATTCTGAGTTATATACGTGAGCCTGATGGGAGCAGCTTTCATGTGGGGTTTGAAGATTCTTAAATGAGTAGCCAGCGACGATTTCAACAAGGCTTACGACTTGCCCGAAAACCCGTCGGGTCAAAGCCATGCCCGTTATCGCATCAATGACTTTTCAATGAAAGCCTGCTTTTGGTTGCGTCCTATTCCTTGCTGAATCTCATAGCTGCTGAATTCATGCAGTAGCGCAGTCCTGTCGGTTTTGGACCGTCGTTGAAGAGATGCCCGAGATGCGCGTCGCACCTGCTGCAGACGACTTCTGTCCGCTTCATGAAAAACGAGTTGTCCTGATGTTCTGTCACGTTTTCAGCTGCAATCGGCTTCCAGAAGCTTGGCCAACCGGTCCCTGATTCATATTTATGTTCAGAGCTGAAAAGGTCGTTGCCGCAGCATATGCACCGGTAGACCCCCTTCTCGTGATTGTTCCAGGTCGCTCCGCTAAAAGCGGCCTCGGTACCTTTCTTCCTCGTAACGCTGTACTCCTCAGGGGAGAGCTGTTTTTTCCACTCTTCATCTGTTTTGTTCACTGTATCAGTCATGACATACCCTTTCGCTTTGATGCTGTAAAGTTTGATCTGTTTTGAAGCCGTAACAGCAGACGTACTTCTCTTCTGCTCTGCTGCGGTTGTGGCAGAGTTGCACCCCGCAAGCATGCAGATCAGAGGAATAATCGACAGAAATTTTTTCATACCCCACCCTCCTTGCAGGTTTCAATGCCCTGCGTTTTCACCCCAAAGTTCTTTGAGTCTCTTGTCCCTGCCGCATCCGTTCCGGTAGTATTTGTACCGGATCGGATTCTTTTTGTAGTAATCCTGATGATACTCTTCAGCCGGGTAGAACCTGGCTGCAGGGGTTATCTCCGTTGCAACCGGTTCACTGAATCGCCTGCTCCTGTCAAGAGCGGTTTTTGAAGTTCTGGCAAGGCGTGCCTGCTCTTCAGAGTGATAGAATATAGCGCTTCGATACTGATTCCCGGTGTCACAGAACTGCCGGTTGACTGCAATCGGGTCGATGTTATGCCAGAAGGTATCCAGAAGTTTCTGGTAGCTTATGGCTGATGCATCGTAAAGAATCTCGATTGACTCCGCATGTCCGGTCCCGCCTGCCGAGACATCCTTGTATGTGGGATTTGTCTTTTCTCCTCCGGTATAACCGGATGTCACTGAAATGACACCCTTGAGAGCATCGAATGCAGGCTCCATGCACCAGAAGCAGCCTCCGGCAAAAGTCGCTTTCCTGTACTCTGCACTGTCGGCATGAGTATACGTAAAGAGCAGCGTAGCCAAAGCGATGAAAAGCATGACCGGTGATTTCATTGTGTCCCTCCCTATTGGACCTATAAATTTATTATAGCATCATTCCCTTGCTTTTGAGATTTTGGATTGCCAAATCGGTCCGGAGATGTTATATCAATATTTATTGATATATATAAACAGTGGATGCTGATTAATGATTGAAACCCTCAAAGCACTTTCTGACATATCCCGACTGAGGCTGACCGGTATACTGCTGCATGGTGAGTTCACAGTGCAGGAGTTGACCCGGATCATGGGGATGGGGCAGTCGAAAGTCTCCTGGCACCTCAAAATACTGACCGATGCATCCCTTATGACCGTGAAGCGGCAGGGGACCTGGAGCTATTACCGGATCGGAGAGGCAAACCGGTTTTTTTCGTCCATCCGGGAGGTCATTGAGAAAGAGCTGGAGCGGTTGCCGGAGCGAAGCGCCGATAGTGCGGCTGTTGCAGCTGTTCTTGACGAGCGTCGCAGGAAAAGCCAGGAGTTTTTCGACCGTCATGCCCGTCAGTGGGATGAGCTCTCCCGCACGCTCCTGCCGCTTCCGGAATATCAGGAAAGGCTGCTTGCATTAGCTCCCGACAGCGCAAAACTTCTGGAGATCGGAGTCGGGACCGGCATACTTCTTATGAAGCTCGCCAATAGCGGCAGAGAACTCATCGGCGTCGATCACTCTCCGGCAATGTTGGAAGAGGCCCGTCGGCGGGTTGTGCAGAGCGGGCTAAGCGGAATTGATCTTCGCCTGGGGGAGATGGCTCATCTCCCGCTTCCGGACAGATCGGTCGACTGTGTGATCGCTAACATGGTGCTTCATCATGCAGCTGAACCCCTGGCAGTCATAACCGAGATCAGAAGGGTCCTGAGGTCAGGTGGGCTGCTGTTGATTGCTGACCTCGCCCGTCATGAGCGTGAGGCTGCACGGGATCAGCTTGCTGACCAGTGGCTTGGCTTCGAGGATGGTGAGCTGGCCGGATGGCTGAGCGCTGCAGGTTTTGTGGATATCGAATACGAACGGGTAGATGGCGGCTCAGGACAGGAGTCGGTTCTCATTTTCAGTTCAAAATAACGTGAGGCTCAGAGCGTCACTCAATAAAGGAGATAACAATGTCGCATGATTTCATCGTAGCAGACCTGAAACTGGCCGATTGGGGCCGCAAGGAGATCAGGATCGCCGAGACCGAAATGCCGGGTCTTATGGCTATCCGGGATGAGTTTGCCGCTGCACAGCCGTTGAAAGGAGCCCGCATCACCGGTTCGCTCCATATGACCATTCAGACCGCAGTTCTTATCGAGACCCTGACTGCTCTTGGTGCAGAGGTGCGCTGGGCATCCTGTAATATCTTTTCCACCCAGGATCATGCTGCAGCAGCAATCGCTGCCCAGGGGATTCCGGTTTTCGCGGTGAAAGGTGAGACCCTGGAGCAGTACTGGGACTACACCCACCGCATTTTCGAGTGGAAGGACAACGGCTTCTCTAACATGATCCTCGACGATGGCGGTGACGCAACTCTGCTGCTCCATCTTGGCGCCAAGGCTGAAAAGGACCTCTCCGTGCTAGCCAATCCCGGATCTGAGGAGGAGACCATCCTTTTTGCCGCCATCAAGGCCAAGCTCGCTGTTGATCCAAGCTGGTACTCCGTCCGTCTGGTTGAGATCAGGGGTGTCACCGAAGAGACCACAACCGGTGTGCATCGTCTCTACCAGATGCATGAGCGGGGCGATCTGCGCTTCCCTGCCATCAATGTCAATGACTCGGTAACGAAAAGCAAGTTCGACAACCTGTACGGCTGCCGTGAGTCGCTGGTGGACGGTATCAAACGTGCCACCGACGTCATGATCGCCGGGAAAGTGGCCCTGATCTGCGGTTACGGTGATGTGGGCAAGGGATCGGCCCAGGCGATGCGCGCCCTCTCGGCCCAGGTATGGGTGACCGAGGTGGATCCGATCTGCGCCCTGCAGGCTGCCATGGAAGGCTACCGCGTGGTTACCATGGAGTACGCGGCTGACAAGGCCGATATCTTTGTCACCTGCACCGGTAACTATCACGTCATCACCCATGACCATATGGCCAGAATGAAGGATCAGGCCATTGTCTGCAATATCGGTCACTTCGATAACGAGATCGAGGTTGCTGCTCTGGAGAAATACCAGTGGGAGGAGATCAAGCCCCAGGTAGATCATGTCATCTTTCCCCCCACAGAGGGCAAGCCGGACGGCAAGCGAATCATCCTGCTGGCCAAAGGACGGCTGGTGAATCTTGGCTGCGGTACCGGCCATCCGAGCTATGTCATGTCCTCATCTTTTGCCAACCAGACCATTGCCCAGATCGAACTGTTCTGCAATCCCGACAATTACCCGGTAGGCGTCTATGTCCTGCCCAAGCATCTGGACGAGAAGGTCGCCAGGCTGCAGCTGAAAAAGCTGAATGCCCAGTTGTCGGAATTGACCAAAGAGCAGGCCGACTACATTGGCGTGGCGGTCGAAGGGCCTTACAAGGCCGAGCACTACCGGTACTGATGACCGGAACATCACGGCTTGATTTTTTGAAGTTTTGGATGCTGGCGGTAGCGGCTGTTGCCGCTACCGGCCTGGTCTGTTATGCCAATACCTTTCGTGTCCCGTTCATACTGGACGACGTAACCTCCATTCTCGGCAATCCGCTGGTTACGTCGTTCTCTTTTACTCCCAAGACCCGGATACTCGGCGATCTCTCCTTTGCACTCAACTACGGTATTCATGGATTCTGGCTCCCCGGATATCATCTGGTCAACATTCTGCTGCACATCAGCAATTCGCTGCTTCTTTATCTCCTGGCCACTTCGCTTTTCAAGACCCCCCAGCTGAAAAACTGCATTCCTGATTCAGCATCGAGTTTGATAGCACTTTTTGCAGCAGTGGTATTCGTTGCACACCCTCTCCATACTCAGGCGGTTACGTATCTCGCTCAGAGAGTCACCCTGCTCGCTGCGTTTTTCTACCTCTCCAGTGTTACGTTCTATATCAGGTCGAGGCTGCAGAAGTCGGCCTTAGCAGCACTGTTTTTGCTCTCTTTGTCGATTGCAGCCGCCACGGCAGGGGTACTTTCCAAGGAGAACGCATTCACTCTGCCGCTGGTGATCCTTTTTTGCGAACTGACTTTTTTCAGGGGGAATCTCCTGAAAAGATCTCTGCCGTTACTGGGGTATCTTCTGCCCATGGCGCTTCTTCTCTTCATGGTCTATGTAAAAGGGGGGAGCGGACAGGATCTGATCTCTTCATTTCAGTCAATAAGTGCCGAAACGGGTGCTCCATCCCGCTTGCAGTACCTCCTTACCCAGTTCCCGGTGACAGCTGAGTATCTGCGACTCTTCTTCCTCCCTGTCGGATTGAATCTCGACCATGACCAGCCTCTGCGGACCTCTTTGAGTGACCCTTCAGTTGTCATCCCGTTCGTTATCCTGGCTGCACTTATGATCACAGGCGTCATGATGTGGAGAAGGGGGCGTGGAAGCCGGGCGGGGGATAGTTGGCTTTCTCTGTTAGGCGGATTTGCAATCGGGTGGTTGTTTGTAACTATTTCAGTCGAGTCCAGTCTGATACCGATCCGGGATGTGATGTTTGAGCACAGGATGTATCTCCCCTCTGCGGGAATCGTCATACTTGTTTCTGCGTATGCCTGGCATCTTTATTCGAAGATCCAGGGCTCTTCACTGAAGATGTTTTTCCTGGCGACTCTGTCGCTGCTTGTTACCGCTCTTTGTCTCGGGACTGTCTCCCGAAACCGGATCTGGCAGAGTGAGATAAGCATATGGGAAGATGTCGTACGAAAGAGCCCATCAAAGGGGAGGGGGTACGGCGCCCTGGGCCATGCGTATCAGCGGGGCGGAAAGTCAGCCGAAGCCGAGAGATCTTATCTTAAGGCGGTACAGATAGCTCCTTCAGACTATATAGCCTTGAACAATCTTGGAGCCCTCTATCTCAAACAGAGAAGGTATCCGGAGGCGCTTGAACAGCTTAAAACGGCGAGCAGTGCGGCTCCGGTCAATTCAAAGATAAGATATAACCTTGGAGTCGCATATTCGGGGATGGCGCGGTACAAGGAAGCTGAAGCAGCCTATTCAGAGGCGTTGAGAATCAGACCTGATTACCGTGAGGCTGCAGAAAATCTTAAATTACTCAGAAAGTTCATGGCGCGTTCACAGTGAAAACCGAACTCTCTTCGCCGTTCGGGTTTACGACCATCATCTGCAGGCTCTTGCTTGACGGATCGTAGGGGTAGCGGTGGTAGGTCATTTTACTGCAGCTTTTATAAATCAACTGGTCACGGTTGCCGGGATAGAGCTGCCCGCTCTGGATCTTTTTCCCGTCGACCATGAGGGATGATCCCTGCTGGAAGTTGATACCTTCAATTTCCAACACGTAATAGTTCACATAGTCGTTTCCCTGACTGATGGATCTTACTTCAGGACGGTTGGTTACCATCAGGCCTAATGCACCGGAAATCGTCTCTTCAGGGTTTTTGACCTGAACCTGATGCAGCCCGCCAGGGACTGCAGGTGCGTTAAAGAGCATCTCTTCTGCAGATACCCTGATCCCCTTGATAGCGGCTCCGTCGAACAGGATCTGAGACCCTTCCAGGAAGTTTTTCCCCTTTACATTTATCTGCCGTTCATCACCGGACGAGCAGAACGAGATGCTGTCAGGTGCAAGGGAGAGTGCAACCGGCTTGACCGGTGAAATCGCAAAAGAGTATGCCCTGCCCGAAGCACCCTCTTTCTGGCGGATGTAGAGGGCATAATTTCCCGGTGCGATCTGAGGTATCTCGAAACTGATCTGTTTCGAAGAGATCAGTTTCGACTGGATTTCGTCGATACCCAGAAATACGATGCTCTCGGGTGAGAAACCTGCTCCGGATATCATAACCCTGGTCCCTGGCGCGCCCTGTCCCGGGATGATGCTGAGAATTGCAGGTGCCTCTTTGAAGTCCTCTTCAGCATAAGCAGTGCTGCAGAGCGCAAGTGACAGCATAAGTGCGGTTATGATTGTACGCATGTTCGTCCCCTTCTGAAAATCAGGTGTCCATGGTGAGTGTTGACCAGAGCCCTGCTCCGGCAAATAAGAGATTCGCAGTCCAGGCCGCTATTATGGGAGGGAGGGCTCCCTGTTGTCCAAGAGACAGGAGTAGAGCATTTATCACGAAATAGGATAAACCGATCACGATACTTATGACAATTCCTACCCCGATTCCGCCGGAACGACCATCCCGTAATGAAAACGGGATTCCGAGGAAAGCCATGATCAGGGCTGCAAAGGGGAGAGAGATCTTGGCATGCATGAGCGTCAGGTAGTTTGCCGCATCGTATCCATTCTCACTGATCGCCTTGCAGTAACGCCACAAGGCGGTGAAACTCATATCTTCTGCTGATTTTGCAACGACTTTGAGATCCGTCGGCAGCAGGTCTATCCTGGAGAACAGCTCGGTCTCTTTTCCGGTGTCTATCGCTCCTGTACCGTTGAAGTGCCGTTTTGTTACATCATGAAGAAGCCATCCACCGGATGAGGGGGTAGCTGTGACCGCTTCGGTTTTTGATAAAGGGATCATTCCCGTGCCTATTTCCCAAATGGTAACACCTGAGAGAGTCGATTTATCCGGGTTGAAGAGTTTTGCCTGCATGATGAGGTTGTTATCGCGGTGCCAGATATTGTTCTGCCTGAAAAAAGCCCCCTTTGACTTCTTCTTGACGATGATCTCATCGATGTAATTCATCTTTTCGCTTGCTGCAGGGGCTACGAACTCCTGAATTCCCAGAAGAAATATGCTTATCACCCCGGCGGTCAACAGCAGAGGTCTGCCGATCAGCACCAGGCTTGCTCCGCTGCTTCGTAAAGCTGTGATCTCACTGTTTTTGACGAGCACGCCGATGGCAAGTATCGTTCCCATCAGGACAGCCATCGGAGTCGTCTGTGAAATGATTTCAGGTATCTTGCAGAGGAAATAGAGGGCGATCTGAGGCGCAGGTGCTCCTGCAGCGCTGAATTTCCCGAACCTTTCGAGGAAATCGATGACCAGGTAGATCGAGATGAAGGCTCCCGTACAGTTCGCTATCATTCCAACGTGAGTCCGAACCAGGTAGCGTGTGATGATCTTCATGGTTTTGCCCGCTTCCTGAAAATATATGCCGCACTGGTGCTGATTATAGTCATAAGGCCGATATCCTCTTCTCTTGCCGCTTTTATGAAAAGGTATATGCCAAGTGAGAGAAAGAGGATATTCGGAAGCCAGGCTGCTAGAAACAGGGGGATGAGCTCCTTCTCCCCGAATGTTCTGCCGATCGACTGGACGACATAGAAGAGGAGCATGGCCGCAATGCTTAACGAAAAACCGGCAGCCTTCCCGGAACGGCGGTTTTGAATTCCTAACGGCATTGCAACAATGGCGAATATGAAACAGGCGAACGGGAGGGTGAATCTGCGATGGATCTCAAGTCCCATGTCAATGGTGAGCTTTTTGGAGAACCCTCCTGCTCTGAGATTCTCCCGCAGTTCTGTGAGGCTCATGTCCAGTTCGTTCTTTTCATAGGCTTTGATGCTTTTTGAGAGGTCTACCGCGAGTTCGTACTCCTTGAAATCCAGTCGTCTGTAGAGATCTTTTTCACGGGATTGATGGATGCTTCCGTCGGTAAGGTGCAGATGAACATTCCGTTCAGTTTCATTCATGTTCAAGGAGCCGCTTTTTGCAAAGATGGTCGAAACATTTTTAGGATCCCGTTCATCCTGGAGCATTATGCCGGAGAGAGTGCGGGTTTTTTCATCATTCCTGTCAACAAATATGAGAAGGCCAGGGATACTGCTGTTGAATACCTGTTCCTTGAGGTTAAGGTTGAGTCTGCTCTGAATCACCTTGTAGAGAAGGTTCTTAAAGGCAACGTTCCCCTTGGGAAGCGCGTAGATCGACATGAATGCTGTCAGTGCATAGGCAATAACAGCTATGAGGATGACGGGCGGTAAAAGTCTGTAAAGGCTTATTCCGCTAGCCTTTACAGCAATTATCTCACTGTCTGACGATAGTCTGCTGAAGGCAAGGAGTACTCCCAGAAGCAGAGCCATCGGTATTGTGATTGCAGCAAAATTCGGAAGAAGGTAGAGGGTGAGAAGAAGCACTTCTGAAACAGGGACCCCTTTACTGACAACCATATCCACGAGCTTGAGCATCCGCCCGACCAGGAGGAGTCCGGTGAAAATGAAAAGCCCCAGCAGAAAGGGTGAGAGAAGCTCTCTGGCAAGGTAGCGGTAGAGTGTCGATGGCATCGCTGAATCATACATCAAGGTATTCAGGAAGTAAACCGGCGCTGCAGTTTTTTCAGTTTTAACTTGCCTGATGAGGGTGATTGTGCTATATAATTTCGCTGCATAAATTTCGCACGCTGGTTGTCTACTCCGGCGGTGCCCCTATGGGGTTCCGGGGTACTGGGTCAGCGGAGGAAAAAACCAAAAAACGAGGAGATTCAACATGTCAAGCATTACAATGAAGGAACTTCTGGAGGCCGGCGTTCACTTCGGTCACCAGACCAAACGCTGGAACCCGAAGATGAAGCCGTATATTTTCGGAGCACGTAACGGAATCTACATAATCGACCTCCAGAAAACGGTCCGCCTTTTCAAGAATGCCTACAACTTTGTAACAGATGCCGCCAAAGCAGGGGAGACCTTCCTTTTTGTCGGCACCAAGAAGCAGGGACAGGATGCAGTTGCCGAAGAGGCAATGCGCTGCGGGATGTACTATGTCAACCAGCGCTGGCTGGGAGGCATGCTGACAAACTTCTCCACGGTCAAGCAGAGTATCGAGCGTCTGAAAAAACTTGACGTGATGTTTGCCGACGGCACCATTGAGGCATACACAAAAAAAGAGCGTCTCCAGTTCGATAAGGAGCGCGAGAAACTTGAGAAGATCCTTGGCGGGATAAAGGGGATGGGTAAACTTCCCGGAGTCCTTTTTGTAGTAGATCCTCAAAACGAGGAGATAGCCGTCTGCGAAGCAAAGAAGCTCGGAATACCGGTTGTGGCGATCGTCGATACCAACTGCGATCCTGACAAGATTGATTATATCATTCCGGGCAATGACGATGCTATCCGGGCTATCCGTCTCCTCAGCGGCAAAATTGCCGATGCTATCATAGAAGGCCGGGACATGAGGGATCAGCAGCTTCAGAACTACAATGAAGGTGCCCAGGTAGAGGACGGCAGCGAAGAGGCTGCAGTAGAAGACGAGTCTGCCGAGTAAAGAAAATCAACGGTTGCAGTTTGAATACTGCAGTTCCATGGGAGGATACGGTGAGTATTACAGCAGCACAGGTTAGTGAACTACGAAAAAGTACAGGAGCCGGCATGCTCGACTGCAAGAAAGCGCTCGAGGAGACTGGTGGAGATATGGAGAAAGCGGTGGATTCCCTTCGCAAAAAGGGTCTTTCCGCTGCTGCAAAAAAAGCCGGAAGAGCTGCGACCGAAGGTCTGGTCGCTGCAGTGATCGCAGCTGACGGAAAGAGCGGCGTGCTCGTGGAAGTCAACAGCGAGACTGATTTCGTCGCAAAGAACGATAAATTCCAGGCTTTTGTAGCTGATATTGCAAACCAGGTACTGACTGCTGCTCCTGTTGATAATGATGCCCTTCTCGCTCAGGATTCAGTAAAGGAGCCCGGCAAGAGTATCCAGGCTGCACTGAACGAAGCTATCTCGTTCATTGGAGAAAATCTTCAGATCCGGCGTTTCGCACGATTCTCCTCTAACGGGCTGACCGCCGCATACATCCATGCAGGCGGGAAGATCGGCGTCCTGATCGAACTTTCGGGTAGTGGCGACCTTGCACCGATTGCAAAGGATATCGCTATGCACGTCGCTGCTGCAGCGCCTCAGTATGTACGCCGAGATGAGGTTTCTGCAGATGTTATCGAGCGCGAGAAGGATATCTACCGTGACAAGGCCCGTCAGACCGGCAAGCCGGATAATATCATCGAAAAGATCATCGAAGGGCAGATCGGCAAGTTCTATGCGGAGGTATGTCTTCTTGAGCAGAACTTTGTAAAAGATCCGGACAAGACCATCCAGCAGATCCTGAAATCTGCGGGAGCGGATGTAACCGTGAACCGCTTCGCCAGATTCGTTCTTGGCGAAGGGCTTGAAAAGAAAGAGTCGGATTTCGCGGCAGAGGTTGCTGCAGCTGTAGGGAACTAGAGATAAGGGCCGACTGTTGAGTCGGCCCTTTTTTTACACCTCGGGAGGTGACATGGATCAGCTTCGATACAAAAGGGTACTGTTGAAGCTTTCAGGTGAGGTTCTTGGCGGCGCTCAGGGATACGGGATCGATCCTCAGACAATCTCGTCCATAGCACTTGAGATCAAGGACGTAGTTGCCAGCGGTGTCGAGCTTGCGCTTGTTATCGGCGGCGGGAATATTTTTCGCGGGCTTGCAGCTTCATCGAAGGGGATGGACAGAGCCAGCGCAGATTATATGGGTATGCTGGCAACCATGATAAATGCTCTGGCGATGCAGGATGCGCTGGAACAGGTGGGGGTCTTTACCCGGGTGCAGTCGGCTATCGAGATGCAGGCGGTTGCAGAGCCATATATCAGAAGAAAAGCCATCAGGCACCTTGAAAAAGGACGGGTGGTGATCTTCGGAGCAGGCACCGGAAATCCCTACTTCACTACAGATACTGCTGCCAGTCTTCGTGCCATGGAGATCGGAGCAGAGGTGATTCTGAAGGGGACAAAGGTCGACGGAGTTTACTCCGCTGATCCGAAGAAAGTGCCTGATGCGGTCAAATTCAAGACTCTCAGCTACATCGAAGTGCTGAAAAAAGGGCTTGCGGTCATGGATGCGACGGCAACTTCGCTCTGCATGGACAATAATCTTCCGATTATAGTGTTTGATGTAAGTGTTGCCGGTAATATAAAGAGGGTGGTTATGGGAGAGGAGATCGGGACAATAGTGAAGGGGGAACAGTCATGACAAAGCAGATAATTGATGATATGAAGGATCATATGGTCAAAACTATCGAAACGCTTCGCCGCGAATATCAGAAGATCCGTACCGGTCGTGCCAGCACGTCTCTTCTTGATGACATAAAGGTCGACTATTACGGCAATCCTTCGCCTTTATCCGCGGTTGCTACCCTTGCGGTCCCTGAAGCCCGGACGATAACCCTCTCACCATGGGAGCCCAAGCTGATCCCGGTCATTGAAAAGGCTATTATCAACTCGAACATCGGGCTCACACCGTCAAACGATGGGAGGCTGATCAGGTTGGTCCTTCCGGCTCTTACCGAAGAGCGTAGAAAAGATATCGTCAAGGATCTCAAAAGGAAGGCGGAAGATGACAAGATAGCTCTCCGTAATATCCGCAGGGATGCTATAGACAGGCTTAAAAAGCTGGAGAAGGATAAGAAGATCACCGAAGATGAGTTGAAGAAAGGTGAAAAAGAAGTTCAGGATATAACCGATAAGCACGTTGCCAAGGTCGATGAGGTGCTTGCCCATAAAGAGAAAGAGGTTATGGAGGTTTGATGGTAAACCGGCGCCTTTATCTGAAGGGCATCGTTTATGAAGGGTTATTTTCCTTGCCTCTGTAAAGTCAGTTATGATTAAATGAACTCCCCCGTCAAAACGGGGGTTTTTGTTTCTAGACGGTTTATTTAAAATGGAGATAAGGGTTGATGTCCAACGCTGTTTCAAGAGTCGCACTTAAGCTCCCCAGGCATATAGCGATCATTATGGACGGAAACGGGAGATGGGCGAAGTCCCGATTGCTCCCTCGTATAATGGGCCATCGCAAGGGTGTGGAAACGGTCCGGGATATAGTGGAGGAGAGTTCCAATCTCGGCATTCGTTTTCTTACCCTCTTTGCATTCTCTGCCGAGAACTGGTCGCGCCCGAAAACAGAAGTCCGCTCCCTCATGACCCTACTGAAAAAGTATATACGGATGGAAGTCCCGCGGATGATGCGGAACAATATCCGTTTTAACGTGATCGGAAGCCGTTCTGATCTGCCGGATGATGTCGCTTTTGCCCTTGATGATGCTCGCAGGATCACTTCTGAAAACAGTGGCATGACCTTGACGCTGGCGCTCTCTTATGGTTCAAGGCAGGAGCTCCTTGATGCCTCCAGGCGGATTGCAGCCGATATTGCTGAAGGTTCGCTGAAGCCTGAAGACCTCACAGAAGAGCTCTTCTCGTCATATCTGTACACGACAGGGCTTCCTGACCCCGACCTTCTCATAAGGACAAGCGGCGAGATGAGGATCAGTAATTTCCTCCTTTGGCAGCTTGCATATGCCGAACTCTACTTTACCGATATAAACTGGCCTGACTTCAATCGAAATGAGCTTATGAAGGCGATCTCAGACTTCCAGTCGCGAGAGCGAAGATTCGGACTGACAAGTGATCAGATCAGATCCGGTTCTGCGAACTGACAGGAGGGGAATCATTAAACAGCGTCTGATTACTGCAGGGATTGCACTCCCTTTACTACTGCTCCTGATCATCAAGGGGAGTCCTCTCCTTTTCGCAGCTTTTATAGCAGTCGTCAGTGTTATCGGGCTTCTTGAATATTGCCGGATGATCCTGCCCGGAAGAGGTGTAGAAAGCCTTCTTATATCAGCCTCGGCAGTTGTGATCCCCATGCTTTTCTACCTGCGCTCAGCAGCGGCGCTGGCTTTTGCCATAGTTCTTTATTTTCTTTCAATTGCTATTCATACACTCTTCAAGTTCAGTGATGTCAAGCAGGCGGCGGCGGAGGCGGGGCTCATTTTTTTCGGGGTCATCTATGTGCCGTATCTTCTCGGGTATCTGATCCTTCTGCGGAGCTGTCCTTCAGGTCTTGACTGGATACTCCTGATACTGTTCATTGTCATGTCCGGTGACAGTGCTGCTTATTTCGGAGGATGTCGTTTCGGGAAGCACAAGCTTTATCCGGCTGTCAGCCCGAACAAGAGTGTAGAGGGCGCCCTGTTCGGTCTTGCTGGAAGCATGGCAGGCGCTATGATCGCGAAGCTGCTTTTTTTCTCGGAGCTTTCTGTTGTAAACGGTATTTTTGCCGCCCTTCTTATCGGCACGTTTGGTCAAACAGGCGATCTTTTCGAATCACTGATTAAACGGAGCAGTGGTGTCAAGGACTCCGGAACGATCTTCCCGGGTCATGGCGGCATACTCGACAGGCTCGACAGCATTCTCTTCGCAGCTCCTGCTACCTACTACTATGCTACCTTCATTTCCGGCAGATTCTTTTACTGAGACAACAATGAAAAGGCTCGCAATACTTGGTTCTACAGGTTCGATCGGCACCAGCACTCTGGAGATTGTTGCGGCGCATCCGGACAGGTTCACTGTCGAAGCTCTGACTGCCGGAGCAAATCTTGACCTTTTCGCGAAGCAGATCGCCATGTTTTCTCCACGCCTTGCAGCTGTGCTGACCGAAGAGCTTGCACACAGGCTTAAGGCGATGCTCCCTTCAGATTCATCTACAGAGATCCTTTTCGGTATTGATGGTCTCGTGGCTGCTGCGACCATTTCCGAAGCAGATATGGTTGTCGCTGCTATTGTCGGTGCTGCCGGTCTGGTGCCTACAGCGGCAGCAATAAAGGCCGGAAAGGATATTGCTCTTGCCAACAAGGAGACTCTGGTTACTGCCGGGCATCTCTTTATGGAGTTGATAGAGAAGCATAATGTCAGGCTTTACCCGGTAGACAGCGAGCATAGCGCTGTATTCCAGTCGATGGAGGGGCACCGGAATGCCGACATATCACGAATCATTCTGACTGCTTCAGGCGGACCTTTTCTCAATACCCCGATTGAGAGCCTGAGGCGCGTCACAGTAGGTGATGCCCTGAATCATCCGAACTGGAGCATGGGGCGCAAGATTACGATCGATTCGGCCACCATGATGAACAAGGGGCTTGAGGTCATTGAGGCAAGCTGGCTGTTTGAACTTCCGCTTGACAGGATAGGTGTCAATATCCACCCACAGAGCATTATACACTCCATGGTTGAATATATCGACGGATGCGTCATGGCACAACTTGGGACTCCGGATATGAAAGCGCCGATTGCGTATGCACTCTCCTATCCCGAGAGGGTTGCAACCGGCGTCAAACCCCTTGACCTGACCGAGTTGTCAGATTTGACCTTTTCCAACCCGGATCTGGAGCGCTTTCCCTGCCTTTCACTTGCGTACCGCGCCATGAGTGACGGTGAAAGTATGCCGGCTGTTATGAACGCTGCCAACGAGATCGCTGTAGAAGCGTTCCTCGCAGGGCAGATCGGCTTTACGGAAATCCCGGAGCTGATCGAAAAGACCATGAATGCTCACCAGCCCGAAAAGTTGGGCTCGATTTCAGACGTTCTGGAGGTTGACCTCTGGAGCCGTAAAAGAACCAGGGAGCTGTTAAAAATATGATCTATCTTCTGTCCGCAATAGTTGTCCTGGGGCTCTTGATTTTTGTCCATGAGCTCGGGCATTTCATCTTTGCAAAATTTTTCGGAGTGGGTGTCGAAAAGTTCTCACTCGGATTCGGCCCTAAAATCGTCGGCAAGATTGTGGGTGAAACTGAATATCTTATTTCGGCATTCCCTCTCGGCGGTTATGTGAAGATGGTCGGTGAAAGTCCTGATGCCGAAATATCGCAGGATGATATCGGCCGCTCATTTATGGGAAAACATCCCTTGAAACGGATCGTCATAGTTGCAGCGGGGCCGTTATTCAATCTGTTTTTCGCCCTTTTTCTATTCATAGTTGTTTATATGATAGGGGTTCCTGCAGCGACCACCAGGATCGGTGAGGTCCTTCCCGGGAAGCCGGCCGCTTTAGCCGGACTGCTTGCACAGGATCTGGTCCGGTCAGTCAATGGAAAGCCGGTGACAAGATGGGACGAGTTTGCCGGGATAATCGCTGCGTCCAAAGGGGCTCAGCTGGAGATATCGGTACAGCGGGGGGATTCTGCCATAACCTTCAGAATGATCCCTGAGACAAAAGAGGGGAAAAACCTTTTTGGCGAAAAGATCTTCTATCCGGTTATCGGTGTGCAAGCCGCAGCAGAGATGGTCACTGACCGCTACTCACCGGTACAAGCCGTAGTCAAGGGGTGTCAGCAGACCTGGAAAGTCATATCTCTGACGCTGCTCTCGATAGTGAAACTGATTGAACGGGTCGTGCCTCTTGATACGGTCGGCGGGCCGATCATGATCGCCAAGATGGCCGGTGAACAGGCATCTGCAGGCGGGGTGAACTTTCTCGCGTTCATGGCACTGCTCTCTATTAACCTTGGTATTCTTAACCTCCTCCCGGTCCCGATTCTTGACGGCGGGCACCTCTTTTTTTACTTCTGGGAGTTTCTCTTCCGCAAACCGGTAAGCATGAGGGCCAGAGAGATGGCTCAACAGGTAGGTCTTGCACTCTTGATAGGATTGATGGTCCTCGCTTTCTACAACGACTTTGTCAGATATTCCAAAGACATTGTAAAATATTTCAACGACATCGTCCGATATATCGTCAGACAGGGCTAGTCATAACGTGAGGATATTGACCGTAGATACATCGACGAACGTCTTCAGTATTGCACTGTCAGAAGATGAAAAAGTCCTTGGTGAAGAGTCCGGTGATGCCGGTCCATCGACTTCAGCAGCAATACCCTCGCTCATTCGATCCCTTTTCACCGATTCATGCTTTCAACTGAAAGATCTGGACCTTTTTGCTGTCACTGTCGGGCCAGGTTCTTTTACCGGAGTCCGCATCGGTATAGCGCTGGTGAAAGGTCTTGCCTATGCGACAGGAAAGCCGGTTGCCCCGATATCTTCTCTGAATCTTCTTGCCATGAACGCCGGAAACAGCACTCTTCCAGTCTGCACGATGTTCGATGCACGAAAAGGGGAGGTCTATACCGCAACCTACATCGTTGACGGCTGCATGAAGCTGATCAGCCCTGAAAAAGCGGCAACTCCTCTCTCTGTCATAGAGCGTATCGTCGAACCGACGCTGTTTATAGGCGATGGGGCCATCCGCTACCATGAGCTGATAACAGGACATCTTGGGGTTCTTGCCGTCTTCCCGGACGAAGACCTTCATAAGCCTAGAGCCTCAGCGGGTGTACCGCTTGCAATCGATCTGTTCAATTCCGGCGAAGCTGTCTCGCCGTTTGAACTTCAGCCGCGCTATCTGCGTCTTTCAGAAGCGGAACTCAACAAGACAAGGGCCGTTTGAAGAGATGTCAGCCATAGAATTCACTGTTACTGCCAATGACCGCTCTTCAAATGCGCGGGCCGGATCGATTACGACTCCTCATGGTGTTATTCCCACCCCAATATTCATGCCGGTCGGTACACAGGCTACCGTAAAAGCCATGACTCCGGGAGAGCTTGTCGAGGTCGGTGCCCGTATCATCCTTGGCAACACCTATCATCTTTATCTTCGCCCCGGCCATGAACTTGTAAAACGGATGGGCGGGCTGCACAAATTCATGCAGTGGCACGGCCCCATTCTGACTGACAGTGGCGGATTTCAGGTCTTCAGTCTCGGAGAGTTGCGGAAAATCACCGAAGATGGGGTCAAATTCCAGTCGCACATTGACGGCTCCTATCACTTCATCTCTCCCGAGACTTCAATCGCTGTTCAGGAGGCGCTTGGAGCGGACATAATCATGTGTTTCGACGAATGTCCTCCATCTCCGGGCGATTTCGAATACGTGAACAGGTCTCTTGAGATGACGACACGATGGGCAAGGCGATGCAAGGAGGCGAAGAGTCGCCCGGATCAGGCTCTGTTCGGGATCATCCAAGGGGGGATCTTCCCGGAACTGCGCCGAAAAAGTATGGATCAGCTTCAGGAGATCGGCTTTGACGGATATGCTCTCGGCGGGGTCTCGGTTGGAGAGGAGAAGTCGCGGATGCTTGAAGTGATGAGTTTTTCGGCGCCTCTTTTCCCAGCTGACAAGCCGAGATATGTGATGGGGATAGGTACACCTGAGGACCTTATCGAAGGGATCAATGCCGGCTACGATATGTTCGATTGTGTTATGCCTACCAGAAATGCACGCAACGGGATGCTTTTTACATCAAGAGGGCGATTGAACATCAAGCGTGGCGAGTATCTTGATGATGAATCCCCGGTTGACCCTGAGTGCAGCTGTCATGTATGTCGCACTTACAGCAGGTCTTATCTGAGACATCTCTTCCGTTGCGGTGAAATCCTTTCTGCACGGCTCAACACCTACCATAATCTGTATTATTATCTGAATTTGATGGATTGTGCGAGAGCAGCTATATCGGCAGGGCGCTTCACGGAATTCAGAAAAGAGTTCTACTCAAAAAGAGAGCGTGAATCTGATTTGGGTTGATATTAAGGTTGTTTTAAGGCACTATCCGAAAGTTGAAAAAATAGATAACGTTTATTCATTTGGAGGTCTGGAAATGATTGGTCTTGCTTTTGCTATGGGAACCCCGCCTGGAGGTGGTGCTGGTGGTGTGCAGTCCGGGATTACGAGTATGGTCCCGCTTATTATCATGTTTGCAATTTTCTACTTTCTTCTTATCCGCCCGCAGCAGAAAAAAGCGAAGGAGCATAAAGCCCTTCTGGAATCGCTGAAAAAAGGTGATCAGGTGGTAACTGCCGGGGGGATGCACGGCAAAGTCACTGCTGTAGAGGATGCTGTAGTGACAATAGAGGTGGCAAACGGCGTAAACATAAAATTCAATAAAGGGCATGTTGCCGCCATTGTTGAAAAGTAATATTTCAAAATACTGAACTACGATAAAAAGGAGTGCCCGGCATGTCGAAAGGAATAAACTGGCGCTTTCTGCTGATTGTCGCCTTCCTCCTGCTGTCGGTGGTCTACATTACACCGACTCTGGTCTCCAAAATGCCTTCATGGTGGACAGGTATCCTCCCTAAAGAGAAGATTCACCTGGGTCTTGACCTCCAGGGTGGATCACATCTTATCATGGAGGTCGATACACCCAAGGCAGTGGAAGGAGCCCTGGATCTCATCGCTACTGATCTTGAAGACTCTCTTGCTGCGCAGACACTCCGATTCAAGCGGATTGCCCGCGAGGGTGGCGACAAGGTCAAGATGACACTTTACGACAAAGCGACAGCCGAAACAGTCCAGGCAATCATCAAGAAAAAGTATCCGGAGATGGATCTTCTCCCCCAGTTTGAGGAGGGTGGTTTCACGGTCATTCAGCTCAAAATGAATGAGAAAGTTGCCTCTGACCGCAAGGATAAGTCAGTTTCCCAGGCTCTGGAGACCATACGCAACAGGATAGACCAGTTCGGGGTTTCCGAGCCGATAATCGCCCGTGAGGGGCTTACCAATATAGTTGTGCAGCTCCCCGGGATCAAGGATCCGAAACGTGCGATCGAGCTTATCGGCAAGACCGCCCGTCTCGAATTCAAGCTGGTGGATGAAAATGTGAATGCTGCACTTGCTACCCCAGGCTCTATTCCGGAAGACGATGAACTGTTGATGGAGAAGCGTACCGACCAGACCACCGGGGCTGTCACTGAAACGCCGCTTGTTGTCAAGAAGAAGGCGATTATAACCGGTGACCTCCTTACTGACGCACAGGTACGGATAGATTCCCAGTTCAACCAGCCGTACGTCTCCATTGAGTTCAACTCTACCGGTGCCCGCCTCTTTGATCAGATAACTGCTGCTAATGTAGGCAAGCGCTTTGCCGTCGTTCTGGACAGCACCATCTATTCGGCTCCGGTAATCAGGGAGCGTATTTCCGGCGGGAGTGCCCAGATCTCGGGCTCTTTTACTGACAAGGATGCTGCCGACCTCTCTATAGTCCTGCGTGCAGGGTCTCTTCCTGCGCCGGTAAAAATCATCCAGAATGTGACCGTCGGTCCTTCCCTTGGGCAGGATTCAATCCGCAAGGGGTTGATGGCTGGGGCTATTGGTGTGCTGCTGGTAGTAATATTCATGGCCGTTTACTACAAAGTCTGCGGATTGGTAGCAAACTATGGCATGGTTCTGAATATTCTTTTCCTGATGGGTGCCCTTGCCGCTCTCGGAGCTACATTGACTCTTCCCGGCATTGCCGCTATCGTTCTTCTGGTCGGTATATCGGTTGACTCGAATGTTCTGATCTTTGAGCGTATCCGTGAAGAGCTGCGCCTGGGCAAACCGCCGATAGCTGCGGTCGATGCAGGTTATGACAAGGCGTTCCTGACTATTATGGACTCTCACGTAACAACACTGATAACTGCTGCCGTTCTTTTCCAGTTCGGAACCGGTCCGGTGAAAGGTTTTGCTGTCTCCTTGAGTCTCGGTATTATCATTAATCTGTTTTCTTCTCTTGTGGCCACCAAAGTGGTCTTTGACTTCGCGCTCAGCCGTATGAACGTGAAGAGATTGAGTATTTAGTAAGTTAAAAGCTGTTTTCTGCGCTGTCCGGCAGAAAATAACTTCGTTAACGCACTTATCCTGTTTTCAGGGTCAAGGAGGCAACCATGGAGCTTATAGGTAAAACAAACATAGATTTCATCGGGATGAGGAAGGTTTCTTTCATCATCTCATCGATTATATCCATAATCGGGCTTTTTGGTATGATCCAGATGGGAAGGGGCGCAGCCAATATGGGGATTGATTTCTCCGGTGGCACAGCTGTGCAGCTCAAATTCACTCAGCCTGTCGGCATAGACAAGGCGCGGGAAGCTCTGGCAAAGCATGGTCTCAAGGAAGCTTCTCTTCAGGACATCAAAGAAAGTAACAAGCTATTGATAAAAGTCGGCAAGACAACTCTTGCTACCGGAAAGGTTGCTGACACTATTGAAGATGCTTTCAAAAAGGAGTTTGCCGGTAATCAATTTGTTGTTGAAAGCTCTACCGAGATCGGTCCTTCTGTTGGAGACAAGCTGCGCAAGGATACTTTGACAGCCATTATCATCTCTCTGATAGGCATAATCATCTACATAGCCTGGCGCTTCGACTTCAAATTTGGCGTCGGCGCAACAATAGCCACGATCCATGATGTTCTGGCAATGTTCGCCGTCTTTTACCTCCTTAACAAGGAGATCAACCTCCTCTTCATCACTGCTGTCCTTACCATTGCCGGCTACTCGTTGACTGACACAGTGGTTGTCTTTGACCGTATCCGTGAAAATCTCCACAAAAACCTCAAAGAGACCATGCATAATGTTTTCAACAAGAGCATCAATGAAGTGCTTTCACGGACGATCGTCACATCACTTACGGCATTTCTTGCGGCCATCTCGCTTTTGCTCTTCGGTGGTGAGGTAATACACGACTTCGCGTTTGCCCTCGTGATTGGAATTGCTGTTGCTACGTATTCGTCAGTTTTTGTCGCAAGCCCGATTGTTTCGCTCTGGGAAGAGCGTGGTATAAAAGCAAAAGCCTGAGGAGGAGTGTTCTGTGAAACAGGAGAATCTGGTTTATATTGTAGTCGCGCTGCTGGTAGGGCTTCTGGGTGGGTTTCTGATTTTCAGTGTATCCAACAAGAACAAGGGCGCCTCCGCCCCTGCGGCAGTTCCTATGGGGAGCGGTTCGCCGGCAGATTATACCCAGCGGATCGTCGAGGCTGAGAAAATAGTAGCACAGAACCCGAAAAACTATCAGGCCTGGGTTCAACTCGGGAACGACTATTTCGATACCGAGCAGCCGCAGAAAGCAGTGAATGCTTACTCAAAGGCTCTTGAAATTGATCCGAATCATCAAAACACACCGAATGTCCTGACTGACCAGGGCGTCATGTACCGGAAAATGGGGCTATTTGACAAAGCTGTCGAAAATTTTGACAAGGCGAACAAGCTCGACTCGAAACATACACAGAGTCTGTTCAACCTCGGGATAGTATACGCCAATGATCTCAAGCAAAACGATAAAGCTATTGTCGCCTGGCAGCGCTATCTTGTCCTTGATGCCATGAGTCCTCAGGGACAGCAGGTAAAGGCCATGGTGGAAGACCTTAAGGCTGGCGGCGGCCCGCCAAAGAGTGGCAACTGGAAATAAACATATGAAATCCCCGCACAAAGCGGGGATTTTTTTGCCCGGAAGAGTTAATCCTGGATTCGTTCGTACGGCCTCAAAAAAGCAAAATACAAGGAAGATGAGTATCCCCGGGAGGCGAAGCTGCAGGCTCAACTGGTCGTTCAGTTTTAGCCCTTCCAGGCATTTGTTGATTGTCCAGACCCCGTCTCCAGGTATGAGGCGGGGCCTTTTCTTTGTACCGGCCTAGAATTCCGATATATATCGTATCAATCACTTGACTCATTTTTCTCTCTATAATAGCCTGCTGATAAGAAAACATATTCATAGCTGGAGGTTTTATGTCGCATATCACATTTGGGACATCCGGGTGGAGGGGGATTCTCTGCGAGGATTTTGTCTTTGAGAATGTCAAGATCGTCACTCAGGCGATTGCTGATCATCTGCATGCTGCCGGAGAGAAAGGCGGCGTTGTCATCGGCTATGACTCCCGTTTCATGGGTGACAGCTTTGCCAAAGAGTCCGCCCGGGTACTTGCAGCTTCCAATGTAAAATGTTTCCTCTGCAGCCGCGACACACCTACGCCTGTCATCGCCTTCGAGATACTGCGCCGGAAGGCCGCAGGCGGGATCAACTTTACGGCCAGTCATAATCCCCCGGAATATAACGGCATAAAGTTCTCTCCCTCGTGGGGGGGGCCGGCTCTGCCGGAAACTACAAAAGATATTGAACGGCGCGCCAACGAGATGCTGAACGAGGTCTGCTATCGTGAGATTTCTCTTGAGCAGGCCCACAAAAAGGGACTTCTGGAGGAGATAGATCCACGAGAACTCTATCTTGCAGATCTTGAGACAAAAATAGATTTTGATGCTATCCGGAAAGTCGGTGCGATTGCCGTAAATCCGCTTTACGGGACGGGCAGGGGATATCTTGATGCTCCGCTTCGTTCCCGGGGGGTAGACATCAGGGTTATCAACGATCATCGCGACCCATATTTCGGTGGATTCCCGCCTGAGCCTGCTGAAAAGTACATTCCTGATTTCATATCGCTGGTGAAGAGCGATTCTGCGATAAAGCTCGGAATTGCGACTGACGGTGATGCAGACCGTTTCGGGATAGTCGATTCAGATGGTACGTATATCGAGCCGAATTACATTATTGCTCTGCTGCTGGATTATCTGGTAAGAGTCAGGAAGATCAGCGGAGGAGTTGCCAGAAGCGTTGCCACGTCTCACCTTATTGATGCTGTTGCCAGATTCCACGGGATAGAGTTGTTCGAGACTCCGGTTGGATTCAAATATATCGGAGAACTTATCAGCCAGAACAGGATCGTCATCGGCGGTGAAGAGAGCGCAGGTCTTTCGATCAAGGGGCACGTGCCTGAAAAGGACGGGATCCTTGCCTGCTTTCTGGTCGCCGAGATGGTGGGCCATGAAGGGAAGTCTGTCGGTCAACTGCTCGAAGAGCTATACAGCCGGGTCGGTCGCTTTATAACAAAAAGAGAGAACATCACGCTCTCTCCCGAAATCGAAGAGGTTTTTGCGGAAAGAGTCAATGCACTCCCGGCCGAGATCGCCGGGTCGAAGGTCGAACAGGTGATCAGGATTGACGGCACAAAACTTGTCCTTTCAGACGGCAGCTGGATCCTTTTCAGAAAATCAGGCACAGAGCCGGTAGTCCGCCTGTACGGTGAATCGTCGTCTTCCGGACGGCTGAATGAGGTTATGAGAGCCGGCAGGGAATTCATCCTGAACGGTTGACAAGCAGTCCGCTCCATTAAGGCAGCCGCTGCGCGAAGAGGTAACAAGACCAAAAATATCCTCTTTGCGTTCCGGCTGCTTTACGTTATAATGACAGAAAAATGATTGGAGGAGTTATGTGGGATTATACCGATAAAGTTAAAGAGCACTTTATGAATCCGAGAAATGTCGGTGATATAGCAGATGCTGATGCAGTGGGTGAAGTGGGAAGCCTTGCCTGCGGTGATGCGTTGAAACTCTTTCTCAAGCTTGATGATGCCAAGGAGAGGATTGTCGAAGCAAAGTTCCAGACTTTCGGCTGTGGTAGTGCCATAGCTTCCTCATCTGCTTTGACCGAGATGATCAAAGGTAAGACCCTTGATGAAGCTTTGCAGGTGACGAATAAGGAGATAGCAGATTTTCTGGGGGGGCTCCCTGAAGAGAAGATGCACTGCTCGGTCATGGGTCAGGAGGCACTTGAAGTTGCCATTGCGAAATTCAGAGGCGGCCCTGTGCCGGCTCACGATCATGGTCACGACCATGGCCATGGCCAGGAACAGGAGGGGGAGATCGTCTGCAAATGTTTCGGACTTACCGACGGGTTCCTGAAGAAGTTTATCAGCCAGAACCGGCTCCATACTGCCGAACAGGTGACCCATTTTACCAAGGCAGGCGGAGCCTGTGGCGGCTGCATACCGAAGATCAAGGAGTTGATAGCCGAAGTCATGGGTGAACAGCAGAAGCTGGCGCCGATAAAGCCGGAAAAACTTACCAATCTGCGCAAGATGCAGCTGATCCAGGAGGTCCTGGAGAATGAGGTCCGCCCTCAGCTTTGGGCTGATGGCGGTGATCTGGAGCTGATAGATATTGCAGGAAATTTTGTCCAGATCGCATTCAGAAAGGCCTGCGCAGGATGTGCTTCTTCAGGCTATACGGCAAAATTCGTCGAGCAGAAGCTGCGGGAGCTGGTGGCTGACGATATTACTGTCGAGGAGGTGCAGGGATGAAAGTGATCTACCTCGACAATAATGCGACAACAAAGGTGGATGAAGCTGTCTTTGAGGAGATGCGCCCGTACCTTACCGAGCTTTACGGGAATCCCAGCTCCATGCACTATTTCGGCGGGCAGGTTCAGAAAAAAGTCGATGAGGCGCGCAAAAGGGTTGCTTCCCTGATCGGAGCACAACCGGAAGAGATCATCTTTACTGCCTGCGGAACCGAGAGTGACAACGCAGCGATCAAGTCTGCACTCGAAGTCTTTCCGAACCGGCGCCATGTGATAACGACGCGTGTCGAGCATCCGGCGGTTCTGACCTTCTGTCGTGGCCTTTCAAAGCATGGCTACCGTGTTACCGAGCTGAACGTAGACAGCAAGGGCCGGCTCGATATGGATGAACTCCGGGCCTCAATCGATGAAAATACAGCTGTAGTCTCCGTCATGTATGCCAATAATGAGACAGGGGTCATCTTTCCGGTCGAAGAGGTCGGGAGGATCGTCAAGGAGAAAGGCGCTCTGTTTCACACTGATGCGGTTCAGGCTGTCGGCAAGATCCCCCTGAATATGGCGGCATCCTCGATTGATATGCTCTCGCTCTCCGGTCATAAACTCCATGCTCCGAAAGGGATAGGTATTCTCTACGTCAGGAAGGGGGTACCCTTCAGGCCTTTCCTGGTCGGCGGTCATCAGGAAAAGAGCCGAAGAGCCGGTACGGAGAACACGGCATCGATCATCGCTCTGGGCAAAGCGTGCGAACTGGCGGAATCGCATCTTGTCGATGAGAACGTGCGGGTAAAAGGGATGCGTGACCGCCTTGAAAGCGAACTGCTCAGGTTGATACCGGCATCAAGGATTAACGGCGGAGGAGCTGAACGGCTGCCGAATACTGTCTCTATTGCCTTCGAGTACGTCGAAGGTGAATTGATACTTCTGTATCTTTCCGAGCTGGGGATTTGTGCTTCATCGGGGAGTGCCTGTACCTCCGGTTCTCTCGAGCCTTCTCATGTGCTTCGGGCCATGGGGGTCCCTTTTACGTGTGCCCACGGTTCGATCAGGTTTTCTCTGTCACGCTACACAACTGATGATGAGATCGATACGGTAATCCGTGAACTCCCCCCTATCATACGGCGAGGCCGTGAAATGTCTCCATTCGGCAGGGATCTCTTAAAGGGATGACTCTTGAAATGTCAGAATCAGTTATAACGATAACTGAAAGCATGCCCCTTGAGAAGCGACTTCAAGGGGCACGGCTTTTCTGCTCCCGGATGTTGGAATGGGTGAAGGGGCGCGGTAAAGTCATCATTATCCTTCACGACAACCCTGACCCGGATTGTCTGGCTTCAGCTCTTGCTCTCCGCCATATTTTTACCAGCATGATCGGTGAAGAGCCTGTTATTGCCTTTTCAGGAATGATAGCGAGAAGTGAAAACCTGGTAATGGCAAAGATCCTTGAGATCCCGCTTATCCCTGTCGAGATAATCGACCTGGCTGAATTCGGTGTGATCTGCATGCTGGACACTCAGCCGGGAACAGGTAACAACTCTTTAGCCGCTGCTGTTCAAGTGGACATAGTCATCGATCATCATCCTCTAAAGGAGATTACCAAAGGGTGCCGTTGGGTCGATGTCAGGGGGCATTACGGGGTCACTGCGACTATTCTTTACGAATACCTGCTTGCATTTGATCTGGATATAAGTCCTGAACTTGCCACAGCAATTTTTTACGCCATTAAATCCGACACTCAGGACCTCGGACGTGAAGCGAACAGGCCTGACAAGGAAGCATATCTGAAGCTTTTCCCGTTGGCAGACAAGCAGCTGCTCTGTCAGATCATGAACCCCCGGCAGCCCATCGAATATTTCAGGACGTTACGGCGTACCATCGACCATGCACGACTCTATGGGAGAGCAGTAATCATAGACATGCAGAAAGTATTCTTCCCTGAGCTCGTTGCCGAGATGGCAGATTTTCTCCTCAAGCTGGAAGGGGTCGATGCCGTTCTTGCCTACGGAGAGTATTCACGGGAGATGTATCTTTCAATCCGCTCCGTTTCAGACGATCTGAATGCCGGTGAGATGATGAAGAGGGTCCTTGAAGGTATCGGGACCGGGGGCGGTCACTCGAATATGGCCGGCGGGAAGATAGCCGATCTGCCCGTGGCAGATTCTCTGCCGCGCCTGCAAGCTTTCATGGAGGAGCGATTTCTGAAAGAGCTGGGGCTGGCTGATTCAGAGCCGGTATCGATAGGATCATAAAAGTTTACGGAGATTACTATGAGAAGCAATGGAAGAGGGGTTAGTGAACTCCGGGATGTCACTGTTACCAGAAAATTTACCCGACATGCCGAAGGGTCTGTTCTGGTCGAATTCGGCGATACAAAGGTGATCTGTACTGCCTCGGTAGAAGAGAGCGTGCCGCCGTTTCTCCGCGGTAAAGGGAGCGGCTGGGTCACTGCCGAATACTCCATGCTCCCCAGAGCTACCCATACACGTTCATCAAGGGAGTCTGCCAAAGGGAAGATCGGCGGCCGGACACATGAAATCCAGAGGCTCATAGGCCGCTCTTTACGTGCGGTTATCGATCTCTCTGCTCTCGGAGAGCGGAGCATCCATATCGACTGCGACGTTATCCAGGCAGATGGAGGGACAAGGACAGCATCCATAACCGGTGCCTACATAGCTCTGGTGGATGCAGTGAACTGGCTTATGGGGAAAGGGTCGATCCCGACAAACCCTCTGCTGGAGGCTGTCGCTGCTGTAAGCGTCGGGATCGTAGGGGGTGAGGTGCTGCTTGATCTCGACTACTCCGAAGATTCCACCGCAGAGGTCGATATGAATTTTGTCGTGACATCATCCGGGCGCTTTGTCGAGGTCCAGGGTACTGCCGAGGCGGAGCCGTTCACCATAGAGCAGATGGATGCGATGAGAACTGTTGCTCTTGACGGGATACAGAAACTCGTCAAGATCCAGCAGGAGGTGCTTGCCAGATGAAGAAGCTATTGATCGCGACAGGCAATGCAGGGAAAGTGAGGGAATTTGCAGCACTCTTTTCAGAAGAGGCGATACAGCTGTACTCTCTGAAAGATTTCCCTGATCTGCTGCCTCCGGTTGAAGATGGCTGTACGTTTAGCGAGAATGCACTTATAAAAGCCGCTGCTGCATCGAGGTATTCAGGGTTGCCGACCATAGCTGATGATTCCGGACTCTGTGTCGAGGCGCTTGACGGAAAGCCCGGGGTCTTCTCTGCCCGCTATGCAGGTGAAGGGGCTGATGATGAAGCCAATAATCTGAAGCTTCTTCAGGAACTGACATCGTTTACCAAGAACAGGCGTTTGGCGGCTTTTCGTTGCGCGATAGCTTTTTGCACACCTGAAGGGTTCAACGTTACTTTTGAAGGAGAGCTGAAAGGTCTGATTCTTGAGAAACCTTCAGGGAGCGGCGGGTTCGGCTATGATCCTCTTTTTATGGTCCCGGAATACGGGAAAACGCTTGCTGAACTGCCTTTGGAGATCAAGAACAGGATCAGTCACCGGGGGAGGGCGGCAGCCGCTTTAAGGCTTTATCTGGCAAAAAACGGCTATATGCAATCAAAAGCTTGATTTGAAATAACAAGATGTGATATAAATCTTTCTTTCGTCGGGGAGTAGCGCAGTCTGGCAGCGCACCTGCCTTGGGAGCAGGGGGTCGCAAGTTCGAATCTTGTCTCCCCGACCATTTTTTTCTTAAGCGCCCGTAGCTCAGCTGGATAGAGCAACGGCCTTCTAAGCCGTAGGTCGTACGTTCGAGTCGTACCGGGCGCGCCAGAAACCATTCAGGGATAAACCTTACCTTTCAGATTTGCGAGAGTGGCGGAATTGGCAGACGCACCAGACTTAGGATCTGGCACCGAAAGGTATAGGAGTTCAAGTCTCCTCTCTCGCACCATAAATAAGCTTATAACTGCCTTAAAGCACGATAAATTGAAATATTAAAAGGGGAAATCGCTTAGACGATATTCCCCTTTTTTCTTACCAAAAGACACCTTTCAACGATATTCTTTCACCAGACTTTCACCGGATTTTCGTATATGTTATAATAAAAATAAGATATCCCCATTTTTACCAATCCGTTGTAGCCAAAATCACCCCTTCGCTCGCTACGCTCGATAAAATTTTGACTAGAGTTGCGCAAAATTAAACATAGTGCGCAAAATCACGTCCTTTGGGGATGAACCCTCCACAAAGGACAGCTCGATACTTGAACGGTTGCTATAAAACGACAACACGTAATCAAGCCCCGAGCTGTCCTTTGCTACGCCAGGACGGATTTGCGCATATAAATATATGAGAGGCAATAAAGAGCTCGAAACCCTAAACATAATAGCCAGAGTTGGAATGGCTACTGTTTATCATTTTCAGCCGTGGACAGTTACCAACGCCGGAGACCTCAATAAATCATTACAGTGGCCCACCAGGATATTCAACCGACTTGTAAAAGCAGAGCTCATAACGCCTCTGCAAATTTACCCCACGATTGGCCGTCAATACAGATATAACACCTTCTTTGTCCCAACCGCCAAAGGCTATAAGGTAGCAAACATAAAATATAAATATAAGGACGGCATAGCCTTAACTAATCTGCATCACCAGTTCGGTTTGATTGATATTTGTATTTCCTTGATTAAGTGCTTTCCGGATTATTCGGTTACGTTTGAATATGACAGAGTGCTGAAATTCCCAGGCTATAATTATAAGCCGGACGCAATCGCGCATTTGAAAGACAGCAAGGGGAAGGTCTATAATTACATTATTGAATTTGAACGGAGCCGATCACCGAAGTCGATATATTTAGACAAGCTCGCTAAAAACCATAAAATGACAGACTTTGATGATTTTGATTTGTCAAAATACACAAAATTTTTATATGTCTTTACGAATGAATGGTACAGGGTTTTTAACAGGCCAATTGAATATGAAGACCATAAAATAAATAATGAAATACAGTCTGTTGAAAATGATTTTTTCCTTTTAACTGCCTTCGGCCAATACATAGAAGATTACAAATTCCGCTTTCTCCCCTACCACCAATTCACCCGCCTTGCAGAACCAATTTGGGTCACCCCCAAGGGCAATAAAGTGTCGCTTATTTAAGCAGTAGGTTTCAGGGCTTTGTGTTAATCAAAATGGAGAAAGTATATGGACCGTATGTCTGCAAAGACGGTCGCAGTAGAATACAAATTATAGAAAACGGTAAAAGCCGTTTTATGTCCTGGCCTAAATATTTAATGGAAAAACATCTTGGGTGTAAGTTGCTACCCGATGAAACAGTTGACCATATAAACGGAGATTTTACCGATAATAGAATAGAGAATTTTAGGGTTCTAGGCAGGTCTGAGCATGTTAAACGTCATGTAAAAAGGTCGGAGTTGGTTGAAATAACTTGTCTTTATTGCGGTAATAAATCATTGAAAGTTGCAAGGCATTTAAGGCATAATCAGCGTCAAGGAAAATCTGGTCCATTTTGTAGTAAAAGGTGTGTTGGATTAAATACTTTCGCCAAATCTTCGCCATGCTTTTTGTCGTAGCTCATAACTATGTTAAAGTATTGACGAAATTAGCGTTGAGGGTCACAGTCTTAGGATCTGGCACCGAAAGGTATAGGAGTTCAAGTCTCCTCTCTCGCACCAATTATTTGTACTTAGCCATATCTACTTGATAGATATGGCTTTTTTGTTATCTAATATTATCCTTACATATCAGAAAGCAGCGATATGCTCTTAAGGCTGCTCAAACGATGGCATATTTTTGATTAGAAGTCTTGAAGTTTAGGTTAATGGAGGTATGCTAATTGGACTGTTTTCAAGTCATGAAAAATACAATCTGGAGGTAATTATGTTTCGATTGATATTACAATGGGCTGCGGGGCTTATGATTTTGGGACTTATCAATGGATGTGCTTCAACCTACACTGTAGTTAAACAGACCTCTCCTACAGGAAACCTTAAGCAATATCAGGAGCTTAATGTTGGATGGATTGACCTTGGTGAAGGGAAGTATGAGAAATATGGATATGAAGCCAAGGATAAGGGAGCCTGGAAAGCTTTACTGAATAAAATTAATCTTGAAAGCTTGCCGGAATTTCTGAAGGCTTACATGCCGAATAAAACAATTAACACAGCAAAGGCGATTGGCAACACTCCAGCATCAAAAGGTTTAGTCATTAAATTTACAGATGCGAACTATAACCAGTTAACAAATTCAGCTGCTCAAGTGCTATTTGGAGGCATGGGCGGTTCAGATACACTTGATGTGACAGTATATTTCATTGATGGTCAATCCGGGAATGAGCTCTATTCAAGTACAATAGCTATTGATTCAAGAGCTGGAACAGGCTATGGAAGCATGGGATTTGAAGGAAGAGTTACAAACACTATTTACAATTTAGCTGGTTTTATTAGCGAGAAGACAAGATAATAATTAATCACTCAATGCATAAGATAAATAAAGGCTTTACGGATTTTGCCGTAAAGCCTTTTTCTTCGCTGAAACATCAGACAACTTTAAAACTATACGCCAATAAAAATAATAAAAACAGCCTGTTTTTTCATGTTTAGAGTGTTATATTTGAATCAGTAGCAAGTCAGTTAAATCTGCACATAAGGAGGGAATACTATCGAGGACACTCCACCATGCAGGTTACATACATGACAGTTGTATCACTCCGGAGGTAGGAAGGGCCGGAACAGACCTTGAAAAGGGTAGACAATAAGATACGATAAAGAAGCCCGCCGAACATTTGGCGGGCTTTTCATTTGCCATCAGAATGCTATACAAATGGTTTCCGATTAACTAGGATAGGGATAGTGCATCTGCCTAAAGGTTCCGAAGTATATCGGGCGGTGAAAAGAGAGTGATCCATACACTATTATGAATACCTGCTCTACCATTGTAATCGACTTTGAGACTACGGGTCTTTCTCCGGGATATGGAGACAGAACTATAGAAGTAGGTGCCGTCCTGATATCTGACAACCGGATCGTCGACAGGTTTCAAAGCCTCATGAATCCGGAGATGAGAATATCCGGTTTCATCGAGGAGTACACCGGGATCACGAATCGAATGTTGACATCGGCTCCTGGCATCAAGGATGTAATGACAAAGCTGAAGAGCTTCCTGGCCCACCACCCTCTTGTTGCTCATAATGCATCTTTTGATTCAAGATTTCTGGATGCGGAATTCAGGAGGATAAACCACAAGAGAAGCAATCAATTCGGTTGTTCATTGCTGGTATCCAGAAGATTATATCCGGAAGCTCCTGATCATAAGCTGGGTACGTTGGTGAAGTACAAGAACCTTGAAACAGATGGGATTCATCATAGGGCACTGGCTGATGCAGAGATGACCGCACATCTATGGATCCGAATGATAGCGGATATCAAGGAGAGGTACGGTCTGCAGGATGTTCACTTTGGATTGATGCAACAGTTGATGAAGACTCCGAAGAAGAAGGTCGCAGAGTTTATGCTGAAGCAGTCACCACCCCAGCTTGTCCAGACGCGCTAACTCGATAACCCTGTGTGAAAGCTCATATGTGTCATCCGGAGAGACATATCTGGGGACCTTGTCGATACCATGGGTCTGCGCAACTTTATATATCGTGCATAGGGAAAATTCCCCGGTGCAGTAGTTTTCTACCAGTTTTGTTGTGGTTAGTGGGAGATCGATCACTTTCTTGTTCAGAAAAGGGCAGGTGTTATTGAAGTCACAGCTTATCACGGTACCCCTCCTTCAGCATAATCCATTGCAAATATTTTATAATAAATTTTAATCAAGTCAACCGTGACAGTAAAAAAAAGAGTCTCTCGCCAGACAACCCTGCCTCCTTAGCGAAACGACAGTAACGCACCTATGCCCACTTATAAAAAGTTATTCGACTTTACATGAATAATACCGTATAAATATGTATAAGTTTATATAAGCAGGTGACCATATGGACAAGATCAAGAATCCATTCTCTCCGGGAGCAGGCTCCCCGCCGCCAGAATTGGCAGGTCGTGACGGGATTCTGGAGCAGGCTCATGTACTGCTTGGCCGTGTTTTCCAGAAGCGTCCTGAAAAAAGTATTTTGATGACCGGTCTGCGCGGTGTCGGCAAGACGGTGCTGCTCAACGAAATGGAGCGAATGGCGATTGCTGACGGCTATCGCACCATCCTTGTGGAGGCCCATGAGGACAAGTCGCTTTCTTTGCTGCTTGTGCCGCACTTGCGCCGCCTTCTCTTTGATCTCGACAGAATTGTTGGTGCTGGTGACAAGGCTCGTCGCGGGCTGGCAGTGCTCAAAAGCTTCATCAGTGGAATAAAGATAACAGTAGGTGATGTCGAGTTCGGACTGGACACTGATCCGGAAAAAGGCGCCGCTGACAGCGGAGATCTGGAGATAGATCTTCCAAATCTCTTTGTCGCAGTAGCCGAGGCCGCAGAAGAGCGCAAAACTGCTATAGCTATTCTTATCGACGAAATTCAGTACCTGAATTCATCTGAATTGAGCGCCCTGATAATGGCAATGCACAAAATGCAACAGCGTCAGTTGCCCTTGCTCTTAATTGGTGCAGGTTTGCCGATTCTGCCGGGGTTGGCTGGTGATTCAAAGTCATACGCCGAGCGCCTTTTCAGCTTCCCAAATATCGGACCTCTGGCAGAACCGGAAGCAGCTAAAGCTCTTAAAGACCCGGTAAAAGCGGCTGGAGAAGTGTTCGATGATTCAGCGATTACAGAAATTTACAGACTTACTCAAGGATATCCTTACTTCCTGCAAGAGTGGGGATATCAATCATGGAATCATGCAACAGCCTCCCCCATTACTCTTCAGACCATTCAGGAAGCAACTGCTCTGGTTGAAAGCCGTCTTGATGAAAACTTTTTCAGGGTTCGCTTTAATCGTCTTACCCCACGCGAGAAGATGTATTTGCGAGCGATGGCCGAGTTGGGAGGCGCTCCTTATCGTACCGCTGATATAGCGGATTTCCTCGGAGTGAAAATCACAACACTTGGCCCGGTAAGGGCCAGCCTTATCAAAAAAGGGATGATTTACAGCCCCTCTTACGGAGATATGGCTTTTACTGTGCCATTATTCGATCAGTTCATGCTGCGAGCCATACCTGATTTTGATCCCAAGGGGAAAAGCCTGTGAACGAGGGTCGCAAAAGTAGCTTTCGCCTTGACAGCAAATTCAGGGGGTTGCTATTATGCAGCACGTTTTTAGTATCGATAAAATCCCGTCAACAGGACTTTTGAAGGCCTGAAGGCATCTGGAACAGATATGAAGCTTGAACGAGGATGTGTCCAGGTTTATACCGGTAACTGCAAGGGGAAGACGACAGCGGCTTTGGGGCTTGCCTTCCGGGCTGTCGGCCGGGGGCTGAAAGTCGTCATGATCCAGTTCATGAAGGGTGGCGGTCCGTACGGAGAGCATCTTGCGGCAGCCCGTCTGGCCCCGGATCTGACTATAATCCCGACCGGCAGGGAAGGGTGGGTCAATAAAGACAACCCGGCACAAGAGGACATAACGCTTGCACAAAACGCCCTGTCAATCGCCAGGGAAAAGCTCCTTTCAGGTGAATACGACCTTGTGATCCTCGATGAGATCAACGGCGCTATCGGTTTCGGGCTGATTCCGGTTCAGGAGGTCCTAGAGCTGATAGCTCTGCGCCCTCTCACCGTCGAACTGGTCCTGACCGGCAGGAATGCCGATCCGGGGATAATCGAGGCGGCTGACCTTGTTACCGAGATGGTCGAAATAAAGCACTACTTTAAAGCCGGGGTGCCGGCACGGATTGGAATTGAAAAGTAATAAGGAGATTTCATATGGCTGAGAGAAAATTGAGAATTCTGGTCGGGAAGCCCGGCCTGGACGGGCATGACAGGGGTGCGAAGGTAGTTGCGAGAGCGTTTCGTGATGCCGGTCTGGAAGTCATCTATACCGGACTTCACCAGACCCCTGAGCAGATAGTTTCCGCAGCTATCCAGGAGGATGTCGATTGTATCGGTCTCTCGATCCTTTCCGGTGCCCACAACACACTCCTCCCCCGCGTTTGTGACCTCCTGAAGGAGAAAAAAGCCGATGATATCGCTGTGTTCTGCGGCGGGGTCATACCGGAGGATGACATTCCGGGGCTCAAGAAAGCAGGGCTTAAGGAGGTCTTCACCCCCGGGACTTCGACTGAAGACATAGTCGCCTGGGTCAAGACAAATATAGGCTGCTGATCATATGTCACTTGCCGAAAAAATCCTTCAGGGTGATATCCGTGCTGCCGCCCGACTTATGAGGGATGTCGATGACGGTTTTTCATCCGCTCTTCCCGAATTGAAGACCCTTTATCCGCATACCGGTAATGCCTACATACTCGGCATAACCGGTCCTCCGGGCGCCGGAAAATCGACACTCACCGATCAGATCACGGCCAGTTTCAGACAGTCCGGCAGAAGGGTCGGTATCGTTGCAGTCGATCCGACCAGCCCTTTTACCGGCGGCGCGATTCTCGGCGACAGGATCAGGATGAACCGCCATGCTGACGATGAAGGGGTGTTCATCAGAAGCCTTGCGACTCGCGGTGCACTGGGCGGGATCTCCCGCTCTACCGGTGAAGTCGTCAACATAATGGATGCGATGGGGATGGATGTTGTCATTATCGAGACTGTCGGTGTCGGTCAGGATGAGATCGATATTGTCAGAATGGCTCATACAACTGCAGTTGTCATGGTCCCCGGACTTGGTGATGATATTCAGGCAATCAAGGCGGGGATTCTCGAAATAGCAGATGTCTTTGTCGTGAACAAGGCTGACCGGGATGGTGCAGACAGGACGGCCAGAGACCTTTCCATGATGATCGAGATGGGAAACCGCAAAGAGGGAGAGTGGCTGCCGAAGGTCATGAAGACCGAAGCCTGCCGCGGAACCGGGATTGAAGAGCTGATGGCGGAGTTTGAGGCACACCGGGGATTCCTTTCTGCTTCAGGTATCATGCAGCGCTTTACTGAAGAGAAGAACAGAGCTGTCTTCTCCGAGATGCTCAAGGAGCGGCTTTTCAACTCGGTGAACGGGCGTATTCTTGAGAACGGAGAGCTGAAAAGAATCGTTGCCGGGATGGGGACAAGGTCTGTAGATCCTTACTCTGCGGTTGAAGAGGTGCTTGACCGCTACCTCCTTGATGCAGGATCTGAATCGGCATGACAAAGCTTCAAAAAGCGTTCAGGGCGGGTCCCGTTTTCATAGCGCTCAGTATCATTTCAACAGCAATCCTTTACAGCCCTTCGAAAACAGCAGAACCCGGTGCAAATCCGCTTGATCCGGCAAAAGAGGACTTGTCGAGAGTCGAGTATCCCAGCCAAAAAAACATGAAGTGGCATGGGCGATTCATCAGGCCGAATGAGACCCTGGAATCAATGTTCGGCAGGGACTGGCAGCTGGTGGCACGATTCAACCGGGTAGACCGGCGGCACGTCTACCCGGGAATGACTATCAAGGTCCCGGACAACATGGACGAGATCAGGAACTACTCTCCGCTTCCGTTGTTCTACGAACCGGCAAAACGTCATGAAAAATATATACTGATAAGCATGAACGAGCAGTGGCTCGGAGCATATGAGTTCGGAAAGCTCAAGTTCTCGAACCCTGCTGCTACCGGGAGACCCGGTTTTGAGACCCCCACCGGACTGTTCCGGATAACGGCACGAGACAGGCATCATACCTCATCGCTGTACAAGACCGATGACGATGAGGAGCAGTATCCGATGGATAATGCCATGCAATTCTATATCGCACCGGATAATGTCGCCTACTGGCTGCATGCCCGGGACCTCCCCGGTCGACCGGCATCTCACGGCTGTATCGGTCTTTTTGACGAAGTCATGCAAAACAGGATGTTCGATACCCCTGAAGAGCCGGTGCTTAAGGACTCGCAGAGATTGTATGCCTGGGCGGTCGGAGAGGATGAGTATGAGGACGATCCCGGAAATCTGGAAGAGCTTGAGGATGGCCCGGTTGTCGAGGTTATCGGCCAGAATCCGGTCTACCGTTAGGAGCCTGTCGGACTTAGAATAAATCTGCTGCAAATCCATCTGAACGGCTCATATTTCACCGCTTTCTCGGTCAATAGAACAACTATTAACCTTCAAAATCGGCAAAATCTGAT
>VFJK01000088.1 GCA_009886125.1 Geobacter sp. | reverse complement strand
GCAACCGCCCAGCCCGGCAGTATCTTCAATATGCCAGAGATATGCTTGCATCGAGATATCTGGAAGCTGCGGCAAACTATGCCCGTCAGGCTTTCGAGGCTGCTTTGCGTGGAGGTCTGGAGCTGAAATCCATCAAGGTCGCATACAAACGCAACCCGAAGGATCACAAGTTACAGGACCATCTGGATGCTCTTGAAGCGTGGACAAAGGAAGAAGCCACCAAGGAGGCGAAGTATAAGCCGATACTCAATAAGTTGAATATGCTGAAAAATATTGTCATGAATCCATACTCCCATCCCGATGCGCCGAATATCCCGGCACGCGAGATTCAAGATGCCATTGATGCCGTTGAGGCGCTTATCAAGGAACTGGGGAAGAAATGAACTACGCCATAATCAACATCAGCGGGAAGCTGCCAACCAATTTGGAGAATCCTGATGAAGCTTTCGTCATCAGTAAGCGGGACCTTGCCAAGTTCACCGCACTTTGCCCGCAACTGTGGGAATCAATTTCAAAGCTGGTATCAGTGAAATGTGCCTCCTGTGGCAGCTTCCAGGTTCCGGCAAAAGAGCTGTTTTACCTGCTGCAGGAAAAGGGGCGGGACGAGATTTCCCATCTGCAGGACGATGATGAATGGTTAGCCGATGAGATCTTCCAGCACCTTCTCCGTAGCATCACTGAAGTGGTCGAGGCAACCAATGAGGAGTGGTATTCATATATGGTGAAAGGCTCCCCTGATCTCGAAGTTTTGCATGATAAAAATGGAGAAAGTAGCTGGCCTGACTCAGAATATCCGCTCCGCTTGAGTTGTGATGGGTTGGTTTTTAAAATGAAAGGATCGTGCAGAAGTTGCTTGTTTTGGAGATAACTGTTTTGCTAGTAGAGCTTTTATAAATACTCTCTACAGACTGACTGATGAGGAAATAGCTGTGGTGAAGAGGAAGTCATGACCCGCGAAGAGCTGCAACTACTGATAACCGAGGTCCAACAGAGCCAGTGCGAGCTGGCCGATATTGAGGTGAAATCGGCTCATGGCGGAACACCGCAACGGTTATACGAACCGCTTTCAGCCTTTGCCAACCGCACCGAGGGCGGCGTTATCCTTTTCGGACTTGATGAAAGCCGCAACTTCGAAATAGTGGGTGTCGGCAATGCTCACCGTTTGCAGGAAGAGATCAGCCACCTTGCCTGGGCAGATATGGAGCCGCAGATTCGCCCTGAGTTTACCGTCGAATTATTTGAGGGAAAAACGATTGTTGCCGTGGAGGTTGCATCGGTACCTGCCGACAAGCGACCATGCCACTATAAGAACGCTGGCCTGCAGAAAGGATCGTATATACGCATTGGCAATACCAATCGCGTGATGACGGATTATGAGATTTTTGGTTATGTCAGCGCCCAGAGCCAGCCGACTTTTGACGAGGAACCGATTACGGAAGCCACGCTGGACGACTTGGACAGGGACAAGCTGGATCTGTTTCTGGAACGAATCAGAAAGGACCGCCCGAAAGCCGGTTACTTGAAACAACCTTTCGAACAAGTTTTGAATCACCTCAAGATTGCCCGCACATATGACGGGACGCTCCAGCCAACCCTTGCCGGACTTTTGACCTTCGGTTACCACCCGCAAACATTGGAATCACAGCTTGTCATCACTTTTCTCCATTACTTTGGAACGACTGAGACCGAAAAAACGCCCCGCGGCGAGCGCTTCCTTGACAACCGGAAGTTTGAAGGGCCAATTCCGGAAATGGTTGAAGATGCGGTCAATCACGTAATGGCCAGTATCCGCAAAGGCAGTCTGATTGAGGGCTTGTATCGCAGGGAGATTCCCGAATATCCCGAAGAGGCAATTCGTGAAGCGATTGTCAATGCAGTTGCCCACCGCGATTACAGCAATTTTGCACGTGGAAGTTATATCCAGATTCGCCTGTTCGCCGACCGGATGGAAATTCAAAGCCCCGGCGGTCTTTATGGGACTGTGACGCTCGAAACTTTGGAGGAAGAACAATCGACTCGCAATCGTACATTGGTGCGTTTGCTTGAAGACCTGCATCTGGTGGAAAATCGTGGTAGTGGCATCAAGGCTATGTTAGGCGCAATGCGATCCGCAAACCTTGAGCCACCCAGGTTTCAGGACCGGCGGAGTTCTTTCCTGGTGACATTGCGAAATTTGACCTTGATGAACGGAGATGCTATCGCCTGGCTCAATCGCTTTGCCGATAAACCGATCAATGACCGGCAACGGCTGGCGTTGGTATACTTGCGTCACAATCAACAGATTACTAATTTTGATTATCAGCGGCTTGCACATGTCGATTCAGTGACTGCAAGCCGTGAACTTCGCGGTCTTGTGCAAACCGGACTAACCTCACAACACAGTTCCCGCCGTTGGACTCACTACACTCTGAATGTATCGACTGTCTATACGGTTGAAGCGTCTTTACCCCTTCTGCCTGAAGACAAGGTGATGGATTATGTCCGCAGACATGGCTCCATAACAAGAAAACAATGTGCCGGCCTGCTGAATTTTAAGGATATTGAGGCCAGGACGTTTCTACACCGGATGCGTGACAAGGGGATTCTCATGCAGATTGGTTACAAAAAGGGGAGTTGCTATAAGTTGCCGGAATAATTTGGCAAGTTCAAAAAAGTTCAAAAAAGTTCAAAAAAGTTCAAAATGTCAGACATGGAACTGGTTCACGAACCAAAGCCGAGAAATCCCCGGTTGGCAGCCGCGTTCAAGCGAGTCAGGCTGGTTGAGCAGACTGATCTAGGTGCTAACAGGATATTGCATGCCGAAAAAACGCAACTAAACACACGAGAAATTACAAAAACGCACATTGTGTGTTTAATGTGCGTTTTATGAAGGCGTTGCCTGCTGTATGGTAAGGAGGCTACGGAAGCTATCAAGGCCCGCATCCTGAGCCTTTTCAAGAAGCGATCTCAACATAAGCATTCAGGAGACCATAAAGTAGATGCCCACGAAGGAAGAGCTAGCACTCAACATAGACGAGGCCCAGTGGCAGTGGTTGAAACCCCATCTTGAGCGGGGTGCGCTGATAACTGTCGCGGCTGCGCTCGATCTGGCAGAAGCCGGAGAGAGGATCGCTGCGGATGATGCAGAGAGCCTTACCGCATGGATAACTAGCGGGAAGGTCGGCAAGCCGACAGCTGAAAAGATAGAGGAGTGGGACAGGGAGCCGGGGAAGAAGTTCCTCACCCTTATCATCAGTCCGTATGTGCTGATCCAGGAGATCGGAACGATAAACTGAGATGCCACGTGAAAGAGGGGGGATCATGTCAAAAAAGAGTGAGAAGCTTTCGTGCAGTTCGTGCAGCACTGTTTGGGCCAATAAGGGGACGACCAACTGCTGGAGCGGCGATCCGGCTACTGCGCCGCCCCGCCCGGGATACTGCCCTACTGACAGCGGGGCCGGGATCATAAAGGCATCGTTTGCCGAATACACCAGCGACAGTGAGGATGCCCGGTTGGCAATGGTCGCGGCAAAGGTCGAGGGGCTCTGCTACCTGAAAACCCCCGGAAGTACGACGGTCATGGCCCGGTGGACCAGAGTGGAGGATACGATTGCTCTTGCCCGGCTGATGGGGTGGAAAAAGATCGGCATTGCCACCTGCATCGGACTTCTTGCAGAGACGGACAGTCTTGCCACAATCCTGACTGCACAGGGGCTTGAGCCGCTGACCGTCTGCTGCAAGGCGGGAAGCATCGACAAGAACAGCCTCGGTATTGCGGAGGAAGACAAGGTTCGACCGAACACCTTTGAACCTGCCTGCAATCCGATAGCCCAGGCAGAGCTCTGCAACCGGGCGGAGACAGATATGAACATCATCGTCGGTCTCTGTGTCGGACATGACATGCTCTTCAACAAATATTCGAAGGCGCCGGTTACGACACTTGTCTGCAAGGACAGGGTGACCGGACATAATCCGGTCGCGGTGCTGTACGGGCAGAACTTCTACTATAAGCGCCTGCAAAAGGGGCCTATTGATTTAGGCTGAAATGACAGTCGCAAATTCTGTGTTATGATTAATCTCGAATGCATATTTCATGTCATGAGAATACATAGATGAGCGAAATTTCCCCTCCTGAAAAGTGTGCGAATATCCTGATTGTCGATGATATTTCGCTGACCCGCAGGCAACTCTCGGACATCCTGAGCGAAAGCGGGTATCAGGTGATTCAGGCTGACAGCGGTGTGAAGGCGCTTACGCTTGCCATTGCCAACCAGCCCCAACTGATAATTCTCGATGTCGTCATGCCTGACATGGACGGTTTCCAAGCTTGCAGAGCGCTGAAAGCAGATCCCTCCCTTAGAGATATTCCCGTGATTTTCATAAGTGCTCTTGATGAGACTTCAAGCAAGGTGAAAGGTTTTGATGCAGGCGGCGTGGACTATATAGCAAAGCCTTTTGAGAAAGAGGAGGTTCTTGCCCGGGTGAGGACCCACCTGTCGATCCGGCAGCTGCAGCTCTCTCTTGAACTGGCAAATACCGAGATGGAGGATCGAGTCCATAAGCGGACATCCGAGTTGATTACAAAGCATGAGCAACTCTCCAATCTCTTCCAGCAGGTCAGGCATGCGAAGATCCAGTGGGAGCAGACAATGGACTGCATCGACGACATCATCATGCTTGTCGGTGAGGATGGATGCCTGCTGCGCTGCAACAAGGCCCTTCTTCAGTTTGCCGGAATAGACAGCTACAAGGACCTGCTCGGACTTGACTGGCTGAAACTGCTTGCTTCCTGCGGGCTTCATCTGGGAAGCCTGACCAGCAATTCTCAGGAGCTTTATCATGAGAGTTCCGGCAGATGGTTTACGGTCAATTGGTACAACTATGCTGATAAAAACGGAGCGGTCATAGCTCTGCACGATATGACCACCATAAAAAAAGTCTATGAAGAGCTTGGAAAGGCGTATGACGAACTCAAGGCGACTCATCACCGGCTTGTGCAGCAGGAGAAAATGGCATCGATCGGTCAGCTTGCAGCAGGAGTAGCGCATGAGATAAACAATCCCATGGGGTTCATTTCAAGCAATCTTGAGACGCTCGGGAAATATGCAGAGCGATTGAGGCAGTTCATAGCGGTTCAGGATGAGGTGCTCAAGGGGGTTTCCGATCCCGATGCGGCAGAGAAACTTGCCGAATCAAGAAAACGGCTGAAGATTGACTATCTTCTTAATGATATTCCGGCACTCGTTGCAGAGTCGAACGACGGAGCAGTCCGGGTCAGGACTATCGTTCAGAATCTGAAGGGATTTTCCCGTACCGATCTTGCCGAGATGGAGCCTGCCAGCATAAACGACTGTCTTGACCGGGCAATAAGCATCGCCTGGAATGAGCTGAAGTACAAAGTGACCCTTGAAAAGGATTTCGGAGAGCTTCCGACCGTAAACTGTTATCCTCAACAGCTCGGCCAGGTCTTCCTCAATTTACTGGTGAATGCGGCTCATGCAATAGAGCAGCATGGAGAGATAAAAGTCGCGACAAGAGTTGAAGACGGGCAGGTAGCCATTTCTGTAAGCGACAGTGGCTGTGGAATCCCTGAACAGAACATGGATCGGATCTTCGAGCCGTTCTTTACGACAAAAGAGATCGGAACCGGCACCGGGCTGGGGCTTGCGATCAGCTATGAGATAATACAGAGTCATGGCGGTACGATCGATGTCGAAAGTAAAGTCGGCAGAGGCACAACATTTACCGTGCATCTGCCTATCGGAAATAAGGAGTAGAGGAGGATTTATGAGCAACTGTATTTTACTGGTTGATGATGAACAGAATGTGCTTTCGGCCTTGATCCGGGAGCTTGCAGATGAGCCGTACGAAGTCATCACGGCCTTGAGCGGGGAAGAGGCGATGAACCTGGTTACTGCCCAGACGTTCAAAGTCATCATCTCTGACGAGCGTATGCCCGGTATGGACGGTGCTTCATTTCTTGCTGCGGCTAAGGAGGTCTCACCTTCGAGCGTCAGAATGATGCTTACCGGCCATGCGAGCATCGATGCGACGATGAGAGCGGTCAACAACGGGGAGATCTATCGGTTCTTTACGAAACCATGGAATGATCATGAATTGAAGCAGTCGATCAGATCGGCGATTGAGAAGTACGATCTTGAGGATGAGAACAGACGACTCCTGAAAGTCGTGAAACGGCAGTCACAGGAGCTGAGGGCGCTTGAAGCGAATCACCCGGGGATAAGTCGTATAAGTAAGGACAGGGCGGGGGCGGTCATCCTTCCTGAGATCAGTGATGATGAGGTGAAGCATTTGATGGATGAGTACGGTCGCAACTAAGCCATCGGAATAAAATAACTGTTACATATGCTGTGGCAAGAACGGCATAAGGATCCGTAACGAAATAGCTTGGAATGTAGCACTTATTTCGTAACGGCTCCTAATCTTCCCTTTTAAGGACGAGATATCTTCCATCTACCTCTGCAACCCGGCTTCCCATAGGTGCTGATAGACTGTCTACAGCCCTGGCGACTCTTTCTGCACGGATGCCGCTGAGCGGTTTAGGCTGGAATCCGACTTCGCTGTTCAGGACATTCAGAGGGATAATCTCAACCCCTTTAATACCTCTATCAAATGTAATCCTTGCTATCATGCTGCTTTCAGAGTTTCTGCTCATGCTTCCGAAAGCAAAATTCCCGAGACTATAGAAGATAACACCGTTCCTGTAATGTTCCACCCCTTGCAGGATATGAGGGTGATGGCCGATCACAATATCTGCACCGGCATCGACTGCTTTGTGAGCTGCGGCGATCTGATACGGGCTTGGTCTGTCAAGGCCTTCACTTCCCCAGTGAAATGAAACTATGACGCAATCGGCAGATCTTTTTGCCAGCTCTATGTCGGCGGTGAAGAGCTGGGCATATCCCGGTGCCGTTCCTGCTCTTTCCGCTCCTGCAAAGAACTCTTTAGGGTAGGTCAGCGAATAGGAGAGGGAGGCTATTTTCAACCCCTTTATTAAGTTCGATCCTGCTTTTCTGGCCGAAGAGATGTCTGAACCTGCACCGGAGTGGGTAATGGCGTTGTTGTCGAGTATCTCCAGGGTCTGCCTGAGTCCTTCTTTACCAAAATCGAGGATATGATTGTTGGCAAGCGAGAGATGGGTGAAGCCGGCATTTTTAAGTGCTACGGCAGCTTTCGGATTGACCTTGAAGCGGAACCTCTTTTCAATGAATTCATCGCCTGAAACGGTAATCGGGGACTCAAGGTTTCCAATGACCATGTCACCCTGGCGGAGGATTTCAGCGGTGGCGGCAAAAGGATAATCGTAACCCTTTTTCTTGAAAACCCTTTCTCCTGAACCGGCAAGCATGATGTCGCCTACTGCTTGTATGACAACAGGCTCAGCAAGGAGAGTGGCTGGCAGAAGAAGCAGGAGAAAAAGCATGATGAAGGGATTCATAAAAACGGCTCTGTTCCAGATGGTTGACTATGCTTTTTGCAAGTGCTACAAGATAAGACCTTATTTTTCAATTTGCAAAGGATTTGACAATGCTTGACATACGGTTCATTCGCGAGAATCTGGAAGAGGCGGAAACACGTCTTAAAACCCGCGGCGCAGGGGCTTCTCTTTCAGGTTTCAGAGAGCTTGATGAAAGGAGGCGGACTCTTCTTCAGGAGACGGAGACACTGAAAGCCCTCAGAAACAGGGTCTCCGATGAAATCAGTCGTGTAAAGGACAAGAGCGAGGTCCAGGGTCAGATAGCCGAGATGCGGGAGGTCTCGCAACGGATCAAAGTGCTGGACGACGGACTGCGGAGCGTTGAAGAGGAACTGGAGGCTTTTATGCTGACCGTTCCGAACATCCCCTCTCCAGAGACACCGGTCGGCTCGAGCGAGGCAGACAACAGGGAAGTAAGAAGGTGCGGAATCATCCCTGAATTGACTTTTTCACCGAAACCTCACTGGGAAATCGGAGAAGCTCTCGATATCCTCGATTTCGAGAGAGGAGCGAAGATCACCGGTGCCCGGTTCACTCTTTACAAGGACTCAGGGGCAAGGCTTGAGCGGGCACTCATCAATTTCATGCTCGATCTCCACACATCGAGGCATAATTATATTGAAATGCTTCCGCCCTTTATGGTAAACAGGGAAAGTATGACCGCAACCGGTCAACTCCCAAAGTTTGCAGACGACCTCTTCCATCTGGAAGGGGTTGATTATTTCCTGATACCGACTGCTGAAGTACCGGTGACCAATATTCACCGCGGGGAGATTCTCAAAAGCTCGCAACTGCCCGTACTTTATACGGCGTACACTCCCTGTTTCAGGAGAGAAGCCGGTTCATACGGCAAGGATACACGCGGGCTTATACGGCAGCACCAGTTCAATAAGGTAGAGCTGGTAAAGTTCGTTCACCCTTCTGATTCGATGAAGGACCTCAAACAGCTTCTTGATAATGCAGAAGAGGTTTTGAGGCTGCTTGAGCTTCCCTACAGGGTTGTCGAGCTCTGCTCGGGTGATATAGGATTCTCAGCCTGCCGTACTTTTGATATCGAGGTCTGGCTCCCTGGACAGAACACCTACCGGGAGATATCATCCTGCAGCAGTTTCGGTGATTTCCAGGCCAGGCGTGCAGGCATAAAGTTCCGTGAGGACGAGAAGTCAAAGCCTGAGTTTGTTCATACACTGAATGGCTCAGGGCTTGCTGTAGGCAGAACGGTGGTAGCGATCCTGGAGAACTGTCAGCAGGAGGACGGTTCGGTAATCATTCCTCAGGCACTGCGGCACTACATGGGCGGGCTTGAAAAGATAACAGCAAAGAGTTAATCCAGATTGCGGAAGAGTGGCCGAGTGGCTGAAGGCGGCGGTCTTGAAAACCGTTTAACGAAAGTTACGTGGGTTCGAATCCTACCTCTTCCGCCAATTTTAATTTTTTTTTTGCAGCAGACATTAAATGCTGCCAGGTTCCGGAGAGATGGCCGAGTAGGTCGAAGGCGCTCGCCTGCTAAGCGAGTATACTGGGAAACCGGTATCGAGGGTTCGAATCCCTCTCTCTCCGCCATTTTTCCAGGGAGTATGAATGGTACGAAAGCTGACACTGGTATTATCATCGGGTTTGATATGCCTTTTTGCCATCATCTCGGGCTGTAGTAAAAAAGAGGAGCCCAGCAAGTCACAACAGGATGCGGCATCAGCAAAGGATGCTGTTGTCAGAAAACAGACTGAGGTGGCGGTCCCTGACAGCGTCAAAGGTAAATGGAAGTCTGTAAAGTTAAGCATAATGGACAAGGAGAAGAACAAAGAGGGTTTTGTCGTTATAGAAGTTGGCAAAACTATGAGGGTAAATGGTACAAACCTGGTCATTAAGGTTGAGAACTTCTTCCCTCAGTTCATAATGGACGGCACCACTCTTACGTCAAGTTCCAACATCCCTAAAAATCCTGCTGTTCAGGTCCATATTACCGATAATGGTCAGGAAGTATTCAAAGGATGGCTCTTTACTCTCTACCCTAACACACATGCGTCACAGCATTCGAAATACGGATTCGGTCTGGTGGATTTTACGCCGGCTAAATGAGTATTTTCTCAGTATTAATTTAAAACAGGCTCCGGAGGAATCCGGGGCTTTCTTTTTTATCGGCGTCGCATTTTCCTGACGGTTTCAAATCTCCTTTTCCCGATTCTGAAATTACTTTTCACTTGAGAGCATTTATGGTACTTTTCGAACCCCTATGTTCGTTAATGGGCAAAAAGTAGCAGAGGGAAATCCAATCATGTCCAGAATCATCTGTGTGGCAAATCAAAAAGGCGGAGTCGGCAAGACAACGACAGCGGTAAATCTTGCTGCTTCCCTTGCAGCTGCGGAGAAAAAAGTCCTCCTTGTTGATATGGACCCTCAGGGGAATGCCAGCAGCGGGGTAGGAATAGATAAAACGTCACTAAGTAGCAGTATCTATGATCTCATCATCAACGGTGAGGACCCGAATGATCTGATTATGGACACTGAGCTCAAAACGCTTAAGGTGATACCTGCCACTCCCGACCTTGCAGGAGCTGAGATTGAACTGATAGATATCCCTGAGCGTGAGATGCAGCTGAAGAAGATCCTCGCGAATGTGAAGGGGGAGTACGACTTTATCATCATAGACTGCCCGCCATCTCTTGGGCTACTGACTATCAACGCTATGACGGCTGCTGAAAGTGTGATCGTCCCGCTTCAAACTGAATTTTATGCCATGGAAGGGCTTTCCCAGATAGTGCGGACGATCAGTCTTGTCCAGAAAGGATTGAATCCGGGACTTCGCATTGAGGGGATCGTTCTTACGATGTATGACGGCAGGAACAATCTGTCACGACAGGTAGACGAGGAGATACGTGCTCACTTCGAAGAGCAGGTTTTCAGGACGGTCATACCGAGGAACGTCAGGCTCTCTGAGGCCCCCAGCCACGGGAAGCCTATAATCCTTTACGACATTACATCGCGCGGGGCGGTTGCATATCTCGATCTGGCAAAAGAGTTGCTGCAGCGCGGAGGTGGAAATGGTTAGGAAGACTGGGCTTGGAAAAGGGATGGGTGCTCTTCTGCCGGTTTTCGAGAAGGAGCAGACCAGCTACTTCATCTGTCCGATTGAGGATATCAAACCGAACCGGGCGCAGCCGCGAAAGACATTCGCATCTGAGAAGCTTGATGAGCTGGCAGCATCGATTCGTGAAAAGGGTGTTATCCAGCCGCTCGTCGTCATAAAGAAAGCGGGGCATTACGAGATAATTGCCGGTGAAAGAAGATGGCGAGCTGCCCAGAAGGCAGGGCTGCACGAAGTGCCGGTAGTGATTCAGGACGTCTCCGAAAATACAGCGCTTGAAATGGCTCTGATTGAGAATATCCAGCGGGAAGACCTGAATGCTATTGAAGAGGCGCACGCATATCGTGCGCTGATGGAGAAGATTGACCTTTCCCAGGAGGAGATGGCGAAAAGGGTCGGGAAAGACCGCTCGACGGTTGCCAACTCCCTCAGGTTGTTGAAGCTGCCTGAAGAGATCCAGCGGGATATCGTTACCGAGCGCCTTTCGATGGGCCATGCGCGGGCTCTGTTGTCGCTTGACCAGCCCGACCAGCTAAGAAAGGCTCGCGAAGAGATAATAAAGAAGCATTTAAGCGTCCGCGGAGCAGAGTCTCTGGTGAAGCGGCTTAAAAACCCTGTGCCGAAAAAGAGCAAGGGGCAGGAACGGGAGATCGCTGAACTTGTTGAACAGCTGAAAAAGAGATTCCAGTCAAAGGTCGAGATAAAGACCGGCGGTCGTTGCGGAAAGATCGAGATAAGCTACAGCGGGCGGGAAGAGCTTTCGAGGATTATCGAACTCCTGGGTATCTGACCGGCAGAAAAGATTAATCCGATCAAAAAACTTGACACATAAAAAGCCATGTGATAGCTATCACGTGTTTTGCTTCAGGGGGGCTTTTTGCCCCTGCAGTTCGTGTATGCAGTATACAACTTGCCTGGTGAGAGGTGGCAGCGTGATTAACGTAGATCTGGCGTTTCTGATTCAGCTTATCAACTTTTTGATCCTGGTAGTTGTGCTGAATGTTTTACTCTATAAACCGATCAGAAAAGTCCTTGCCGAGCGTCATGGTCGGATATCCGAAGCAAAAAGCAGGGCTGAGTCTGTTGATCAGGATGTTCAGGCGAAGATGGCTGAGTATGAGTCCCGCCTTAGGTCCATGAAGAGCGGGGCTGCTGACGAGCGCGGCACTCTCGTGAAAGAGGCGCAGGCTGAAGAAGCCGCGATCCTTGAGGCTGCTCGCAAGGAGGCTTCCGAAACCATTGCTGCGATCAAGACGAGAGTGGCAAAGGAAGCTGCAGATGCAAGAATTATCCTTCAGGAGCAGGCAAAGTCGCTTTCTGTTGATATAAGTGAAAAGGTTCTCGGAAGGAGCTTGTAATATGAAGCGCTTTATCGAAATTATGCGCAAACCGGCTGTCATGACCGGAGTCCAGATTCTTCTCCTTGCAGTTTTTGCTTCTCTCGGATTTGCTTCCGGCGGGGAGGGTGCTGCACATGGAAGTGGACATGGCGGAGCAGCACAGTGGAAAGATTTCATGTGGCGCTGCATCGACTTTGCTGCACTCGTTCTTATCATGGTCTGGGCGGTAAAAAAGGCAGACATGAAAAAGGCTCTTGCAGACCGTCAGACGGGGATCGACAAAGCTCTTCGTGAAGCAGACGAGATGAAGGTCGCAGCCGAGAAGAAATTTGCCGAGTACAACGCACGTCTTGCTCAGGCCAATAAAGAGGCGGAAGATCTTCAGAAGATCATCCGTGAAGACGGGCTTGCAGAAAAAGCCAGGATTGTTGCCGAGGCAAATATTGCTGCCGACAGGATCAAGGATCAGGCTAAAGTAATGGCAGATCAGGAGATAGTCCGAGCACGCACTGAACTTCGTGAAGAGGCAGCACGTCTGGCTGTCCAGCTTGCCGAGCAGACGCTTAAAAGTGCTATGGGCCCGGCTGATCAGGATCGGCTGGTTGGAGAATATCTTACCAAGGTGGTGGAATTACATTGAGCGCGAACGCAATAGCACGACGTTACGCCAAGGCCCTGGTGCAGTTGGCAGCTGAAGAGGGTTCGGTGGATAAGTTTAATGGTGAGCTTGCAAAGATTGAAGCGCTATTCTCGGCACATCCCGAGATCGGTTCACTCCTTTCAAACCCGGCTTACGGCATTGAAGCAAAGCTGGAAACCTTAAAAGAGCTTGCAGGCAGACTCGCGCTTTCCGGCACGATTCGCAACTTCCTTCTCCTTCTGCAGGAGAGGAACCGTATGGCCTGCCTGCCTGCGATCTTCTCATGTTACGGTATCCTTGCCGACGAGCTCTCCGGAGTTGTCCGGCCGGTCATCACCTCGGCCCTCCCTCTGGATGATGCACGGATTGCCGAGATCAAGGCTGCACTTGAGAAGAGTACCGGCAAGAAGGTTATTCTTGAAGTTAAGATTGATTCTTCGCTGATCGGTGGTGTTGTTACCCAGATCGGCGATAAAGTTCTTGATGGAAGTGTAAAGACACAGTTGACACGAATTGAAGATATATTACAGAAGGGGTGAGATGATCCTATGGAAATCAGAGCCGAAGAAATCAGTGAAATAATCAAGAAGCAGATCAAGGGGTACGGCAAAGATGTTGAGGTTGCCGAAACAGGTACCATCATCTCGGTTGGTGACGGTATTGCCCGTATCCACGGGCTTGATAAGGCAATGGCAGGCGAACTGCTTGAATTCCCGGGCGGCATATCTGGAATGGTGCTGAACCTTGAGGAAGACAACGTCGGTGCCGCTATTCTCGGCGAGGACAACGAGAATATCAAGGAAGGCTCTACCGTCAAGAGAACCGGTAGAATCGTCGAGGTTCCTGTCGGTCCGGCACTGATCGGTCGTGTTGTTGATGCCATCGGTCAGCCTATTGACGGTAAAGGCCCAATCAACACTACTGCCTTCAGCAAGGTCGAGATCAAGGCACCTGGCATCGTTCAGAGGAAGTCTGTTCACGAACCGCTGCAGACAGGTCTCAAAGCTATCGACTCCATGGTCCCAATCGGGCGTGGTCAGCGCGAGCTCATCATCGGCGACCGTCAGACTGGCAAGACAGCGGTTGCCATGGATACCATAATCAACCAGAAGGGTGGCGATGTTGTCTGTATCTACGTTGCAATTGGTCAGAAACGTTCCACTGTTGCCCAGGTAGTTTCCAAGCTGACAGAGCATGGTGCCATGGATTACACCATTGTTGTTGCTGCTACGGCTTCCGAGCCGGCTCCGCTCCAGTTCATCGCCCCTTACACCGGTGTTACCATGGGCGAGTTCTTCCGCGATAGCGGCAAGCATGCTCTTATCATCTATGATGACCTTTCAAAGCAGGCAGTTGCCTATCGCCAGCTTTCACTGCTTCTTCGCCGTCCGCCAGGACGTGAAGCGTATCCTGGAGACGTTTTCTACCTCCATAGCCGTCTTCTTGAGCGTGCCTGTAAGGTTTCCGACGAATTAGGCGCCGGTTCACTGACCGCACTGCCTATCATCGAGACCCAGGCCGGCGACGTATCTGCGTATATCCCGACCAACGTCATCTCGATCACCGACGGTCAGATCTTCCTTGAGTCCGACCTCTTCTACTCTGGCGTCCGTCCGGCGATCAACGTTGGTATCTCCGTATCGAGGGTCGGTGGCTCTGCCCAGACCAAGTCAATGAAACAGGTTGCCGGTACTCTCCGACTTGACCTTGCCCAGTACCGTGAAATGGCAGCGTTTGCCCAGTTCGGTTCAGACCTGGACAAAGCTACCCAGATGCAGCTTGCCCGTGGTGAGCGTCTTGTCGAGATCCTCAAGCAGGCACAGTACCAGCCGCTCTCCAATGAGAAGCAGATTCTGATAATCTTTGCGGCTAACCAGGGCTTCCTGGATGAATATCCGATCGCGGCTCTGCGCCGTTACGAAACTGAGCTTATGTCCTTCTTTGACAGCCGCAAGAGCGATCTGGTTGCAGAACTTAAAACCAAAAAAGCCATGGATGATGAACTGAAAGCTAAATTCATTGCCGCTCTGAACGAGTTCAAGAAAGAGTTCACAGTCTAAACCAAGGACGGAATTTTTGTTATGCCAAGCTTAAAAAGCATCAAGAAGCGTATTGCTTCGGTCAAAAATACGGGACAGATAACCAAGGCCATGAAAATGGTTTCGGCTGCCAAGCTCCGCCGTGCCCAGGAGAATGTTGTTGCGGCGCGTCCGTATGCAAAAAAGCTATCAGAGGTTCTCGGTCGCCTGTCAGGAAATGTGCCGGCTGACTGCAGTCCGCTTATTCAACGTCGTGAAGATTCTAACAAGTTGCTTCTGGTAGTAGTGACTTCCGACCGCGGCCTGTGTGGTGGATTTAATGCCAACCTTTCCAAGGCTGCCGACCGCTTTGTGAAAGAGCACAAAGCTGACTATTCAGAGCTGAAGATCATGGCCCTTGGGAAAAAGGGTAATGATTTCATGAAGCGGCGTCACGGGGTCTGGAAAAGTCATGTAGGTCTGCTGTCAACGCTCAATTATCAGACTGCAGCCCTGCTTGCCCAGGAGATCATCGAAGGTTATATCGAGGGCGAGTACGACGAAGTCTATGTTGTTTATAATGAGTTCCGCAGCGTCATGTCCCAGGAGATCACCTTTACCAAGCTTCTCCCGGTAACACCACCTGCTTCTGATAATCAGGAAGTTGAGCCGCGCGAATATATCTACGAGCCTGATCAGGCTGAACTGCTTGCAGAACTGTTGCCGAAGCATATTGAAGTGCAGGTATTCAAGGCGCTGCTTGAGACGGTTGCCGGTGATCATGGTGCACGTATGACAGCCATGGACAGCGCATCTAAAAATGCGAAAGAGATGATCGGCAAACTGACTCTTATCTACAACCGCGCACGTCAGGCTGCGATCACCAAGGAACTCATGGAGATCATCTCCGGTGCAGAGTCGGTAAAAGGTTAATAAGGACATAGATCCATAATTTATACGTGGTCTCAGGACCACAGGAGGAAGGGACATAATGAGTCAGAACTTTGGAAAGATCACACAGGTAATCGGCGCTGTTGTTGACGTCGAATTTGAGCCGGGGAAACTCCCCCCGATTTACAACGCCCTGAAGGTCACCAATCCTGCCATTGATGATCGTGAGATGAATCTGGTTCTCGAAGTTGCCCAGCATCTTGGCGAGAATGCAGTGCGTACCATCGCAATGGACGGTACAGATGGTCTTGTTCGCGGTCAGCAGGTTATGGATACTGGCAAGCAGATCGTTATGCCGGTCGGTCGCAAGACCCTTGGCCGCATTATGAATGTTATCGGTGAGCCGATTGATGAGATGGGCCCTATCGGCCACGAGAAAGAGCTGCCGATCCATCGTCCTGCCCCTACTTTTGAGGAACAGTCAACCAAAGTTGAGTCTTTTACAACCGGGATCAAGGTTGTTGACCTTCTCGCACCTTATGCCCGTGGCGGTAAAATCGGTCTCTTCGGTGGTGCCGGCGTCGGCAAGACAGTTCTAATTATGGAACTTATCAATAACATCGCCAAGCAGCATGGCGGTTTCTCGGTTTTCGCCGGTGTTGGCGAGCGTACCCGTGAAGGAAACGACCTTTGGCATGAAATGAAAGACTCCGGTGTTATCGACAAGGCGGCCCTTATTTATGGCCAGATGAACGAGCCACCGGGAGCGCGTGCAAGGGTTGCGCTCTCCGCCCTG
>VFJK01000141.1 GCA_009886125.1 Geobacter sp. | reverse complement strand
GCTTCGTCCCTACGCCATCGGTTCCTGAGACAAGGACAGGGTTCTTGTATTTACTGCTGTTCAGTGAAAAAAGCCCGCCGAAACCACCGATGTCAGCCATGACCTCAGGCCGGGATGTCGCCTTGACAAAAGGCTTGATCATCTTTACAAACGTGTTGCCGGCGTCTATGTCGACACCTGAATCTTTATAGGTAATGCGCTCTTTGCTCAAGCTGTGCCTCCTCTGAATGACGGAGAAATATATGCCATTGCATGGAGAATGTCAATTTTTTCCGGACCTGATTAAGGGGTTTACATGTGGTTCTGCTTATCTTATTATGCGCCCCAGATATGAAAGAATTCCCTCTCGAAATAACAATCTGCCCGATGGCCGAGGCTGACCTTGAGCAGATCCTTTCCATAGAGTCGCGCTCTTTTCCGCACCCCTGGTTACGACAGCACTTCATGGACGAATTGAACTCACAATACGCTTTCCCGCTCTCCGCTTTCGCCCATTCCGGCCTCCTTGTCGGTTATATCTGTCCGATGCAGCTCCTTGACGAGGGGCATATCATGAATGTTGCGGTAGATCCGGATCAGCGCGGCTCCGGTGTGGGGCGCCTTCTGGTCCAGCAGGTTCTTGACGACTGCCGCGATGCTGCTGCTTCGTTTGTCTCTCTGGAGGTGCGGGAGTCGAACCTTTCTGCGATCTCGCTGTACCGGAAGATGGGGTTTGCAGAGGTGGGGAAACGAAAGCGCTATTACGAGAACGGCGAGGACGCCTTGATGATGGAGTATCTTTTCGCTTCTGGTTGAAAATCCCTATACCATGCCATAAAGAAATGAACTGAAAGCGCAAGGCATAATATTTCCGGAAAGCAGATTATCCGGCAGATGCCGTTGCATTTAAAAGATTACTCATGGTATAAAATCATTCTCTCAAGAGTCATTTTACCAAGGAGCGCTCTCCATGCAGTTTCAATCGCAGGTTCTCTCAAATAACGAGGTTTCTCCCGGCTATTTCAGAATGAGGATGACTGCTCCTCCTGCAGTTCTGGAGGCTTCTGCCGGCCAGTTTGTCATGGTAAAGGTAAGCAGTGCTATCGATCCTCTGCTCAGGCGTCCTTTCGGCATCTACGATATGGGGACGTTTGTCACCCCTTTTACTGACTGCGGTCACCAGACTTTTGTCGAAATCCTCTACAAAGTCGTGGGACGCGGCACCGGAATGCTTGCCGATCTCCATCAGGGGGACCATCTTGACATCATAGCTCCGCTCGGTAAAGGGTTCGATCTTGGCGATGACGATGACGATGAGGAGAAGAAGGTCCTGATCGGTGGCGGAGTCGGGCTGGCACCGCTCTACCTGCTGGCGAAAGAGCTGGTGAAGGGGCACAAGGTACGGCTTTTCGCCGGCGGCAGGAGCAAGGAGGATGTCCTCTGCATTACCGAGTTCGAACGGCTGGGGGTCGAGACCTATGTTGCCACGGATGACGGTACGCTCGGCGATCAGGGGCTGGTTACCCAGGTGATGATGAAGCACCTGGCGACCGGAAACAAGCGGAAGGGATCTTTGCCTGCGGACCGTTCCCCATGCTGCGTGCCGTGGCCGGGATCGCCGAAGAGATGCAGGTCCCCTGTCAGGTTTCCCTGGAAGCGTTTATGGCCTGTGGAATGGGCGCCTGTCTCGGCTGCGTTATCAAGGGGATCAACCATACCCCGGACACGCCGGATTTCAGGTGTGTCTGCAAGGACGGGCCGGTGTTCGACTCGACGGAGCTGCTCTGGGATTAGAAGGCAAGACCTTGCCTTGGTGTGACGGCGTTTGCCGACTCGAACGGAAATAGCCGGGGCGCGCTGCGGAGTGTGCTTTTGGCGCTGATGTGCAGGTGATCTTCGCCGGGCCAATGCAGACTCTGATCACAAAGCAGAGGCGTTGCAGTGAGAGACGGTGAACGCCGTCACGGTTTTCGGGAAGGGTTGCGATGCAGGTCAAGTGATCGTGACGGCGGACACCGTCATTCACTTCATGCCTCTGCCTTGGGGCTGATGTATGGTCATCTTGTCGGCCGGGGTCAGCAGTCCGGTGCTGCCGGCTGCAGATGCAGCGATGGGCCCCGGCATTTCAGTTCATGACGGCGTCTACCGTCACGGCAGCATATTTTTTTGAAGTAAGGGAGTGTTCGATGATACAAGCTGATATGTCAGTCGAGATCGCCGGGATAAAGATGCGCAACCCGGTGATGACCGCTTCCGGAACGTTCGGTTATGGCCAGGAGTTCGCCGGTTACATGGACCTGGAGTCGATCGGCGCCATGATAACCAAGGGGCTCTCACTCAAGCCGAAAGCCGGTAATAATACCCCCCGGATCGTCGAGACCCCCGGCGGGATGCTGAATGCGATCGGGCTGCAGAATGTCGGTGTCGATGCCTTCATCTCCGAAAAGCTCCCTTTTCTCAAAAAGATCAACACGCCGGTCATCGTCAACCTGTACGGCAACTCGCTGGAAGAGTACGGAGAGCTTGCTGCCCGGATCGACGGTGTCAAGGAGGTTGCGGGAATAGAGGTGAACATCTCCTGCCCGAATGTGAAGCAGGGGGGGATCGTCTTCGGAACCGATCCGGCTGCCGCAGCCGAGGTCGTCGCGCTGGTACGCAGGTCGACGAAAAAACCGCTGATCGTGAAGCTGTCGCCGAATGTCACCGATGTGGTGACTATGGCCAGGGCGTGCGTGGATGCCGGTGCGGAGTCGATCTCCCTGATCAACACCCTGACCGGGATGGCGATAGATCTGAAAAGCAGGCGACCGGTCCTGGCCAATATCACCGGCGGACTCTCCGGTCCGGCGATCAAGCCGGTAGCACTGCGGATGGTCTGGCAGGTGGCAAAAGCGGTGAAGGTCCCGATCATAGGTATTGGCGGGATCATGACCGCAACCGATGCGCTTGAGTTTATCCTGGCCGGAGCGACAGCCGTTCAGGTAGGGACGGCAAGCTTTCTGAATCCTGCTGCCTCGCAGGATATCGCCCGGGGGATGGCGAAGTGGCTTTCGGAGAACAGGGTCGGAACTGTTCGTGAACTGATCGGGGCGCTGAAGGTCTGAAAGCCTTGGTGGCGGGTGTGGACAGATGATCTTCCGACGGTTGATAAAGGTGATTTCCGCTCTTGCCGCAGTTTTTCTGGCTGGGATCATAGGCTATAGCACCATTGAAGGGTGGAGTCTTTTCGACTCCCTCTATATGACGGTCATCACCATCGCTTCGGTAGGATATGGTGAGACTCACCCGCTCTCCTTCGAAGGGCGTCTTTTTACAATCATTCTTATCCTCTGCGGTTCTGCAACGCTGATCTATGGGCTGTCAATACTGACGGCCTTTATCGTTGAAGGGGATCTAACCGATATTCTCAGGAGACGCACGATGTTGAAGAAGATTTCCGCGCTGAAGGGGCATTTCATCGTCTGCGGCATGAGTGCGACCGGCAAGTATGTCATAGACGAGCTGAAAAAGACCGGTCGCAGTTTCGTAGTGATAGAGCGTGATCCAGAGCGGATAAAGGCACTGAGCGAGGCAGGGATCTTCAATATCGAAGGCGATGCGACCAATGATGCGGTCCTCCAGTCGGCGAACATACAGAGCGCAGCCGGGTTGTTGACGACGCTGCATGCAGACTCGGACAACCTGTTCGTGGTGGTCACTGCCCGCGGTCTCAACCCTTCGCTGAAGATTATTGCCAAGGCCATAAACGAGGAGTCGGAGCGGAAGCTCAGGCAGGTCGGGGCCGACAGTGTGGTTATGCCGAATTTTATCGGCGGCCTCAGGATGGCCTCGGAGATGATCCGGCCTTCGGTTGTCAGCTTTCTGGACACCATGCTCAGGAGCAGTGACCACACCCTGCGGGTCGAGGAGATCAATATCACCGACACCTCGCCGCACCGGGGGAAGAGTCTTGATGAAACCGCCATCATGGAGATGGAAGGGGTGACGGTGATCGCCGTCTCGGACGGCACAGGCCCCTACCGCTTCAATCCTTCAAGGGATCGCCTGCTCTCTTCCGGTGATGTTGTCGTCGTCATGGGGGTGGTGGAGAATATCATGCAGCTGAAGGCACGTGCCGAGGCGGGGTGAGGTGATCTTCTGGGCTCAGATTCAAGAGGGTTTTCAGGGAGGGGATTGTTGCTGTTTGTTCAATCAATCAGAGACGAAATTTCTCCCCATTTCCTTGGCTCGGTTGAGCGCAACCAGAACTACCTCCATAAACTCTTCCACAGATTGATCAGTCGTCGCCTGGGCTATCCCCACGGATAAGGTCAGGGAGGGGAGAATCCTCCCGCCGGTAGCAGGGATATCCGTGTACATGATCTTCTGCCGCAAGCGTTCGGCGACCCTCCTGGTATGGAGCAGATCGGTGTCCGGAAGGATCACCAACAACTTGTCTCCCTCATAACGGACTGCAAGTTCAGTGGCCCTCAGATGCTGCTGGATCGTCTGGGCGATCTTGTTCAGTGCCATATCGCCGCCTATCCGCCCATACAATTCATTGAAGCTGCTGAAATTGTCGATATCTGTCATCAGGACTGAAAACGGCTTCCCCTCGATGAAACACCGCCTCAGCGCCCGGGGGATCATCTGCTCGAACCATCTGCGGCTGTGCATCCCGGTCAGGACATCCAGCATGCCGAAGTGATAAAATGAATCCTCCATCCTGATCTTGTTGGAGATCACCTGATTTGCCTGGCGCAGGCGCTGTGCGAGGCTTTGCAGCAGATTGCGCGAAAAAGCATGCGACTCCTCCACCAACGACCAGACCTGAGTATCTTCCAGTACCAGGAGGCGGGTGTCTTCTTCAGCAACGACAAAGGCCGAGGTCGCGCTGCTGTCGATAATGGAGAGCTCACCGACCGGTTCTCCGGGGCCGAAGCAGCAGACCGGTTCCTCCAGGGACGATTCCAGAAACACGCAGAGCTTTCCCGACAGGACCTGGTAAAGATGATGATTGGGCTGATCTGAAGCCAGCAACACCTCTTTCTTTTTCAGGCGCCGGATCACAAATGCCCCGACGATGCTCTCTATCGTATTCTGAGAAACATCAGCGAAAAGCTTCATCTTCTTCAATTCGCTTACCTTCGGTTTGGACAGGACGTCAAACATTCTCCCTCCAGGTTGATCATTATTTCATCCGGCGGATCCGCACTTCGATATCGCGGTTTTCCTTGAGCAAAGAGACAAGACGGGCAGGGTCAGTCTCTCCGTAATGGTATGGATAGAGCACTTTCGGCTTGAAGGCCCTGGCAGCAGCGGCGACCATTTCCGGTGTCATCGTGTAGGGAAGATTCATCGGCAGGAAGGCGATATCGATCCGTTTCAGCTGATTCATCTCCGGAACGTTTTCGGTGTCTCCGGCAATATAGAGCCGTTTGTCGGCAAAGGTCAGTACGTAACCGTTGCCGGACCCCCTGGGGTGATAGGGCTGGCCGTTGTCGCGCTTCTGTATTATGTTGTACGCTGGCACTGCTTCAACAGTGATCCCCTCGATCTTCCTGACGTCGCCGTTCTTCATCACTGTGCCGTTCGGGACCTTTTCGGCGCATTTTTCCGTGAGCACTGTCACCGTTTTCGCAGTCGTGACATTCAGCAGGGCGACCTGATCGAGATGGTCCGGGTGTTCGTGGGTAAGAAAAACCAGGTCGGCCTTGGGCAGCTTGGTGTAATCGGCCAGTTTGCTGAAAGGATCGACATGGATGATCCTGCTGCCGAACTTCAGCATGAGCGAGCCATGGCCGATGAAGGTTATTTCCAGATCCCCGGCAGTTGTATTTATGACATCTTTTTCTAACGGTGCCGCGGCAAAGGCCGGGCTGGTACTGCAGATGCCCATGAACAGGAATATCAAAGCCGCTTTCATCATGCTGCCTCCTTCGTGCTGAGGATATCCGGGTTGATTTATTAAGTGTACATACTGTTAGTAGACTTCCCAAAGTTCCTGTCTCAAACAAATAAAGCCGCGCTACCGGTTGACACGGTAAAACGGCCTAATTCTTCACAAGAAATCTGTCGGTGCCATCATTTACTCCGTTACATAAAAGGGGTTCCATTTTCTGCTTCAAGCAATTGCTCCGGTTCCTACTCCCCCTTCTCCTCGATCCGCGGGAAGAGGGCTTCTGCCTTGATGATCTTCGTGCCGCCGGTCAGTTTTCCCCAGGAAAGGGAGTCGGCGGTCGGCGGGAATTCAGTGCCGAGATAGCAGAGGCCTTTTTCCGCGGTCGACGGCATGAACGCCGCAAGGAGTGAATAGACAAGCCGCTGGGACTCTGCCAGGCAGTACATGACGGTGCCGAGGCGCTCTTTCTGGGCCGGGTCTTTTGCCAGAGTCCAGGGGGCGGTCTCGTCGATATATTTGTTGCCGGCGGAGATGACCTCCCAGATGCTCTGCAGGGCCTTGCTGAAAGCAAGCTCACTCATCAGCGAGTCGACACTCTGTACCATGGCGACACTCTTCTCCCTGTAGGCCGTGTCGAGATCACTCATGGGGCCGCAGGACGGGAGTTGGCAGTCGAAATACTTGCAGATCATGGCGGTGGAGCGGTTCAGCAGGTTACCGAGATCGTTGGCCAGGTCGGAGTTGATCCGGTTGACGAGTGCCGAGTGGGAGAAGTCGCCGTCAAGGCCGAACGGGACCTCGCGCAGCAGGAAGTAGCGGACCGCATCGACCCCGTAGCGGTCGATCAGCATGTTCGGTTCGACCACGTTCTGGAGGCTCTTGCTCATCTTCTGCCCTTCGACGGTCCACCAGCCGTGAGCGAAGACCTTTTTGGGGAGCGGCAGTCCTGCGGCCATGAGGAAGGTCGGCCAGTAGACGGCGTGGAAGCGGAGGATGTCCTTGCCGATAAGGTGGACATCGACCGGCCAGAAGGTTTTGAAGTTACCGGTCCGGTCCGGATAGCCGAGTGCAGTTATATAGTTTGTCAGGGCATCGAACCAGACGTAGATGACATGCTTTTCATTTCCCGGGACCGGGATCCCCCAGTTGAAGGTGGTACGGGAGACAGAGAGGTCCCGAAGACCTTCCTTGACGAAGGCGACGATCTCGTTCCGTTTGCTTTTGGGCTGGATGAAATCCGGGTTTGCGTCGATATGGGCAAGCAGCCGCTCCTGATAGGCGCTCATCCGGAAGAAGTATGACTCTTCCTTCAGCTTGTCGACCAGGCGGTTGCAGTCCGGACATTTCCCCTCATTGAGCTGGGTTTCGGTCCAGAAGGTCTCGCACGGCGTGCAGTACCAGTCCTCATACTCGCCGAGGTAGATATCATCCTGCTTTATAAGCTGGCTGAAGATGTCTGCCACACCCTGCTTGTGGCGCTCCTGTGTGGTGCGGATGAAGTCGGTATGGCTGACGTTGAGCTTTTCCCAGAGCGCCTGGAATCGTTTCATCACCCGATCTGCCAGTTCGAGCGGTGTCTCTCCGGCAGAGTTGGCAGCCTTTTCGACTTTCTGGCCATGCTCGTCCGTGCCGGTCAGAAAGAAGACATTGTCCCCCTGGATCCTCCGGTAGCGGGCAAGGACATCGCCGGCAAGTGTCGTGTAGGCATGCCCGATATGCGGGACATCATTGACATAGTAGATAGGAGTGGTGACATAAAAGCTTCTGCTCATGGTGTCTCCTTAGGCTTATCCTGTTTCGGGCGGTTACCGCTGTTGCGGTTACGGTTGCGCCGCCGGCCTGTACCGCTCCCTTTTTCAGATTCGCTGCTCCGGGGCCTGTTCTCTTTTGCTGCCCCTGCTTCTGTCGCTGCCGGTGCCGGTGCCGCGCCTGCTGCAGCTTGCCTTCGTGCAGGAGTCTCTTTTGCTGCTACTGCCGGAGCCTGGTTCGAAATGCTGTCCTCTTTCAGGTCTTCAGGTGTCAGCTGGAGCTCTCTCGAATCGGTTGTCCTGATGGTGAAGTGCCGTCCGAGGGTGTTTACCTTGATGACCTCTCCTTCGCCGGCGCCGCATTTCACATGCTTTCCGCACTTCGGCAGCCCCTTGCGCAGTTCGCAGTAGGTGTCGAATTCGTAGCCCAGGCAGCAGAGCAGTCGACCGCACTGACCGGAGATCTTGGTAGGATTCAAGGCAAGATTCTGTTCTTTGGCCATTTTGACGGATACCGGGGCAAAGTCACGAAGGAAAGAGGAGCAGCAGAGCTCTCTGCCGCAGATGCCGAGCCCGCCGACGATCTTTGCCTCATCACGGACACCGATCTGGCGCATCTCGATGCGGGTGTGGAACTGCTGCGCCAGGTCTTTTACCAGGTCGCGGAAATCGATTCTCCCGTCTGCAGTAAAGTAGAAGATCGCCTTGCTGCCGTCAAAGATGTATTCGACCTTGACCAGCTTCATCTCCAGATTACGTTCGGCGATCTTGTTCTGGCAGAAGACATGGGTCTCCTTCTCGCGTGACCTGTTCCGTTCTGCTGCTTCGAGATCGGAGTAGGTTGCTTTCCGGACGATCGTCTTCAAAGATTGAGGCGCAGGTTCGTCCGGGACCTCAACCGGAGCAGTTGCGACTATCGCCATGCTTCTGCCGCGGTCGGTTTCGACTATCACCCGGTCTCCGGGGGCAAGGTCATACCCTCCCGAATTGAAGTCATACAACTTCTCCGCAGTGTGAAACTGTATTTTTACGATTTTAATCAATGTTCCTCCGATTAAGCTGCGAGTTTCATACTCAGAACATCCATGGCAAGACGTACATTCGCATTGCGCTGGATCGCCTGCCTTGTCCTTAAAATTGTCTCTATTCCGTCCAGTATGGATCCGT
>VFJK01000096.1 GCA_009886125.1 Geobacter sp. | reverse complement strand
GCCTCTTGATCTCCTCTTGCCAGTGGGAGGAGTTAAAGGGGAGCTGTTCGACTTTCCCCCGGAGAGATTCAAGCATATTTCCCGGTATGTCGATTACTGCGCCGGTTGGAATGTTGCCCTTTGCAGTAGAGAAGGATTCAATAACTTTTACTCTCATAAAGTCACCCCCTCAAAGTCAGATTCAGTTAAAATTATATCGGTCTGAAAGGGGGGTTCTATCCGCAACAACGCTACATCGGCACTGGTAGCGGGTTTGCGGGTGACATTATCCGCAACACTGCCGCAACGTTGCGTAATATCCGCAACAGGTAAAGCCGCTTCTGGTGCGGTTTGTTGCGTGTTGCGGATTATTTCGGGGGGGGTCGCGTAACGTAAAAAAGCATCTTCAAATTGCTTGCTGTCATAGCCTTTGAGGATTGCAGAATTAATCCGTATATCCTTACTGTGAATATCGTAGCCTTTTAACTTGGTGGCAATCTGCCGGGGTTTAATCGGAAAACCTCGGTTATATGTTGCCCACGGCTTTTCATCATCGGTGACAAGTTCCTTTATCAGTTCCGCCGTGCTGATTCGATCAACTTTCTTGAGTGCAAAGATTTCATGAATATCAGAAAGTAATTCAGTGCCGATACTCAAGGCGAGACTTTCACCCCCGGAGATTTTCAACGCCGCTGCTGTGCCGATCTTGAACCATTCCCCCCCGGCAACCGTGGCAATAGCAAGCAATGGCTCCCAGTTGTCTTGTGCGCGGTCATTCAGGCTATGGGGTAGGCTCGGACGTGCAAGCCGTACCTTTTCGCTGTTATCCTCTGCGAAACGTGCCAGTTTTGAACATAGGTTAATGAATAAATCTGCTTCAGCGTGGCGGATACGGTCAACGGATTCATGGGAAAGTTTGCGCCGCAGTTCAAGAATGATTGATCTATCCATAAGGGTATCAGCAACGTGACCGATACCAGAAAGCGCCTTTGCTCCCCAGACGTTGAAACGCTTTGGGGTGTGGTCATCACCTACACAACGGATTGTAAAAGCGCTGTCACGGGTATGACCGCAGTTAATAAGCCCCCGTAGCTCTTCATTGTCTTTTAAACATGCGTCAACCTCATCAATCAATAAAGTTGGTTGCCATGCATCGATTGAACGAAACAGGGCGCTTGGTGATATGCTGCTTGACATAAGAGGCCGTGGAACAAGCCGCCCTATCAGAAACAGCAACATTGATTTACCGCAGCGCTTTTCAGGCGCGGTGATAACTGCTAGGGGTGCAACCTCTACAACATCAATAAACCACGTCATAGCAACCCATAAAGCAACGGCCTGTGCTGTCTGAGGTTCGCAGATAATAAAGCGCCTGATAGTTGCGGTAATGGTTGTCAGTAGTGCCGCGCCGTCAACAGGTTCCGCCCACGGTTCAACCTCAATAAAATCTGCCGTGTTTGATTCTTCTTTCCGTGTGGCTTTAACCGCCGCGTCAAGTGCCGCAACATTCACCCCAAGCGCCTTTGCTTCCTCTTTACGTTCTTTTGCATATCTAAGGAGGGGAAGTTTAGCCAAGCGGTTGACTGCTGCGGTCAATGGGTCGGCATTGTGTTCGACTGTTGTCTCTGTGGCTGTCTCTGTGGGGTTTTCTTCCTCTGGTGAAGGGGTAACTACAATGAACTGCAAGCCGTGAAAAGATCCCGCCATATCTTGAACAGGTATTACAAGCAAGTTACCTGATTTCTGCCAGCGGATACCATACGGCTTGACTTGCTTCTTAATCAGATAATTGTGATCTGCCGGGACTTCCTGCCGTGCCAGTTCCCAGAGTTCCGCCGATCTCTTCCGGCAATCGGCTTTGTCTGCTTCCTCTTGCTGTTTTGCTGCTGCAATCCGCGCTGCTCTTTCCTGTTTCTGTTCTGCTGTCAGTTTCGCCGGGGTGTCGTCATTCCAGAAAGTTAGCGTTTCGCCGCTTGTCCAGTTGGCAACGGTTCCGCCTTGTCCGTCTGAAAATAGCTTGATTCTCCCGGCGGTATTCTTGCCGCCCTTGCCGATAACCGCGGTTGTGTGCCATTTGCCATCTGTGGGTGCTTCCTTGTATTCAATGTCGATCTGGTTACAGGCTGCCTGAAGGGTCATAATCTGCCCCCTTGGTTCGCCATCAGGATTACATTGCAGCAATCGACAAGGCCGGATATTTCGCGGGTGATCTCAAGGCTGGTGAGTTCGTCACGGTATCGGGTGAGTGCAATAACAGCCAGGGGGTTAATGCGTGGCAACTTGCAATTACATCTTGAGCAATGAGCAATACAGGTACATTTCGGATTGTTGCAATTGGTTGGTTGTGATATAGTCAGAATACGTTCAATTGCCGTATCCTGAAGCCCTTCTGACTGATATTCAGAGGGGTTTCTTCGTTCAATAGCCTTTACCATAATTAGTCCCTCCTTACATCGGAGGTGCTTGACTGAATACGAGCATTAACGAATTTCTCAATATCCTCTTGCCGATAACGGACAGCGCCATTCTCTGCAATCTTGATAAAAGGAATACCGCCGCCTGCCCATCTCTTGCGCCTGAGCCAGTGAACCGTTAAGCCGATCATCTCTGCTACCTGAGTTTCGTTTAAAAGTGTCCCCATAAAAAAAGCCTCCCTTGTGTATGTTTTCTACACGGTAGGAGACTTTAAGAAGGGTTAAAATAATCTTACAGATTACTGACTAGTAATATGGGACTGTTTAACAGAGTCTATTCTTTTCACTTCTTTCTAATTCATATTGGTCAATATACTCTCTGATATTACGCTCAGTAAGGGGCTTGCCCCTCGAATCTCTAAGCTGCTTACAGTCGCTGCTTTCGCAAATAGCCCTGAATAATAAGCGCCGTCTTTCATCGGGGAAATTATTTGCTAGCTCTTCGTATATCTTGCCGATTTTCCAAATATTATAAGTTTTCTTATCGTCTTCTGGCCTCTTGAATTGGCCTGAAGTCTTAACTTTGCCTTCAATATAGCTTGCTAGAAGGTCAAGTGTCACAGGGTTCAATGTATAAAGGTCTCCGGATTTTATCATCCGGGGTATCCAAAAAAAACTGTGGGAGAAAATTTCCATCTGCGCTTTATAGTCAAGAGTGCAATCTTTAGCAAGCAACCCTTCTTCACTGAAGGATTTAAAGGTAATTTTCTTCATCCGTTGAGCCTCCTGTCGCGCTATCTCCGCAAAGCCTGTCAGCTTGCCAGTTGAATAATTTTCGCTCCCACTCCATTCAGCATAAGCCGCTCTAACTCATTGTCGATAACCTGTAGCGGGTGACGTAAATCATCAACATTGGTTCCATCGTAATGCTTGCCGGTCACGCTGCCGTCAACATGGTTTGTCAGTCGGTCGGTATCTTCAAATATCTTTAGCCGTCTACCGATGGTTATAAACGTGCGCCTAAGTGCATGGATGGTTATATCAAGGCCGGTGGCTAATCGTAACGTGTTCGGGTGTAAAGCAACGTGTCCCGTTGTTGACTGACTACTGACAGCAGGGAAAACAAATTGATTATCAGGTGTAGCCATCTCCTGCCGCCTCTTCAGTATTTCATAAGACTGCCTTGACATGGGGACGTGTAATGCCTTGCGGTTCTTGGTGTCTGGAATAAGGATTTCTTTTTTCTCAAGGTCTACATGCTCCCACTTCAGGCACGTTACTTCATTGTTACGCATACCATGATACAAGGTTATCAAGAGTGCGTCTCTGGTCGTGTCGTTGAATCTCTGCAATCCGGCATAGAATTTCAGGAAGTCGTTGCCGTCTAGCTTTTCATCGCGTTCCTTAATAACAGCAAGCATCTGATTCTTGGTCAATACGGTGAAAGGATTGCGGGTTAATACTGCCGGATATTTGATAAGCCCGTAATTAACGACAAGCAAAAGGAATGTGAAGGCGTTTCTTGCAGCAAATTCGCCGCGATCTGCCTTTATCTGTTCATGACGGGCAATAATAACGTCCGGCGTAAGCTTCGCAATATCAGCAAGGGTAAGATTCAACCATGCAGGAAAATGAAACTCAATCCCCTGCCTATAGCTGTCTATTGTCCCTTCTTTCCGGTCTTTGCCGTCCTTGCGTTTCCGTTCCCTAAAACATTCTTCCATCAATTCTTTAAGCGTTACAGTTGCGCCGGTATCTGCTGCCGGTGCTTGCTTGAGTTCAAGTCGTGCGCCGGGAACGAAAGCCCCCTCTTTGTCAGTAGAGCCATTAACCATTGACCGCGCTTTTTCTGGTGTTATGTCGCCATATCTCCCAAGCGTTTTCTTGACTGTGCGCCAGCCTTTAGGCTTGGTATCGTCCTTAATGTCAGTCTGGACAAAGAAGGTCTTTGAGCGTTTGCCGATCATGAGGCCAAAACCTGCAAGCTCGGTATCCCAGAAGATAACCTGCTTATCGCTGAAAGGTAGCTTGTCAATGTTGCTCTTTGTCAGCTTCGTTTTCATGGCGTGGCCTCCTGTCCTTTGTTGCGGGGTGCTTCCTACTTTTCCTACATAAAAACGGTATAGGCTAAATTATGTATGAAGTATGTAGGAAGGAAATTAAAAAACCCGCTTAATCTGTCTTAAAGATTAGCGGGTATTATGTAGGAAGTCAATATGTAATTAGCTGTTTTTTCTATATGTTTCTTGCTGCCTCAAAACCATTCAAAAAGCTGCTAAAAGGTGGTTATGAGAACATCTCCTTAACCTTATCGAAGAAACTGTTGTGATGAGGATTTACATTCTCACCACTAATCTGGGCGAACTCTTCAAGAAGCTCTCTCTGCCTGCTGCTCAGGTTTGCCGGGGTCTCGACTCTGAGGACGACAAGCTGGTCACCCTTGCCATACCCCTGCAGTGAGATTATCCCTTTGCCGCGCAGCCTGAAGACCTTTCCTGTCTGCGTCCCCTCCGGAATCTTCATCGAAACTTTACCTTCAAGCGTCGGTATTGCCAATTCGCACCCCAAAGCCGCCTGGGTGAAGCTTATGGGTGTCTCGCAGATCACGTCGTTCCCTTCGCGCCTGAAGAGAGAGTGCTCCCTGACCTCGATGTAGACGTAGAGATCACCGTTTCCTCCCCCTTTCGTTCCCTGCCCCCCTTCACCGGAAAGTTTGAGCCTTACCCCGGTCTCGACACCTGGTGGGACTTTTACCGTTATGCTTTTTTTGTCCCGAACTGAGCCTGTCCCCCGGCAGTCGGTACAGGGACTATCGATAATGCGGCCCTCTCCGTTGCACTGACCGCAGGTCTTGCTGACACTGAAAAAGCCCTGCTGGAAACGGACCTGACCTGCCCCCTTGCATGCAGGACATGTCTTTGGCTCAGTTCCGGGTTTTGCACCACTACCGCTGCATGTTGTACAGCGCTTTGCATAGGGGACGTCTATCTGCCTCTCAATACCTGATGCAGACTCTTCAAAACTTATATCGAGCGTATACTGAAGATCATCGCCTCTTCTTCCTCGCCCCCTCTGCCGACCACCGCCGCCGCCGAATATATCGCCGAATATGTCGCCGAATATATCGCCGAACGGTGAACCGCCACCAAAACCGCCACCAGAGAAGCCGGGACCATTCAGGCCGGCATGGCCGAACTGATCATACTGTGCCCTTTTCTGCGGATCCGAGAGAACTTCATACGCTTCGGAAAGCTCTTTGAACTTCTCTTCTGCTGCCTTATCCCCGGGATTCTTGTCCGGATGATGCTGGACTGCCATCCTTCTGAAAGCCTTCTTGATCTCGGCTTCAGCCGCATTGCGGTGTATCCCGAGCACTTCGTAATAATCACGTTTCTCAGCCAAAATCATATCCTTTGTAATGCAAAAAGCAGCATGGCGCAATCACGCCAGGCTGCTCTGCTTTTTTTATTGATGAAAACAGGCAGTAATTGCCTGACAAGTCTTATTTCTTTTCGTCCTTGACCTCTTCGAAGTCTGCATCGACGACGTTATCAGGTTTGGCGCTCTTTTCGCCATGGCCGGCTGCTCCAGCCTGCTCTGCACCGGCACCGGGCTGCTGCGCCTGTGCATAGACCGCCTCTGCCAGCTTATGTGATGCCTGTGTCAGCTCATCTCCGATCTTCTTCATCTCTTCGGGATCGCTCCCCTCCATAGACTTCTTCAGCTCGGCAAGCTTCTCCTCTATCTTCTGCTTTTCGGCAGCATCAATCTTATCGCCAAACTCCTTGAGCGATTTCTCAGTCTGATAAACTGTGCTGTCTGCATGATTCTTAGCCTCGATCAGCTCACGCTTCTTTTTGTCCTCGGAAGAGTGTGCCTCTGCATCTCTCACCATCTTGTCGATCTCATCTTTGGAAAGACCTGATGAAGCTGTGATGCGGATCGACTGCTCTTTGCCGGTACCAAGATCTTTTGCCGAGACATGAACAATCCCGTTGGCATCGATATCGAAGGTGACCTCGATCTGGGGAACCCCTCGTGGTGCCGATGGAATCCCGGAAAGCTCGAAATTGCCAAGGGTCTTGTTGTCTGTTGCCATCTCACGCTCACCCTGAAGGACATGGACGCTGACAGCAGGCTGATTGTCTGCTGCAGTCGAAAATACCTGCGACTTGCGGCAGGGGATGGTGCTGTTCTTTTCGATGAGCTTGGTCATGACACTGCCAAGAGTCTCGATCCCGAGAGAGAGCGGTGTCACATCAAGCAGCAGTACATCCTTCACATCCCCCCTGAGAACGCCCCCCTGGATTGCAGCCCCGATGGCGACCACTTCATCCGGATTCACGCCACGGTTAGGGACTTTCCCGAATATATCCTGAACCCGCTTCTGCACTGCAGGCATACGGGTCATACCACCGACAAGAATAACTTCGTTGATCTCAGATATTGAAAGACCTGAATCCTTGAGCGCTGAACGGCATGGCCCTTCAAGCCGGGCGATAAGCTCTGCGCAGAGAGACTCCAGCTTGGCGCGGGAGAATTTCAGATTGAGATGCTTGGGGCCGGATGCATCAGCCGTGATGAAAGGAAGATTGATGTCGGTCTCAACTGAGGTCGAAAGCTCGCACTTCGCCTTCTCTGCCGCTTCTTTCAGCCTCTGGAGGGCCATCTTGTCGCTTCTGAGGTCTATTCCCTGATCTTTCTTGAACTCGTCGGCAATCCAGTCGATCACGACCTGGTCGAAGTCCTCGCCACCAAGAAAGGTATCACCATTGGTAGACTTGACCTCGAAAACACCGTCACCGAGTTCGAGTATTGAAATGTCGAATGTACCGCCACCTAAATCGAATACTGCGATCTTCTCGTCATGCTTCTTGTCGAGCCCGTATGCAAGTGCTGCAGCAGTCGGCTCGTTGATAATCCGGAGGACATTGAGTCCGGCGATCTTGCCGGCATCCTTGGTTGCCTGGCGCTGAGAGTCGTCGAAATATGCCGGAACAGTGATGACTGCATCAGTAACCTCTTCACCGAGGTAATCCTCAGCAGTCTTCTTCATTTTCAAAAGCACCATTGCGGAGATCTCAGGCGGAGAGTATTTCTTGTCGCGCACTTCTACCCAGGCATCACCGTTGTCAGCCTTGACGATCTTGAACGGGGATATCTTGATATCCTTGCGTACCGCTTCAGTATCGAACTTGCGGCCGATGAGACGCTTGATCGAAAACAGGGTGTTCTCAGGGTTTGTAACCGCCTGACGCTTTGCCTGCTGCCCGACAAGCCTCTCACCGCTTTCAGTGACGGCGATCATCGAAGGTGTCGTACGGCTCCCTTCAGCGTTTGCTATGACAATCGGTTCACCCCCCTCCATTATCGCTACACAGGAGTTGGTGGTTCCGAGGTCTATTCCTATTACTTTACTCATTGCTTCCTCCTCTGAATTCGTTCTCTTTGAAACCTAGTAATTAAAGTATAAAAAAACAAGGGTGCAGCAAAAATAATTCCGGCGCTGTACTGTCTCCCCGGACTTCTTCAAAATACTGTCAAACGTTACCCGCTCCTATTCGCACCCTTTCGACACCATGACCATTGCCGGGCGGAGCAGTCGTTCGTTCAGCAGATACCCCTTCTGGAATACCTCCGCAATACTGTTTGCCGGGAATTCAGAAGCGACCTGCCCCATCGCCTGATGAAGCGATGAGTCGAACTCTCCCCCTTTTTCCGCCGGCACCGGCGTCACTCCGAACTTCTTGAGCGCCGATACGAGCATGTCGAGCGTCATCCGCACACCGACAACAACAGGGTCGCTGTTTTCAGTGTCAAGATGGTCGAGAGCCCGCTCCATATTATCCAATGCCGGGAGGATCTCCATCAGCAAGGTCTCATTCCCGTATTTAATCAGCTCTTCCTTCTCGCGCTGGGTCCGTTTACGGTAATTCTCCAAATCGGCCCGCTCGCGGACAAACTTGTCCCAGTTTGTTGCCGCCTCTGTCTCCCTGGCCACAAGCTTTGCTTCAAGCTCGACAAGCGCATCAGCAGGTGAACTCTCTTCAAACCCGGAGCTTACTTCCGGTTCATTCTCTACCGTATGTTTATGAGTCTTCTTGTCCACGGTTATCTACTCCTTGTTGAATCAGAGCGCTACTCGACATGTAAAAGTCTGGTAAGCATCTTTGCTGTGTAATCGACAATGGGGATGACTTTGCCGTAACCCATCCGCGTAGGACCTATTACGCCAAGAACTCCAAGGGTGTTCTTTCCTGAAACGTACGTTGAAGTAATCAGGCTCATACCTGACATATTGTTCAGATGAGATTCTGAACCGATAAAGATGTTCACCCCTGGTGCTTTCAGGCAGTTGTCCAGAAGATCCAGAAGCTGGCTCTTCTGCTCCATCGCTCTGAAAACCTCTTTCATCCTCTGCGCATCCGCAAATTCCGGGAGGTCAAAAATATTTGCCTGCCCCTCAATGAACAGCCCGGTGCCGCTATCGTCAAGCGCCTGCTGGGAAAGCCGGAGTGCTTCTGAAAGGAGTGTGTCGTACTGAACCTTGTCGCTCTCCATCTCTTTCAAGATCCTGCTCTTTACCTGCGAAATGGTAAGACCTTGAAGCATTCCGTTCAGGTAGTTTGCCATCCTGACAAGCTCTTCTGACGAAATCTCATGATGCAGCTCGATAATCCTGTTCTGAACGGTACCGCTCTGTGATATCAGGATGACAAGGATACGACGGCTGCCCAAAAGGACGAACTCCATCTGCCTGAAAACATTCGCGTTGAATCTCGGCGCAGCAACTATACCCATATAATGCGAAACCGAAGAGAGCATCTGGCTTATCTCGCGAAAAACACCATCGACATCCCTCCCGGCAACGCAGCAGCGACGACGGATCTCATCCCTCTCGCCCCTGTCGACCGATCTGACTGCCAGAAGAGAGTCTACATAAAAGCGGTAGGCCTTGTCAGTCGGAACCCGGCCTGCCGAAGGATGAGGTGAAGCCAGATATCCCATCTCCTCAAGATCCGCCATCACATTGCGAATCGTAGCTGCTGAGAGCGATAGTCCGTGACGGTTGCGGATCGAACTGCTGCCGATAGGCTCGGCCGTACAGATGTAATCCTCGATAATCGCTTCGAGAATCTGCCGGCTTCTGATTTTCATCCCATCCTGCATAAAAAGCTCCGTACTCAAAAAAATTAGCACTCCGGAAGACTGAGTGCTAACAGTAGCTAAAGTAATAACTGGAGGGCCGCTTTGTCAAGGAGTTAGTGAAATATTCTCCCTTTCAGCACCCTGAAAAGCTCCACCAGCAGCTTCTCCCGCAACCGCTTCAACGGGAACAGGAAATAAAACTGCCATTCACGCCTGAATGACAGGTATGAATGGCAGTAAAAACTTCGCAATGTCCCGCCGTGTAAAACTACAGGACGGTATTCTGGTTAAAAATTGTAGTCAATTGCAAAGGTAACACCATCGTACGCCTGGTCTCTCTTGTCGTAACCGGTAGGCTTCTTGGTGTTGAAGAGTTTCTGGTACTTGTAGCCAAGGCTTGTTGACAAACCGGCGACGATATTGACCGTAGCTCCGAGCTCGGCAAAGCCGGCATTGTAAGCCCACTTTTCATCAGCATAAGTGGTAGTGAAACCGCTGTACTTGACTTTTTCATCAAAGTATATGTAACCACCGTTCATATAAATCGCCAGTCGCTCTACAGGTCTGACATTAACGGAGAGTCCGAGAGGGATACCGTTCATGGTCCGTTTCGCCTCACCGACTTTGGCGCCTGTAGCGGTAATCGTGTAATCTACATCAGAAAATATTCCCTTGTAGCCGGTAACGATAGCAAAATTGGGATTCAATCTCAAGCCAAGGATCACATCAGCATCGCTACGCCCGTACGTATATGTACGAGCGCCAGTACCGGTAAAAGACCTTTCATAGTCTGAAGTTGTGGTCAGATAGTTTATACCGGCAAAGAAATCCTTGTAGCCCATCTTGACAGATGGCCCGACCATGAGGACGTATTTGGTCTTGTCTTTACTTGTGTTTCCAGCAGTATCAGTAAAAGCCAACTCCATCTTGTTGTACCACCCCTTGATACCAGCGCCGAACGTAAAATCTTCGCTGGCTGCGTGGCAGACCGATGTTGAAACCAGCATTGCAGCAGCAACAATTCCCAGGATCCTTCTTTTCATGTGAACCTCCTTAGCAGTGTAGTGTTACAGCACGAATATTAGCGATACGGGCAGTTATACCTCGTTGCTGCAAGAGCAGCGTCAAAAACTTATATTAGGAGCAAACTTTTTCTTCTTGTTTACTTTTCTCTCTTCTGCTCTCAGGACTTCATCCTTTTCCCACTGGACCTGCCTCTCAGCGGCCTCTATCCTTTCCCGTTCAGCCCTTCTCTCGGCGTCCTCCCTATTCCTTTCAGCCCTTCTATCGGCCTCCAGCCTGTCCCGGATCTTTTTCTCAGCCCGCTCCCGTTCTTTGGCAGCCTCAACGTCCATGCGCATCTCATTCTCGACCCGCTCCTCTTCATCCCGCATCAAACCCCGTACCATGCACTTGGAGTCTATGGCATTGGTGTATGATTCCTTGACGATGACTGCGGTCGCGGTCTTCTCCTTCACCTCTTTTATTTCAAGCGTTCCACGTTCAATGGTCTCTACATCAAGGACTTCACCGGTTTTGGGGTGTTTTCTCGTTACACCATCCACATAGGCAAGAAACCGCATCCCCGAACGAACACCCTGCCTTCGCCCCAGATCCAGGATCACCTTGTTTCCTGCCCGGTCTATGACGTAACCTTCGAGAGGGAATGCCTGCATGATCTTATCCGAGATCTGTGTCACCAGCTTGCGCAAATCCCTTGAGTTATCAGTGCTGGCCGACTCCGCCGTCCTGATCGAGGCGGTCTCGACACTTATCAAACGGGCATTGACGTCGATAGTACCGCCATAGTTCGACACCGAGCCGGTAACAATCGTCTTAACGCCAAGAACCTGACCAAGCCGGGAAGCGCTGCTCGGATCGACAATGCCCGAAACCCCGACCTTTTGCTCTGCGAGAACCTTATCGAGATATTTTCTTTCTATGATATCGAATCGCCCGGTTCCAACGAGATCGGTTGTCAGCCATTCGGCAACCATCTTGCCGATATCTTCAGTTTCGAAGCGACCTTTTTGCTCAAAGTCGAGAACGGCAATCTTGATTTTCGTAAACTCGGCCTGAGACCCGGCAGGGTTTAAGAGAACCAGTACGGCAGTTAAAACAGCAATTATAGTGAAGGAAAATGTTTTCATCGGCCCTTTCCAGAAAGAAGTGTCCGAACAACTTTATCAGGATACAGGATTAAATTATTCAATGGCTTGTGTCAAGCACTAGTTGATGTATTTTATAATCTGTTGTTTGGCTAACCAGCTAAATTAATTTGATTTTGTCTGAGCGTGCTCATAACCTCAAAGGCAATCGCAGTATATTTAATCAATGATTTAAGGCTGTTATCAGGAGTTTTCAGAGGAATTCGCACAAAACCCGGTTTGCAAGTATCAGACCGTGCGCACTCATCCACAGCTGACCGCCATCTCTGACAAGCAGGCCGCTGGCAGTCATCCTCTCGATCACCCCCGGGAACTCTTCCTCTGCATGAGTCCCGAATTCGATTTTAAACGCATCCAGATCGACCCCGTCCAGCAAACGGAGACCCAAAAAGAAAAACTCCTCCATCGCTTCACGCCGCAACAGGGTCGCCGCAACCGGCGGGCGGCAGCGTCGTACCGTCTCGGCATAATCGGACATCTGTTGCGGGTTTTCCCATCTGGCCCCGAAGCCCTGTTCGCGGCTGAACGAGTGTGCGCCTGCCCCGAAGCCCAGATAGTTTCCCCTTCGCCAGTAGCCCTGATTATGACGGGAACGGCAGCCAGGCAGTGCAAAGTTGGAGATCTCGTACTGTTCATATCCGCTGCTCCTAAGAAAGGATGACGTCAGTTCGAACATCGCCGCTGACGTCTCTTCATCGGGGAGATCGAGCTCTCCGCGTTCCGCCATCGCTCCAAACGGGGTCCCCTCCTCGACAGTCAGCCCGTAAGCGGAAATATGATCCGGCTGTAACGCTATCGCTTCCTGCAGTTCCGTTGCCCACTCCTGCAGGGTCTGACCGGAAAGCGAATTGATCAGGTCGATGCCGATAGAGCGGAAGCCGGCCTTGCGGGCCATTCGAACAGCATCTTTGGCCTCTTCTGACGTGTGAATCCTGCCCAGCGATCTCAATTTATCATCCTGAAAAGACTGGATTCCTATGGAGAGTCTGTTTATACCGCCGGCCAGATACCCTTCAAGCAACTCAGGGGTGACGGTCCCCGGATTCACCTCAAGTGTGACCTCGGCATCTTTTTCCAATCCGTACTGTTCTCTGACAACCTGCACAACTGCTGCGACCTGCCGTGCCGATAGGAGCGAAGGGGTCCCGCCCCCGAAGTAGAGCGTCGGCGCGGATTCGACTTTGAACCGGCCTGCCTCTGAAGAGAGCTCGTTGATCAGGAGCAGTACGTATTCATCAAGAGAGATGCCAGGATCTTCCGATGAATTGAAATCGCAGTAACTGCACTTCCTGACGCAGAAAGGTGTGTGAATGTAAAGAGAGCTTTTCACTGGATCTCCGTCTTCGGCTTGAATAGTATAACAATTTCAATTACACTGACACCTCGATTTCATTGAAGGAGGATTAAATGTCACGTCAGGTTAAAGCCGCTTCAATTCAGTTCAACATCAAACTTGGAGAGATCGAACCGAATCGTACCTATGTCCATTCTGCCCTGGCAAAGCTTGCAGATGAAGGGGTCGAGCTCGTCGTTCTTCCGGAAATGTGGGGGACAGGTTTTGCCTATAAAGAGCTTAACGAACTTGCAACTCACACGGGTGACCTTGTAGAGGAGATCGGATCTCTTTCTGCAAAATACGGGATGGTCATTGTCGGCTCTCTGCCCGAACCGCATGAGGACAAGGTCTACAATACCGCTTATGTTCTGGACAATGGCAAGATGAGGGGGAAATACAGGAAAATACACCTTTTTTCGCTGATGCAGGAGGATCGCTCCTTTGACAGCGGCAGTTCATGGCTGCTGGTTGATACTACCGTGGGCAAACTCGGCGTTTTCATCTGCTATGACCTCCGCTTCCCGGAACTTGCACGCAGACTTGCGGTAGAAGGGGCAGAGATTCTCGTCGTCCCTGGCGAATGGCCGAAACCAAGGCAGGAACATTGGCGGACTCTTCTGAGAGCCAGAGCAATTGAGAACCAGCTTTTTCTTGTTTCTGCAAACTGCTGCGGCCAGGTGGGAAAGCTTGATTTCTTCGGCATGAGCATGATTATCGACCCCAAAGGAGAGGTTATTGCTGAAGCAGGCTACGAACCTGAGAACATCACTGCAATACTGGACTTCTCCACGATGAATGAATGGCGAAGTCAGATCCCCTGCTTTACAGACAGAAAACCTGAGTGCTATTAAAAAGTTGACTTGATAGTTACAGAGGAATATTTATTTAGTCTGATTTGCCAATGACTTCCCGGAGGTGTTCCATTGTCCCTTTTTGCAGGAACAGGCATTGTTGTAAAACTTGTACTATTCGTCCTCATCTATTTTTCGGTAGTCTCATGGGCAATAATCTTCTACAAACTGATTCAGGTACATAAAGCAAACAAGGAGTCTGAGCGGTTCCTTGCCTTCTTCTGGCAGACCAAGCGGTTCGATACGATAAGTACCCAGGTTGACAGATTCGCCAACTCACCGCTCACGATACTTTTTACAGAAGGGTACAATGAGCTGAAAAAGCTTGGTGAAAAGGTCGAGGAGAAGAGCGACCCGAATATCATCAGTACTGAACTTGGCGGGGTTGACAATATAGCGCGTGCTCTGCGCAGGGCTACCACCTCTGAGATAACACGACTTGAAAAGTATCTGACCTTTCTTGCAACAACAGGGTCCACTGCACCATTCATCGGCCTTTTCGGTACCGTTTGGGGAATTATGACTGCCTTCAAAGGGATCGGCGAGACCGGCTCGGCATCTCTTGCTGTTGTAGCCCCCGGCATTGCTGAGGCTCTTGTTGCGACAGCCATAGGTCTTGTCGCTGCCATCCCCGCCGTAATGGGATTCAATCACTTCCAGAACAAAATCAAGGTCTTAATCGCTGAAATGGACAATTTTTCTACCGAATTCCTCAATATCGTCCAACGCTCCTTTGCAAAGAAATAGGCGGAGAGTTCTACCATGGAAATCAATAACCGGAGTAATGACAGACAGCTGATGTCTCAGATTAACGTCACACCGTTTGTCGACGTTATGCTGGTTCTGCTGGTAATATTCATGATAACCGCGCCGATGATGCAGCAGGGGATGCAGGTGAACCTCCCGAAAACAGAAGCCAAGGCGATGACGGTAAAGGATGAACCGATTATAGTGACTGTTGACAGGAGTGGCCGTGCTTTTCTCGATAAGGCAGAGATCCCGCAGGGGCAGCTGAAAGCGAAACTCGCTGCTCTTTTTGCCTCAAAAAGCAAGAAAGAGGTCTTCCTGAAAGCAGATCGAGATGTCCCTTACGGAGAGGTAATACGGACCATGGCTGAAATCAAGGGTGCGGGGGTCGAACGACTCGGAATGCTTACGGAGCCTGCAGGGTCGAAATGATCCCATTTGCTGACCGCCGTGACCAGAATCCAGGATGGATGTTCATTCTCTCCCTGTCGCTGCATCTACTTGCTCTGTTCATCTTCAGCAATACGAATCTTTTCAGATCTGCACTCCACGAAGCTACTCCTTATTATGTTGATATAGTTTCTTTACCGGCAATTGAAGCCGCCAGGACTGAACCTCAGGGGCAACAGCCCTCAACACCAATCCCTTCAACAGCGACGGCTCAAAAGACACTTCCTGCTCCAGCAATGGCCATCCCTGGGAAACCTGCCCTCAAACCAATTGATTCTGCTGTTTCTCCTGCCAGCAATGCAGATCAGGAAGCAAGGGAGTTTGCCGAGCGAATGAACCGTCTTGAATACAGCTCTGAAGCAAAACATCAGGCAAAGGCTCTTGAGTTTCTCAAGAAAATGGCAGCTGATCCAAAAAAAGCTTCCGGAGGAGCAGGTGTAGCCAAAGTTACTGGTGCAGACTATGGGGCATATATTCAGTCAAGGCTGAAAGACGCACTCGCTGGGAATATTGTCTACCGGAGTCAAAAACCGGAGGCAGCTGTACATCTTTATATCGACAAGAGAGGCAAACTTATTAAAGCCGTCATGCTCAGCCCTTCTCCTGACAAACTTTTCAACGACTCAGTAATGAGGACTATTGAAAAAGCAAAGGCAAACTTCCCTCCTAACCCGGCAGGGCGTGACTTTGACAAACTCTTTGTCTTCAGCCCTCAAGAGGTATTAAAGTGAGAATCCCACTCTTTTCAGTCATGATATTATTCCTCCTCTGCCCGGCAGGGACCTGCTCACAGGAAGAGTTCCTGCGGGTCACGGCACAGGGAAACCGTCAACTGAAAGTGGCAATCCTTGCTCCGCTTACACTGTCAGGAGACCAGAACCAGAAAATCGCGTCTGAAGTTGTTGATATATTCAAACTCGATCTCGGGATTACCGGGATTTTCAGCCTGGTTGATCTGCCGTCTGCATCAGGAGCATCGGCAAGCGCCACGAATAAAGAAACTGTTGATGCTGATTTCTTCGTGAAAACAAGCTACAGGCTCTCTGCCACATCCATAACATTCGAGTATCGACTCACCGAAATCTCAACAGGAAAAGAGCTCCTCGCCAAAAGATACAGTTCATCAATAAAAGACCTGAGAAAAACTGCACATACTTTTTCGGACGAAGTTTTATACACTTTGACCGGAGAACGGGGGCCCTTTACCAGTAAAATCGGATATGTCTCGACTGCAAGCGGGAACAAAGAGATCTATCTTATGGATTGGGATGGCTATAACAGCAATAAACTTACCAGCAACGGCTCTATAAACCTGAATCCGGATTTTTCGCCATCCGGGAAAGAGCTCATTTTCACTTCGTACAAAAATCAGAATCCTGATCTCTATCGACGAGAACTTTTTACCGGTACAGAAGCGCGGATCTCTTCCTCCCCGGGAATAAATATCACGGGGGCGTTTTCTCCTGAAGGGAATCGCGTTGCTCTTGCCATGAGCAAAGACGGCAACTCGGAGATATATCTCATAACCAAAGCAGGGAAGCCTCTTGCCCGCTTGTCGAACAATCCGGCAATCGATCTCTCGCCGACATGGTCCCCGGACGGTAAATTTATAGCATTCGTATCAGACCGGCTCGGAAAGCCGCAGATATTTGTGATGCGATTTGACGGAACAGATGTCAGACGGCTTACAACAACCGGCTCGTACAATGTGGCCCCTCGCTGGTCACCAAAAGGGGACAGAATTGCCTACAGCCGTCAATATGGGAACAGCTTTCAAATACACCTAATCAATCCTGACGGGAGTGACGACAAACAGATAACTTTCGAAGGGAGTAATGAGCATCCACGATGGTCTCCTGATGCTCGACTGATTGTTTTCAGCAGTAAACGGGAAGGGCCGGAATCACTCTATGTAATGCGCTCTGACGGTTCAGGGCAAACTAAAGTTTCCCGCGGCAGATCTGGCGATTCCCATCCAACATGGTCACCTCGCTGGTAGCAAGTAAAATACTGTTTCCTTTCAGAGATAGGTTGATAAAGTCGTAAATATATGTATAATCACGCTTACACCTGTTTCAGAATACATCAACTGAAGGGAGTTTTTATGAGTAATTTTCTGTTCAAAGCGTTTGTCGTTATTGCATTTCCGATCATGCTTGTCAGTGGCTGCGCAAAGGATCAGGTAAAACCAGATGAGGGGCTTTCGTCTGCGGCTTCTGCCCAGAAAGCTTCAGCTGACAAAGCTGCGGCTGATAAAGCTATTGCTGATAAAGCTGCGGCCGATAAGGCTGCCGCCGCTAAAGCTGCGGCTGATAAAGCCATTGCCGATAAAGCTGCGGCTGATAAAGCTCTCGCTGACAAGGCTGCCGCCGATAAAGCTGCGGCTGACAAGGCTGCCGCTGACTTGGCTGCTTCAGCGGGCAAATCTTCAGCAAGCATGACTCCTGCGGAGAGAGAAGCTGAAGCTGCAAAAGCGCCTATGAAAATGATCAATTTCGATTTTGACTCTTATGCATTAACCCAGCCTGCCAGAGATATTCTCTACACTAACGCAGACTATCTCCTGAAGAAATACAAGGGGAAGGTTAAACTTGAAGGACACTGCGACGAGCGCGGCTCTGACGAATATAACCTGGCTCTGGGCGAAAAAAGAGCCAAGTCGGCTATGGATTATCTGTCGACTCTTGGTGTCCCCTCTGAACAGCTCTCTATTATAAGCTATGGCAAAGAGCGCCCTCTCGTAACCGGAAGCGATGAAGTGAGTTGGGCCAAAAACAGAAGAGTTGAGTTTGTTATTCTAAAATAGGTGGACCAAAACGTACATTTCAGAAAAGGAGCCGTATGGCTCCTTTTTATTAGGTACTGCTTATCTGAAAGGATTATCAATGAAACTATCTCCACTGTTTTTCCTAATGCTGATCTTCGTATCCGGCTGTGCGACAAAAGGGGAAATGAGTTCGGCATTTCAGGACATTGATGAGTTGAAGAACCGCCTCAACGTTACTGAGAAAAACATCTCTTCGGTAAAGAGCGAATCGAAAGAAATCTCAGAAAGAAGCTCACGGGAAGCCCTCAAAAACCTTGAAACTCTCCGTAAGGGTACTGCTGACATGCAGGCAAACCTTGATGCGATGAGAATTGATGTCCAGGTTATGACGGGGAAAGTAGATGATATCGGCCTGGCAGCAAAAAAGCCCTTTGACGACATTACTCTGCTTAAAGAAGACACTTTTAAATCTGTGTCTGCAATGGATGAACGTCTAAAGAAGCTTGAATCTGATCTGGCACAGATAAATGATAAATTGAGTTCTATACTTAAATCCTTGGAAGTCCCTCCATCAGCTGAAAACCTCTACAAACAAGCGCTTGATCTGGTTAAATCCGGTGAAGCCGGCAAAGCAAGGGATGTTCTGAATAAATTCAATGATACCTACCCAGAGCACAAACTTTCACCTAATGTTAGATATTGGATTGGCGAGACATGGTATATTGAGAAGAATTATGAGCAGGCGGTCCTTGATTTTCAGCGAGTTATAAAGGAGTACCCGGGGAAGGAAAAGGTTTCTGCTGCAATGCTCAAGCAGGCAATGTCGTTCAGGGAACTCGGTGATTTAAAGAGTGCTAAATTTGTATTAAAAGAGCTTATAGATAAATTCCCTCAGTCGGAAGAAATTCCGGCAGCAAAAGAGTTGTTAGTACGAAAGAAATAAAAAAGGCGGGGATTCCCCGCCTCTGATAATTGCAAACCCATTTTTCCGTACGGATTTTTCTTTAAGTTACCCTTTGATATGTGAATCTTCTTTTTTCTTTTCGTATATCTTTTCTTTAACATCTCCGGCTTCTTCCTTAGCCACCTCAAGAGCAGTTCCACTTCGCTCTTTTTCCTCGCTTGCTTTAGCCTCATCCTCAACCCCTTGCCTGAAATCATCAGCTGCCTTCTTGAATTCGGCAAGCCCTTTGCCAAGGGATTTTGCAAGCTCAGGTAGCTTCTGAGGGCCGATAACAATTAAAGCTATGACCAGAATAACTATCATCTCCGGCATTCCGATTCCAAACATAAGTCCCCTCCTGAACTTCCTTACATCTGAAAAATGATAGTGTTTTTATGCCGTATAGTCAATGGCAAAGGATTTGACAGCAGAGTCAACATTGTCTAGTATCTTTGCTAACTTTTCAACCTGAACATGAGGCGATGATGTCTGATTCGATACAACAGGAGATACGAAGATTACTTGATGCCCGCAATGCCATTCTTCTCGCCCATAACTACATGCGAGACGAAGTGCAAGAGATTGCAGACATTACCGGCGACTCGCTGGCGCTCTCCCAGGAAGCTGCCAGGACCTCTAAAGATGTAATTATTTTCTGCGGGGTACATTTCATGGCTGAATCAGCAGCCATACTCGCTCCTGAAAAGACCGTTATTCTGCCTCGCCTGGATGCCGGGTGTCCAATGGCGGACATGATCACGGCAGATGAGCTTGTACGGTTCAGGTCAGAAAAGCCGGGTATGCCGGTAGTCACGTATGTCAACTCCTCTGCTGAGGTAAAAGCGGTCAGTGATATCTGCTGTACATCAGCAAATGCCATCAAAGTTGTAAATTCACTTCCTGACAGTGAAGTGATCTTTACGCCTGACAGAAACCTGGGACAGTATGTCTCCCGTTTCAGCAACAAGAAATTTCATTTTTGGGACGGATACTGCCCGACGCACGAGAGATTAAAACCTGATGTTGTAACCTCTCTGAAAAGCTGCAATCCTGATGCGCTCTTTATCTGTCACCCGGAATGTAACCCGGCAGTAGTCGCTCTGGCTGACCATGTATGCTCTACTTCAGGGATGTATGACTACTGTAAAAAAAGCGGAGTAAAGCGATTTATTATCGGAACCGAAGCGGGGATTCTTTATAGATTGCAGAAAGAGAGCCCTGACAAAGAGTTTATCCTGGCATCACCTGCCCTGATCTGCCCGAATATGAAACTGACCTCTCTTGAGGATGTTCTGTCTGCCCTTGAGACTATGTCACCTGTTGTTACCGTATCAGACCGGATAAGAATCCCAGCGAAAAGAGCCCTTGACAGGATGATCGCTGTACCCAGAGACTGACTACCTGTTCTTATCGTGTAGATACATCATTGCCAGTCTCCCTCTGTTTTCAAGACACATATCACAGATAGTTCCGCTGTCTTCCCACACGTCCTCTGCCAGCCATTGACCTGCTTGAATAAACGGTGAACTTGCATCTGTTTTATCAAATGGTACTCCGCAGAGGGCACACCTCTTTTTGTCTTTACTCTCCATCGGCTTTTCTAACGAGATTTGCAAGACACTTAATAAATTTCGGCGAACTGTTCAAGGAGGGAGCCCTCTCGAATCTGGTTATACCAAGATCCCACGCTTTTTTTGAGTATTCGATATCTATTTCATGCAGAGTCTCAATATGGTCCGAGACAAATGAAAGCGGGACTACCAGAATGTTTTTAGAACCATTTTGAGCCAGATTTTTCAGCATTTCATCTGTTGACGGCTCAAGCCACTTCACCGGCCCCGCTTTTGACTGAAATGAAAGGTGATGTGGAATATCAAAGTTCTTCATGACCAGTTTAACACTCTCTTCTATCTGCTCCAGATAGGGATCCCCGTCCTGGATGAATGAAACCGGAAGTGAGTGAGCCGAGAAGAGCAGTTCGACATCTGCCAGGGGGTGAAATTGGCTAAGCCCTTCTGTAATCCGGTCTTGAAGGGCTTCAATATACTGTGGATTACTGTAGAAACTCTCTATGTATTTAACATTAAAGCTTACTCTTGCTTCTGCAAGGACCCTTTTAAGCTCTTTTACGCTTGAACCTGTCGTGGCTTTTGAATAGTGTGGGTACAGAGAAAGTGCGGTGACGTCAGTGATGCCGGCTTTCTTTATTTCAGCAAGCGCTTCTATCGTTGAAGGATGCCAATATCGCATGGCGACAAAACATCTATAGCCGTTTCCCAGCTCTTTTTCAAGGCTTGCTGCCTGCTCTTCTGTAAGCTGCCGAAGAGGTGACTTGCCACCGATCTGCCTATAGTTCTCCTCGACATGAGAAGCTCTTCTCTTTACGATCAGCCTTGCAATAACCGGCTGAAGCCAGGCCGGTCCGATTTTTATTATCTCCCTGTCAGAAAACAGGTTGAGCAGAAACGGCTCAACCGCATCCATCGAATCCGGACCACCCATCTGCAAAAGAAGAACCGCTCTCTTCCTGGTCATATCACCCCTCAACACTATACAGTCAGTGTAACCTTGATTATTTTACCAGACTCGACTTCCTTGCACCGGACAACTTGAGTTAAAGCGCAACTGCACAATAATTAGGCAGATTACAGGCCCCCATAAATGCGCCAGGATCGATTTAATCTCATTGCTGCATGTGCTGCCATGCCCGTAACCGGGCCAGCGATTATAGACGGATATGGCTCGATTGAAGGGCGTATGGACTTAAAACCATTTTCATTGATTCGCTCGCGAACACCTATTGTATTTTAGAGATCACTACCAATGATCGGCTGTCGCCTGAAACTGGAAGCAGGAATTCAATGACTCGATCAATCTTCATCATTGACGACTCTAATGTCGCTTCCGCTTCCAGAGCCTCACTCTTGCCACCTGAACCTTTCATGGCAACTATTTTACCATCATCAGCAAGTAGCGGCCGTGAAAGTTCGGCAAAACTTTTTAAACTTGAAAACGCCCTCGATACAACGAAATCGAATCTTTCTCCGCGATCCTCCAAAAGCGACTCCCCTCTTGCATGAACTGCGGTAAAATTATCAAGGTTCAAAGTTCGCGCAATATGTTTCTGAAACATGATTTTCTTTTGTACTGCATCGACAGAGACAATATAAAGATCCGGCCTGATAATGCAAACGGGAATAGACGGGAAGCCTCCCCCGGATCCGATATCCAACAGGCTCCCGTTCATAGTTACGTAAGCAGGAAGTGTCAGAGAGTCAAGTAAATGCTTTACGACAATCTCTTTTGAGTCCCTGATTGCTGTCAGGTTTACTTTATGGTTCCACTTCGACAGCTCCGTTATCAAAATAGAGAATTTTCTTACCTGCAATTCGTCAAGCATTATCCCTAAGGATTCAGCACCTTCAGATAGTATTTTCAATTCATCAGTCAATTCTGCTCCCGACTCTTCAGAGCGATCGATAAAACTGCCATCGCCGCTGGTGTCACCCCCTGAATCCTTGAAGCCTGCCCAAGAGTATCCGGCCTGAACTTTTCAAGCTTTTCCCTTACCTCTGCAGTAATTCCACCGACATCTTTATACGCAAATTCTCCCGGGATTCTCGTTGACTCCATCTTTTCCATTTTCTTGATCTGATCATGCTGTCGATCTATATAACCGGCATATCTTACTTGTATTTCAACCTGATCACGAACGTCTGCCGGTGTGTCCAGATACGACGGGTCAAGGGCTCCAAGCTCTTCATATGAAAAGGATGGGCGCTTCAGGAGTTGCTCAAATGTAATCGAGTTCTGGATATCTCCGAGCTCATGCCTGGCCAGAAAATCCGGGCTTGCAGTTGACTTGAACAGCTTCTGCTGCTTTATTTTTTCCAGGCTGCTTTTAATCATCTCTCTTTTTTTAACAAAGAGCATATATTCATTAGCCGATACAAGCCCAAGCTCAAACCCTTTATCTCTCAGGCGAAGATCAGCATTATCCTCTCTGAGAAGAAGCCGGTACTCAGCCCTTGAAGTAAACATTCTATATGGCTCTTTAGTCCCCATTGTAACAAGGTCATCTATCATCACCCCTATATATGCTTCACTTCTATCAAGAATAATGCTTTCTTTTCCCAGAACACGTAGCGCTGCGTTTATTCCTGCAATAATACCCTGCCCTGCGGCTTCTTCATATCCGGATGTACCGTTTATCTGACCCGCATGGAATAGGTGTTTCACTATTTTTGTTTCAAGTGATGCATGCAGTTGAATCGGGTCAACGTAATCATACTCAATTGCATATGCAGGCCGCATGATCTCTACCCGTTCAAACCCTTTCATGCTTCTGTAAAAGGCCCACTGAACATCGATAGGAAGCGACATCGAAAGCCCTGAGGGGTAATATTCGACAGTATCTGAACCTTCAGGCTCCAGAAAACTCTGATGCCGCTCCTTCTCAGGGAAACGAACCACCTTGTCTTCTATCGAAGGACAGTATCTCGGCCCGACACCCTCGATGATACCGGCGTAGAGAGGTGATCTGTCAAGTCCTTTTCTTATTATATCGTGGCTCTGAGGATTTGTATAAGCGATATAGCAGGGAAGCTGCTCCCGATCAATACTTACTGTCGAGAACGAGAATGGTTGTGGTTTTATGTCTCCACACTGCTGCTCAAGACAACTGAAGTTGATTGTTCGGCCATCCAACCTTGCCGGTGTTCCGGTTTTAAGCCGGCCGACATTGAATCCGATCTCCCTTAGCTGGTCTGATAGTCCGATTGACGGGATATCACCGGCTCTTCCTCCCGGATAGCTTGTCAGTCCGATATGAATAAGCCCGCGCATGAAAGTGCCTGTCGTAAGCACAACCGTTTTCGCGAGGAATCTGACATTCGCCCTTGTGTCTACGCCCTTAACGGTCCCTTCCTCCAGATAAAGAGCAGTAACTTCACCTTGCTTCAGATCAAGGTTCTTTTCCCTCTCCAGCACCCTCTTCATCCTGAGCCGGTATTGTTGCTTATCTGCCTGCGCCCTGGAGGCCCTTACAGCCGGGCCCTTTCTTGTATTCAGGATTCTGAACTGAATTCCGGTTGCATCGATATTTTTACCCATTTCGCCGCCGAGCGCATCTATCTCTCTTACAATATGCCCTTTTGCCTGACCGCCAATAGCCGGGTTACAAGACATGAGCGCGATCGCGTCAAGATTAATACTCAGAAGCAGGGTCTTGCACCCCATGCGTGCTGCAGCAAGAGACGCCTCACAGCCAGCATGCCCCCCGCCAACGACTATCACATCATACATTATGTCATATTGAATCATGGCAACCACCGTTTCACAGACCTCAGGCTAAATATACTGTATACAACGCTGACAGCTAATGATTGCAGGGCTTGAGAAGATTGTTCCACGTGGAACACCCTACTTTCCAATGCAGAATTTACTGAAAACAAGGTCCAGAATGTCGTCGGGAGTTGTTTCACCGGTAATCTGGCCTAAAGCATCAAGTGCATCCCTTAAATCAATGGCGAGCAACTCAAAAGAAGGAGCAGCAACGAACGAATCAACAAAAGCCGACAACGACTTAACAACTTTCAAGAGAGCGTCACGGTGTCGAGCGTCAGAAAGAAGCACCAGATCGCGATTATCTGTAAGCTTTCCGTGAAGAAAGAGATTGGCAATGCCTTCTTTTAAAGGATCAACCCCTTCACCCGTCAAGGTAGAGATAAAATAAAGGTTCGCGGGCTGGTAGCAATCGGGGATCACCAGGCCGCTCAAAAGGTCATCTTTGTTTACAACGACTATATGAGGAGTGTCGCCAACGGCTTCAAAAGAAAGAATATCATCATGATCAAAAGGTCGAGAGGCATCCAGCAGAAGTATGACAAGATCCGCAGTCGGTATCCTGTTGCGAGCGCGGGTTATCCCCTCACTCTCTACGGGATCATCGCTCAGACATATGCCTGCAGTATCAAGTAATGTTACCGGAAGCCCGCGGATATTGACAACCTCTTCTATAATATCCCTGGTTGTTCCGGGGATTGAAGTGACAATTGCCCTCTTCTCCGATAACAAGGTGTTAAGAAGACTTGACTTGCCGACATTTGGCTTGCCGGCAATTATCACCGAAATGCCATCTCTTAAAACTTTTCCCTCCATGTAGGAATCTAGCAATCCTGAGGCATTAGCTAACGCGGATTCGGAAAGCTGTATTACAAGGGATGAATCAGCTTCGCCAAGATCTTCATCAGGAAAATCTATATAAGCCTCAAGAAGAGCAAGTATATGTCGGAGGGAGTCACGGATCTCATATAATCTGGAAGAGAGAAGCCCTTCCCTATGGTGCTGTGCAAGGGAGACTGCCGCTGTAGTTTTCGACCTTATTATCTCAATAGTAGCTTCAGCCTGAACAAGATCCAGCCTGCCGTTCAAAAATGCTCTTTTAGTGAATTCGCCAGGCTCGGCAAGCCGGGCACCAGAGGCAAGGACCGCTGCGAGAACAAGCTGAACAACCAGGGTCCCACCGTGGCAGTGTATTTCAACGACATCTTCGCGAGTATACGTCTTCGGAGCTCTCATATACACTGACATGACTTCATCAAGAAGAGACCCGGTTGCGGGATCAATAACAGAGCCATAATAAAAACGGTGGCTATCAAAGCCACCGTCACGTGAAGGTCTGTATAAAGAATCAAGGATGCGAAGTGAATCAGATCCGCTAATCCTGATAATGGCTATCCCGCCTTCGCCACAGGGAGTACTGACAGCCGCTATTGTGTCTTCGACATACATGGCAATATCAAGTCTCTTTAAGGGTCTTGTTAATATAAGCCTGCTGGGCAATAGTCAGTATATTATTTACGAGCCAGTAGAGAACGAGCCCGGAAGGGAAATTAAGAAACATGAAAGTAAACACTACAGGGAGCGCCAACATCATCTTTGCCTGGATAGGATCCATGTTTGTAGGAGTCATTTTCTGCTGAATAAACATGGTAGCGCCCATAATAATCGGCGTTACATAATATGGGTCCTTAGCGGATAAGTCCTGGAGCCAGAAGTAAAAAGGCGCATGGCGAAGCTCTATAGAAAACATCAGTGCCTTGTAAAGCCCGAAGAAAACCGGGATTTGAACAATCATAGGCAAACAACCACCCAGGGGGTTTACCTTGTGAGCCTTGTACAATTCCATAACAGAGCGGTTAAGGCCGTCTCGATCATCTTTGAACTTGTCTTTAAGCTCCTGCATCTTCGGCTGAAGCTTCTGCATTTCCTTCATCGACTTGTAACTCTTGTGAGTAAGCGGAAAGAAAAGTATCTTCAGAATGACGGTAATGACGATGATCGCAAGGCCATAGTTGTGAAGGTAGCCATAAAACAGCTTTAACGAATGCAGCAATGGTTTCGCAATCGCAGAAAACCAGCCAAGATCAATAGCCCCATCGAGCTGAACACCTTGAGCCTTAAGAATGTCAAGATCCTTTGGACCGAAAAAGAGGTTCTGGGTAGTGCTACAGGCCTGGCCTTGATTTAATGTTAATTTCGGGGAAGAAAACCTCTGGAGCAGGACCCCTTTAGAATCCTTTAAAGAGAGGGCCGAGGGGTCGCTGCCTCCCGACACTACCGCATTAAGAAAATACTTATCTCCAAAACCGCTCCATTTTACCCCTTTATCATAAATTTTTTCAGTCTTGCCAAGATCGGCAATAGTGTCAAATGTAATGCCAGAATCTGAAAGTGTTACAGGACCAAAGACTTCAAATCTGCCATCATCATCCTTTGGTTTTACAGATGGGTTTCTGAGGGTTAACTGTATTTGTCCAGTCAGGGGAGGGGAGGATATATTTGTAACAGAACTGGCAAGAGCGATAGAGTAGCTGTTACCGGTAAAAGTATACGTTTTTTTAAGGAGAAGTCCGTTCGATGTTTTCGCAGAAAGATCAATTGATTTTGTCTCAGAACCGGAAATGTTAGCCTGCTCGATATTTGAAGAGAAGAAGAAATCGCTTTCTGGAGAAAAGCCAGGATAACTGCTTACCATGGTTAATGGGCTCTGATTGTCATCTTTTATCAGAACTATCGGTGTCCCTTTGGAACCGGCAAGATCCTTATATTTCTTGAGTGAGAGCTTCTTAATTGCGCCATTTTGCGCTGCAATCACGACGATAAATACATCATTTTCAACGGTAATATCCTTTACAGCCAGGGTTGAAACAGGCAAGGCCAGTGTCGCGGCAACAATCTCTGGGGTAGTTATAGAAACATTCGGCGACGTCACCTTGATATCAGATTTCGAAACTTCTTCCTTCTGCGGAATCGTTTTTTGCTGGGGGAAAATCATTGTGTAGCCATACATAACTGCTATAGACAGCAGAACTGCAATTAGAACTCTCTTTTCCATAAAGCCTCCGAATTAATCAATGTACAGGGTCATACCCACCTGGATGAAGGGGATGACATTTAGCAAGGCGCAATACTGTCTTGAAAAAGCCCAGAAAAAGACCGTGTTTCTCTAATGAGCGAATTGAATATTCTGAACAGGAGGGATAAAATCGGCAGGACGTTCCAGTATAAGGCGAAAGAAACCTCTGATAAAAGCGTAGCGTAGCGACTGCAAGCCTAATGGCTGCTCTTCTGGCCAATTCTGCTGAGTGCATTGGCGAGTTCCTGGCAGAGTGCGGAATAATCGAGATGAGATGCTCCACTACGGGCAATGATGTTGTAGTCAGCCAAAGGAAACAAACTCTTGTTGTTTCGGTAAAACTCTCTAATGTGACGTTTTATCCTGTTACGGATAACGGCATTACCCACTTTTCTACTTACAGTAATGCCGAGCCTGGACCATAAAAACGCCGGAACACTAGTTATCACAATAAAATGCGGCGCGCCGCATTTTTTACCACTTGCGGCAAGCATCATAAACTCACTACGCTTACGAAGCCGAGCGGACTTATCAAAAGTGGGCATGAGTCAAACCCGGATAAATTATTTAGCCGCTATTGAAACCGAGAGGCGCTTTCTCCCCTTTGCCCTTCTACGCTTGATAACAAGACGGCCATTCTTGGTTGCCATACGAACAAGAAACCCGTGTGTACGCTTTCTCGAAATATTACTCGGTTGAAAAGTCCTTTTCATATATTACTCCATAATTCAAAATCGATTGATGCGTGAAAGAAGATTTTTACTCATAACAGCACCTCATTGTCAATAACTATTTTATTCCATGCATGAAAAATGCCCTTGCAAATAGACAGTCTCTCTGCTAGGGTCTTAAGCCCAATCCGTCAGCATGTGCTAATGTATTTATATGATATGACTTACTATTTTTATATTACTGAGTTATCAACACATGTTGATAACCCTGTTCATAACTACTCAAATGGAAAGGCAGGCTCTGAAAGCATAAATTCGAATTTCAGGCATAAATTTCAACTGAAAAATAATTGGATTGTCTAGCTCCCTAAAAATGGAAATCAGGTATCAACATGAAACTTATATGGAACGAAGCCAAGCAGAAAATTGAGCAGGTTCTTACACCGCAGACTTACCGAACCTGGATAAAACCGATACGATTTATTGACTCGGATGAATCTTCATTCATCCTGGAGGTTCCAACAGAGTTTCATAAAAAGGAGATAAAAGACAGGTACATTTCTCTTATCAAAGATGTCATCCTGGGGCTGACCAACGATGCGATCGAAGTCGAATTAAATGTGGCGGATTCTTTTGCTGAGCCTGAGAAAAATCCGGACTCTTTTCAAGAAAGCAGGGCTGAATTTTCACCTCCTGACAAAGGCAAGAGTGCAACATTTACAACTTTGCTGAATTCGAGATACACCTTCGACACTTTTGTATGCGGAACAAGCAATGAATTTGCTCATGCAGCATCACAGGCAGTTGCTGATGCACCTGCTCACAAATATAACCCTCTTTTCATCTACGGCGGAACGGGTCTCGGCAAGACTCATCTTATGGTTGCGATAGGTAACCAGATTCTCAGCAGAAATCCTGATGCCAAAATATGCTACTACACCTCTGAAACCTTTATGAATGAGATGATTAACTGTATCAGACATAAGAAAATGGAGGATTTCCGCTCAAAATTCAGAAAAACCGATCTTCTTCTTATAGACGACATCCAGTTCATGGCGGGTCGTGAAGCAACTGAGGTTGAGTTCTTTCATACATTTAATGCACTTTACGAGTCGCACAAACAGATAGTAATCACATCTGATAAATTCCCGAAAGATATACCTGGCCTGGAAGAACGCCTCAGGTCAAGATTTGAATGGGGCCTTATTGCCGATATTCAGCCACCGGATGTCGAAACAAAAGTTGCCATCCTCAAGAAAAAAGCTGAATTAAACAAAATAGACCTTCCTGATGATGTTGCACTACTTATCGGTTCCAGCAGCGCAAGTAATATCAGGGAAATAGAGGGAATGCTCATTCGGATCGGTGCATATGCGAGCCTGACAAAAAATAAGATAAATCTCGCCATGGCAAAAGATATTTTGAAAGATATCATTGTCGACAAAAGCAAAGAAATCAGTATCGAATCAATTCAAAAGCATGTCGCCGATCATTTTAAACTCAAAGTTTCAGATCTTAAATCCGAAAAAAGGCTCAGGACATTTGTCATCCCCAGACAGATAGCAATTTTTATATCCAGAGAGCTGACAAAAGCATCTTACCCTGAAATCGGAGAGAAATTCGGCGGCAAAGACCACTCGACTGTTATCTATGCAGTTAAGAAAATCAGTTCTGTAATGCAGGACAAGCCTGATATATTAAATAGTTATGAAGCAATTAAGCGAAAGCTGTTAAGTTGATACCTTAAATCATGTTGATAATTCATTTTGCCTGTTGAAAAATTTTTCTACCTGTGCAAAAAATTAGTTCACCAACAATACAAACACAGACTTATTAACACCTTTATTATCAGTATTTTCGAATGGTTATAGTGTTTTTACTGTTTTCAACAGGCTCTATTACTACTGCTACTAATCTTTTATTTAATATAAATAGAAATAGAAACAGGGGGTATCATGGAATTTACCATTGAAAAAGATGCTTTCGTCAAAGCACTACAAAAAATCCAAGGAATCGTAGAAAGACGAAACACTATGCCGATTCTTTCAAATGTCCTTATTGAAGCGGCCGATAACGTGCTCACCTTTATAGCCACTGATCTGGAAGTTGGAATGAAAAGCAGCTATCAGGCAAAAGTCATCCAGGATGGTCGCATAACATTGTCAGCAAAAAAACTGTATGAAATAATAAGGGAGCTACCTGAAGAACCGGTTAGACTGATTACAAAAGAAAATGATTGGGTTGAAATAACTTGTGGAAAGGCCAAATTCAGCATAGTCGGCCTTTCTCCAGACGAGTTTCCGTTTTTTCCAAAAATAAATGAAAGTGGTTTTTTGACTCTCGACTCTTCTAAATTAGCTAAAATGATTGAACAAACTTCGTATGCCATTTGTCACGATGAAACAAAATACAATCTTAATGGAATATTGTTCAAGATAAATGAAAGTCCGGAAGGTCATAGACTGGTGCTTGTTGCGACGGACGGGCACAGACTTTCAATTTCCGAAAATAATATAGACGGTTCTGATATTGAAAGTCTTGAGAAAGGGGTTATTTTCCCCAAAAAAGGTATTTTGGAACTGAAAAAACTATGTGATGAAGAAGAAGGTGATTTTAAACTTGGTTTCATTGAAAACAGTGCAGCAGTGATCAAAGGGAACAGTACCGTTGTAATGCGACTTGTGGATGGAGAATTCCCGGATTATACCAGGGTAGTGCCAGTTGGTAACAACAGGGAGATAAAGGTAAAAAAAGAGATTTTTCTTCATTCACTGAAACGGATGGCAATTCTATCCAGTGAAAAATTCAAAGGTATAAAATTTGAGATAACGAATGATTCTATGGAGATTTCATCCAGTAATCCTGAGCTGGGCGAGGCCCGTGAAGAGCTTGAGGTGCATTATAGCGGTGAAAAGATAACTACCCGCTTCAACGCAAGATACCTGATAGATGTTCTCAATATAATTACTGACGATGAAGTGATACTCTTACTGAGAGATGAAATGTCCCCGGCAATATTAAAACAGGCCGGTTCTGAAGATTTATTGGCAGTCATAATGCCAATGCGTCTATAAAACGAAAAGTTATCATATTAAACCAATAGAAAGGCCTCTCATTTCCCTATATGAAAAGAGCGGCCTTTCGCATTATGTCGGATATGCTTTTAAATAATCTAACTATAAATTTTTTTAGAAATATAAGACGGTCGGAGTTACATTTCGATAACCGCTTTAATATTTTTTACGGAAAAAATGGACAGGGGAAGACTAATTACCTCGAAGCGATCTTTTTTCTAGGTACGCTGAAATCCTTCAGGCATGCCAAACAGAAAGATATGATTGACTGGGATGAAGTTACAGCTCACCTGAGATGCTCGATCATTGACAATGAACTGCAAAATGACCTTTCAATTTCATTTGATAACAGCAGCAAAATATTGAAGATAGACGGCAAATCATCTGCCCGTGCCGTTGATTACTGCCACCTGCTCTCTGTAGTGGCCTTTTCACCGGAAGAGATGGTAATGATTAACGGATCTCCGGAGCAGAGAAGACGCTATCTTGACAGAGCCGTTTTCTGCAGTGATCCTGGCTACCTGAAGATTTACCATGATTACTACAGGGTTCTTAAACAGAGAAATCAGCTTTTAAAGCTACGTAATTACGCCGGGATTGAAGCCTGGACAGATCAACTTGCCAATACTGGAGCACGACTTATTCATAAGAGGTCGGCTTTCATCAGAGAGCTGGCCGAACCATTTTCAATCTACTATAAAAATATCTCAGGTAGTGACGAATTAGCCAGGCTGTGCTATCATAACCCTTCTTATGATTCCCGCTTTTCTCTTTCCGAGATTCGTGACGAACTCTTCAGAGCTTTAAACGCCAGTAGTCGCATTGAAAGAGACAGATGCGCAACAGTCGTAGGCCCTCAAAGAGATGATCTGGAATTTTTCCTTAATGACAGACCTATTCGGGAACACGGTTCGCAGGGCCAACAGAAAAGCTTTGTGATGGCTCTTAAAATGGCCGAGATAGAGCTTTTAAATGAAACATCCGGCAGATTGCCTATCCTGCTCCTTGATGACATGACAGCAGAGTTAGACAGTAACAGGATTCAACATCTACTGGACTTTTTGACCGGCAGAAACATTCAGGTATTTATTACAACTACAGACCCGGCTTCAATACCACTTTCAGGCAGCACACAACGTGCTTCTTTTCTGGTTGAAGATGGTCGCATTGTTTAGAGAGGAAAATTAATGAACGAAGAGCTTCAGAGTGATTACGGTGCAGATCAGATAAAGATACTTGAAGGTCTTGAGGCGGTACGTAAAAGACCTGCCATGTACATAGGATCTACAGCTTCGCCGGGACTCCATCATCTGGTTTACGAAATTGTCGATAATGCTATTGACGAAGCGCTTGCCGGTTATTGCGATAATGTCCAGGTAACCATCAATATGGATGGTTCGGTCACCGTGGTCGATAACGGTCGGGGAATTCCGACGGATATGCATCCTACAGGAAGATCGGCAGCTGAAGTCGTACTCACGGTCCTTCATGCCGGAGGGAAATTTGATAACGACTCCTACAAGGTATCAGGCGGACTTCACGGGGTCGGTGTTTCAGTTGTGAATGCGCTTTCAGAAAAACTGGAACTGGAGATCAGGCGGGACAACAAGATATTTCGCCAGACCTACAGTCGGGGAGTTCCTGAAGAACCTCTTAAAATCTGTGGTGAAACAAAGAGAAGGGGCACAAAAATCACTTTCTTTCCGGATTCAGAGATATTTGAAACAACGGAATTTTCATTCGATATTCTTTCACAGAGACTTCGTGAGCTTGCGTTTCTGAATGCTGGTGTCCGAATATTCATCAAGGATGAGCGGTTCGAAAAGGAACATGAGTTCTTCTACGAAGGCGGCATCAGCTCTTTTGTTGAGTATTTGAATCGCAACCGCATTCCGGTGCACCCCAAGCCTATCTTCTGCAAAGGGGAAAGGGGAGGGGTCGAGATCGAGATTGCGATGCAGTACAACGACTCTTATGATGAAAAACTCTTCTCATTTGCCAACAATATCAATACCCATGAAGGCGGAACCCATCTGATCGGTTTCAAGGCTGCTCTGACGAGGACCATGAACAGCTACGCTACAGCCAACAACCTTCTGAAAAACGTAAAGGTGGCTATCTCCGGCGACGACCTGAGGGAAGGACTCACTGCTGTAATTTCGGTAAAGATTCCCCAGCCGCAGTTCGAGGGCCAGACAAAGACCAAGCTTGGTAATTCCGAAGTTAAAGGATATGTCGAGACGATGTTGAATGAAAAGCTCGCAACATATCTAGAGGAGAATCCGCAGGTCGCGAGAAGGGTTCTTGAAAAGTCGATAGAGGCGGCAAGAGCACGTGAAGCGGCCCGTAAAGCGCGGGATCTCACCAGACGCAAGGGAGCCCTGGAGATAGGGACTCTCCCCGGAAAACTGGCCGACTGCCAGGAGAAGGATCCGGCTCTCTGCGAACTGTTCCTGGTCGAGGGTGATTCCGCCGGCGGCAGCGCCAAGCAGGGGCGAGACAGGAAGTATCAGGCGATTCTTCCGCTTAAAGGGAAAATCCTTAATGTTGAAAAAGCCCGCTTCGACAAAATGATCTCCTCTCAGGAGATACGCACTCTGATCGCGGCCCTCGGTACCGGCATTGGCAAGGACGATTTCGATATCGCCAAGCTTCGCTATCACCGGATCATAGTCATGACCGATGCCGATGTTGACGGCTCTCACATCCTCACCCTGCTGCTTACTTTCTTCTTCCGCCAGATGAATGAGTTGGTACAACGTGGCCATCTCTACATCGCTCAGCCTCCGCTTTACAAGATCAAGCGGGGTAAGAAGGAGCAATACCTGAAAAACGAAGCTGCACTGCAGAACTACCTGCTCGAAGAGGGTACTGACAATATGACTCTTACCCTTGATGACGGGGAGAGAAATCTGCGTGGTAAGCAGATCATTCCGCTCCTCAAGCAGGTGACCGATTTCCGCGCGGTGTTCGACAAAGTGGCGCGCAAGGGGATCAATGAGGAGCTCCTCCGCCTGCTTATTGCAGTTAATGCGCGCAACAGCTTCGAAGAACTTATCGACCTGGCACCTCATCTGGAGAAGATCAAGGCGTTACGCAGCGATTTTGAATACGAAATCAATGAGAACCGGGCAACGGTGAAACTTGGCAATCTGCGTATCCGCCTTGACCGGCATGCCCTGAATGTCCTCACCTCATACGAGTATACTCTTATGTTCGAGAACTACCGTAAAATGCGTGCCGGGCTTGGCAGCGGCAAGGCTCTGGTCAGCGCTGAGGGCAAAGAACTTCTTGAGACCGAAAGCTACGACGAACTGCTCGGATTTTTCCTCGAAACCGCCAAGAAGGGACTCTATATTCAGCGCTACAAAGGCCTTGGGGAGATGAATCCGGATCAGCTCTGGGAGACAACCATGCATCAGGACAACCGGTTGCTGCTCCAGGTAAAGATAGAAGACCTGGTTGAAGCCGAAGAGATCTTTACTGTCCTCATGGGGGACCAGGTAGAGCCGCGGCGTGAATTCATCGAAAAGAATGCGCTCAACGTATCCAATCTGGATATATGATTTCAAGCAGGAGTAACTTACGTGCCAGCACGGTTAAGAGGCACACAATGGACTTCCTGCATTAAAATGGTCAAGGAAAACAGATGCTCAACGAGACAAACAAGATAGCGGTAAACATTGAAGATGAGATGAAAAAGTCCTATATGGACTACGCCATGTCGGTCATTATCGGCCGGGCTCTGCCGGATGTACGTGACGGTTTCAAGCCGGTTCACCGGCGTTGCCTCTATGCCATGTACGACATGGGAAACGACTACAACAAGCCGTATAAGAAGTCGGCCCGCGTTGTCGGTGATGTTATCGGTAAATACCATCCTCATGGTGATACCGCTGCCTACGACACCATCGTCCGGATGGCCCAGGACTTTTCCCTGCGCTATCCTATGGTGGATGGACAGGGTAACTTCGGTTCGGTTGACGGTGATTCACCTGCTGCGATGCGTTACACCGAGATCAGAATGTCGAAACTGGCTCACGAGATGCTGGTCGATCTGGACAAGGAAACCGTCGAGATGGGGTCGAACTATGATGACTCCCTTCAGGAGCCGCTGGTTCTTCCTGCCAAGATACCGAATCTGCTTGTCAACGGCTCTTCGGGCATAGCTGTCGGTATGGCCACCAATATCCCTCCCCACAATTTGCGCGAAGTCGTAGACGGCGTTATTGCTACCATTGACAATCCGGCCATCACCCTGGAAGAGCTGATGACTTTCATTCCCGGGCCCGACTTCCCCACAGCCGGTTTCATTTACGGCTGTGACGGCATTGTTTCTGCGTATAGAACCGGTCGCGGTATTATTCAGATGAGAGCCCGCGCCAGGGTTGAAAAGCAGAAGAAAAGCGAGCGGGAATCGATAATCGTTACCGAGATTCCATATCAGGTAAACAAGGCGCGGCTGATTGAAAAGATCGCCGAGCTGGTAAAGGAGAAAAAGATCGAAGGTATCTCCGATCTGCGTGACGAATCCGACCGGGACGGGATGAGGATTGTCATTGAACTGAAAAAGGATGAAAATCCTCAGGTTCTCCTAAACCACCTCTACAAGCAGACCCAGATGCAGTGCTCTTTCGGCATCATTATGCTGGCCATTGTCAGCAACCGCCCCAAGGTACTCACTCTCAAAGAGACGATTCGCCACTTCATTGACCACCGCCGTGAGATCGTCACCCGACGAACGGTCTTCGAGCTGAAAAAGGCAGAAGCCAGGGCCCATATCCTTGAAGGTCTCAAAATAGCGCTTGACTGGCTCGACGCGGTCATCGAACTGATTCGTGCCTCAACAAATCCGGCGGAAGCAAAAGAAGGTTTGATTGAAGGTAAATTCGCTGATCCGGCCTGGCTGAAGAAGTTTGACATCGCTGCTCCGGCGGGATACAGCGATGCAACCCGTCTTTCAGATATTCAGGCCCAGGCGATTCTGGACATGCGTCTGCACCGGCTTACCGGTCTTGAGCGGGAAAAAATCATCGATGAATACCTGGAGATGCTACGTATTATCGGCCGGTTGAAAGAGATTCTGGGTTCGGAGACGGAGATTCTCGCAATCGTCAAGGGCGAGCTGCTGGAGGTCAAGGACAAGTTCGGCGATCCCCGCCGCACCGAAATTATCGCCCAGACCGCAGAGATAACCCTCGAAGACACAATAGTCGAAGAGGATATGGTGGTCAATATCACTCATACCGGCTATATCAAGCGGAGTGCTGTCTCTCTCTACCGGGCACAGAGACGTGGCGGCAAAGGGAAGACCGGCATCAAGACAAAAGATGAGGATTTCGTGGTGCATCTCTTCATCGCTTCGACGAAAGACTACCTCCTCTTTTTTACTGATGCAGGAAAGGTTTACTGGCTGAAAGTCTACGAACTCCCTGAGGGGGGGCGTGCGACCCGTGGTAAAGCAATAGTGAACCTGCTGAATCTTTCTCAGGATGAGAAGATAACAGCGATCCTTTCTGTCAGGGAGTTCAGTGATGACAAATTCATAATGATGGCGACCCGGCAAGGGGTCGTTAAAAAGACACCTCTTCTTGAGTACTCTCATCCCAGAGTCGGGGGGATTCTCGCGGTAAACCTTGATGTAGGGGACAAGCTGATAGAAGTCTCCCTTACCGATGGTAAACAGGACGTGCTGCTTGCGTCGAAAAACGGGAAATCGATACGTTTCCGTGAGGAGGATGCGAGGCCTCAGGGGAGAGTTACCCGTGGCGTTCGCGGCATGACTCTGGAAGATGATGATGTGGTGATCGGCATGGAGATAATAAACGAGCTTTCCGGCTCCACGATCTTCACGGTCACTGAAAACGGTTTCGGCAAACGGACCGAGCTCGGTGAGTATCGTGCGCAGAGCCGAGGCGGCAAAGGTGTTATAACAATCAAAACAACCGACAGAAACGGCTGTGTCGTCAATATCAAACAGGTGACCGACGAGAACGATCTTATGCTGATCAGTGATCAGGGGAAAATCCTTCGGGTTCCGGTTTCGGGTTTCTCAATCATCGGGAGAAACACGCAAGGTGTCCGCTTGATGGTGACCGAGACCGAAGAGCGGATCGTCGCAGTTGCGAAACTGGCTGAAAAAGATGAGCCGGAAGATGGTACTGAAGACGATTTCACAGAGGAAATTCCTGAAGCTGAACTCATAGCAGACGAGGGCGAAGAGTAACTTCTTTGCGACACGTGATCTGACTGGAAGTAAAGAGTGGCAGACTATGGAAAACCACCGGAAAATCGACAGGAGTTTCAAGTCGCGGCAGGGAGTTCTCCAGCTTTTGGAAAAGCTGAAGAAGGAGAATATAACCTACGCCGAAATGGATGAGATCGGTAATAAGCTGAAGACAGCCGGGCGCTCGGCTGTTCAGCCGATTCTGCGAAGACTCTGGCAGGAAAAAAGCGGTACCCTGGTTTCAAAATATACATACCTTCTTGATTTTATAGACGATAGATATTGGCTTGACCAGATCATCCAGATCGCACTGAAAAGACGGGATCTGGAGATCGAGGGTAAGACGGCAATAATGGCAGCCCTGGAAGATTGCGGGATAGATATGTCGGTGGCGCCGTTCTCGATCCTTTTTTCGGGGAGTTCCATCCCAGTTACTGAAATGTTCCCGCAGATAATCGAGACCGGGGATGATGGGCTCCTTTTTTTCTTAGAGGATTTTGCCTACATGCCCAGCGAGACCAAGCGCTCCTTTTTGCTCGAGCTTGCCAGAATCCCGGACAAAAGAGTTCTTGAGCCGCTCGGACTTCTTCTCTGGCATTATGACGCTGAAGTTGTCAAAGAGGTTATAACCGCGATAGGCCGGGTCAGATTTCCGGAGGCAGCATCCCTTCTTACGCAATTCCGCCAATATACAGCAAATCAACATCAACAACTGATTGATCAGAACATCAGAAGACTTTCTTTCCTGGGAATTTACCCGGAAGGGAATGTGTCGATTGTCAAGAGGAAACCTTTTCATTCAGCTTATGCGGGGCCGGTTGATGGTAACGGTTATCGTCATATCTGGATCACAAGATGGCAGGATGATGACCGGCTCGACTCAGTAGATTTCCAGATACATGATCTGGAAGGGGTTAAAAGCGTTTGGGGAGAGTCTGGAGAGAGTGTCGAGAAGTATGCTGAGCGAGCGCTTGAGAGGACAGGTCAGGAGCTGATCGAATCTGTTGACCCTGAGTATGTCCTTGCGCTGCTTTCCGATGCTCTGTTCAAAAACAGAGAAGGAGGATATCCTCTGCCGCCGGAGTTTCTATTGAGGCGGAGATTATTTGCTCCTGAAGAGATAATTCCTGCTGCTTACGAACTCCCTTCATTGAAGTGGACGGTAAAGGTAACTCCTTCGCTGCTTGCCCTTTCAGCACAGTTATTTGAAGATGAGTTTTTTGCAGGCTGGAGTCTTGAAAGCTGCAGAGTGTATGAGATCGCCGAGGAGTGGATGCGGCTGGAAAAGGTCTCTTCAGAAAAGGCGCTGGCAACTGCTCTGGAACGTTTGATAGAGAGCCTTTGCAGAGAGGAGCTGAAGCCGATTCTTGAAGATGTCTCCCGACGTTTATATCTTAATGCAGATTTTCTGGCCCGTAATGGAGTCGACGGCGAACTGGTGAAAGCAGCAGTTGCCGCAGCAGCGAGCATCAAGCAGTTTTCCATGCCGTGCCACCTTCATCCGTTTCTCCGACGCTTTGCCATGGAGAGCATGATAGTTGCACGGGAGGCGCTGGAAGAGGGGTATGATCTGAGGGACTTCCCTGAGGAAGATTGGGAATGAGCACCGGTATTTCTCGGATATACGCCTCTGTGGAGTATTTGCAAGCGGATCAATCAGAGGTAAATGAGTTATGAACAAGTCAATTGGGGTCATAGGTGCAGGGAGCTGGGGCACGACGCTGGCAGATATGCTTGCAAAAAAAGGGCATACGGTAACTCTTTGGGCATACGAACAAGAGCTGGTCGCCGAGATGGAGAGCCGGCATGAAAACAGCATCTACCTCAAAGGGATTGCTCTTTCCGGTAACCTTGCGTATACCGGCTCGCTTGTAGACGCGGTCAGCAACAAGCATCTTATCCTTTTTGTCGTTCCTTCCCAGGTCCTCCGACATGTTTTGAAAGAAGCGATTCCCCATATCTCCTCAGATTCTTTGATCGTCAGTGCTTCTAAAGGTATAGAAGTTGAAACGCTCAAGCTTGTCTCACAG